>JANOBP010000780.1:0-5049 GCA_031411715.1 Verrucomicrobiaceae bacterium | reverse complement strand
TGCTGAGGTCATTGAAGTTATCCCCAGCGGCAAAACATTCCGCGGAGGTGAGCCCGAGAAGGCGCGCCAGTTCACTCAGTGCCGTGCCTTTGCTGTATCCACTGTGGGAAAAGCGCAGGTAGATGCTGTTGCGATGGTAGCCGATGTCTGGGAACTGCTGCGTATGCGTGTCGATATAGGCGCATATGGCATCCATCTCCGCATCCGAGGTGGCGACGACGCCCAATTCTCCAGAATCGCCGTTGAGAAAGGAGGCGTTGGTCTGACTCTCCACCATCTCGCGGATGGCTTGCAGCGAGGCTTTGTGATCCACGATGAATCTCTCTTGCGCGCGCATGGCCTTGCGGTTCCACGGGCCATAGTCTTTCCAAGCGGAGAAAAAACCCGGCTTATAGATGTCGCATTCACGAGCGATGATGAAATCAGGCTGCATGTAAATGCCATGCTGGGAGAGCCCCTCGACCGTCTGACTCAGGCTCCGACCCGTATTGATCACCCACGCAGCCCCCTGGCTGCAGAGGAGTTGGATCATTTGTCCGAGGCCTGGATGGAAGACCGGGTCACTCTGCGGGTAAACGAGTGTCCCATCAAAGTCGAAGCAGAGGATGAAGCGATATTTGGCGTTGGCCATGGTGTAGGGTGAAAAGGGCGCGCATTCATGCCGCGAAAGCCGCTCGCTGCAAGAGCGGGCGCGTGTTCTCTTGGTGAGGACAATGTTATTGCTATCGACTTGGCAGTTGGCCACTATTCTGGAATGAAACGCCAGACTCTTCTTCTATTCCTCCTCGCCCTCATTGGCACTGCCCAGGCCCAGTCACTGCCACTGACACTCAAAGCCAGCGTGGACCGCCCGGACGCCATTTATAAGTCCGGAGAGACCGCCCTTTTCACCATCCAGTCCTCACAGCCTGCCGAAGTGACCTGTGTTTTTAGCAAAGATGGCGTTCAGCCTCAGGCGGCCAGGAAAATCACGATCCAAGCCGGCAAGCTCACGCTTTCCAACACACTCAGCGAGCCAGGTTTCCTTCAGCTCCGCATCACCAGTGGCAAGGCCAGCGCGCTCGCATCGGCCGCCTTTGCTCCGCTCGAGATCAAGCCCAGCATGCCCCTGCCGGAGGACTTTGAGAGTTTCTGGAAGGCACAGAAAGCTGCGCTCGCCAAAGTGGAGATGAAATCGACGCTGACGCCTTTTCAAGCCAATGTGAAAGGTGCGGACGTCTTCGATTTGCAGGTCGATTGCCTCGGCGGCGCGCCCGTCTCAGGCTATTTCGCCAAACCCCAAGGTGCGAAACCTAAATCGCTGCCCGCCATTCTTCATGTTCATGGGGCAGGGGTTCGCAGTTCAAATCCCGGCAGCGCAAATTGGGCCATCAAGGAAGGCGGCATGCTTTCTCTCGACATCAACGCGCACGGCATTTCCAATGGCAAACCCAAGGAATTCTACGATGCACTCAACGCAGGTGCCTTGAAAGGCTACTCGGCCATCGGCAACAAAGACCGCGAGCAGTGCTACTTCAAAGGAATGTTCTTGCGGCTCATCCGCGCCATCGACTTCCTCACCGCGCAGCCGGAGTGGGATGGGAAGACGCTCATCGTCTATGGCAGCAGCCAAGGTGGATTTCAGGCCTTTGCCGCCGCCGGACTCGACGAGCGCGTCTCCTTCTTCTGTGCGGGCGTGCCCGCTGGCTGTGATCACACTGGCAGTCAGGCCAACCGCGTCAACGGTTGGCCCAAAATCGTCCCGAATGAAGCCGATGGTAAGCCTAATGCCGCTGGCTTGCAGTCAGCGCGCTACTTTGACTGCGTGAACTTTGCCGCAAGAACGAAATGCCGTGGCGCAGCGGTCACGGTCGGCTTAATCGATACGACCTGCCCACCCACAAGCGTTTATGCAGCCTACAATGCGCTGAACATTCCAAAGACGATCCACGCCGACGTCTTGAGCGGCCACACCAACACACCTGCCGCTAGCACCTTCATGCAGGAAGCCGCCTTCAAGCATGTGCGTGACATGAAGTAGCGATTGCTGAAATCGAGCAGCCCTGAATAAGCTACTACTTCGGTCGAATTCCTTTTTGGCAAAAAAGGTTACGAATCGAGCCGGGGCCTCTAGTTCGGCCCCGGCACCCATGAACTCATTCTCTAGGAACAGGCCGCTCCATTACACAGGCCATAACTAACCTGCCGAAGTGGCAGCGGAATAAGAAGACGTTTCATTTTCTCAAAGGAGCCGTGCCAGTCGGGGTTGTCGGAGGTGACGGTGATGTCAGATGGCTGGAAGGCAGTGATGGGCAGCGTTTTGAGCTGGAAGGCTCCGCATTGGAGGCGGGTCTTTTTCTAGTTGAAGCCAATGAGCTGGGCGCAGACGCAGTCGATGGCATCAGAAAGCGGTCGGTTCATGGCCGCACGCGGCACCCATGGCACGGCTACGCTTTAGCGGCGTCGCCTATCTCGGTAGCAGTGCTCGAGAGCCGCTTGAAGTGCAGTTGCAGCACGCGGCGGAGGTCGGCTTTGGTGGTGGTGACTTCGTAGTCTTCGATCGTGACTTTTTCGCCGACTTTGGGCAGGTGGCCGAGGAGGTGTGTGACGTAGCCGCCGATGGTGGTGACTTCGTCGCTTTCTAGATCGACGCCGGCTTGCTCAGCGAGCTCGTAGAGATTGAAGGTGCCTTCGACGGTGAATTCATGCTCGTTGATGCGACGGAATTCGCTGACTTCGTGGTCGAACTCGTCCTGAATGTCGCCAACGATTTCCTCGAGCACGTTGTCGAGGGTCACAATGCCGACGGCACCACCGAATTCATCGACGGCGAGGGCGACGTGGACGTGCTTATCGAGGAAGAAACGCAGCAACTTGTCGATGGGGAGCATCTCGGGGACCATGAGGAGGTCTCGTTTGATTTTACGCAGGTCCGGCTGCGGCTTGCCGATGAGCCCAAGGAGATCCTTGATGTGAATGGTGCCAATGGCGTGGTCGAGATGGCCCTCGACCAGCGGGTAGCGCGTGTGTTTGTTGTCGATGGCGACTTTGAGATTGGCCTCAAAGGTGTCGTCGGCATCGAGAGAGACGACTTGGTTACGCGGCGTCATGACATCCCGCACGCAGCGGTCATTGAGAGCGAGGGCGTTGAGGAGAATGTCTTTCTCTGTTTCGGTCACTTCCTTGGATTTTTGGCTTTCAGCCACGATGTGACGGAGTTCTTCTTCCGAGTGGGCGATCTCGTGCTCGGAGACATTGCTGATGCCGCAGAGCCTGAGCATGACATTGGTGCTGCTGCTGAGAATCCAGATGGCAGGCTTCAGCATGAAGTAAAACAGATGCAGTGGCCGTGCGATGATGAGCGTGACGGCGAGTGATTTACGAATGGCAAGCACCTTGGGTGTCTGCTCACCAAGGACGACATGCAAAAAGGTCACCAGGGCATAGGCAATGCCGATGGAAGTCCAGCGTACGGCAGTTTCGCTGGTAACACCGAGTTTGAACAGCATTGGCTGCACGACCATGGCCACGTAGGGCTCACCAAAGATCCCCAAGGCGATGCTGGTCAGTGTGATGCCGAGTTGGCCGGCGGAAAGGTAGGCGTCGAGGTTACGCGTGACGTGCTGGGCAAATTCGGCACCGCGCGTTCCCTCCTCGATGGCAGCCGTGAGCTGACTGTCACGCACTTTGACGATGGCGAACTCAGCGGCGACGAAGAAGGCATTCAGCAGCACAATGGCCAGCACGATGATCGCCTGCCAGAAGAGCTCGGTGGCCGTGAAATTCCACTCATGAACGAGATCGGCGGAAAAATTGGCGAGAATCAATGTCATGCTGCGATCGCGTGCCTGCGCTCAAAGTTTCTCATAGTTCCCATCGCAACGCTTCTCCAGGATGGTGAAACCCGCAGCCTTCGCGTCGGAGACGGAGAGTGGCTTGGTGAGTTTTGGGGTCGAAAAGCTACTGACGAGCTTCTTGACGGGATTTTTGCACAAAGGACATACCTCGAGCGCAGGCCGAGACATGGGCCTGCGAAGGTCGAATCCGCGACGACACGAGGCACAAGCCTTGGTCGTGTCTTGCGCGATGTATGAGTAGGTGGGCATGGCAAGCTGGAGGCCGACACCGCCTCTCTTAGCGGCTTGGACAGTGTGCCCAAGCCGGACGTTGAGCAACGAATCACCAGCTCGACTTCGTCACGCCAGGGATGAGGCCCTGGGAGGCGTGCTCGCGGAAAGTCATACGGGACATCTGGAAGCGGCGAATGAACGCGCGACGACGACCGGTGACACGGCAGCGATTGATGAGACGGGTCGGGCTAGCATCACGCGGGAGCATGGTCAGACCGACGTAATCTCCCTTCGCTTTGAGTTCAGCGCGGAGTTTAGCGTATTTTTCAACAGTTTTGCGTTTGCGCTTGTCGCGCTCGAGCCAGCAAGTTTTAGCCATAGGGGCGCGGAGCTTGCCTCACCCTCCCTTTTTCGCAAGAGGAAATTTTCACTGGAACGCTGGTTTAAACGCGCTAATGGCCTGCCTCTATGATTTTCGGAATGCTTGTTGCAGCCAGTCTCCTCTTTGTCGGTGTGATCGTCTTCACTTACCTCGTGAAGGGCTAGGACTGTTTTAGCTATATAAAAATGTCGTCAGCGGGCTGGTAGCGGCAGCTTCTGCTTTACCCTCGCTCAGGCCAATTTCATAAGCAGCGCGCCCAGCCTCGACGGCCATCTTGAAGGCCTGTGCCATGCGCACGGGGTCCGCAGCGACGGCAATGGCCGTATTCACCAGGACGGCGTCAGCGCCTATTTCAAAGGCCTCTGAGGCATGGCTCGGTGCTCCGATCCCAGCATCGACGACGACTGGCACGGTGGCCTGGGTGATGATGATTTCGATCTGACGCCTCGTCGTGATGCCTTGATGTGAGCCGATGGGTGAACCCAGAGGCATCACCGTGGCTGTCCCGACGTCCTGCAACCGCCGCGCGAGCACGGGGTCAGCATTGATGTAGGGCAGCACGATAAATCCTTCCTTCACAAGGATTTCGGCCGCTTTGAGCGTCTCGATTGGGTCAGG
>JANOBP010000779.1:0-3736 GCA_031411715.1 Verrucomicrobiaceae bacterium | reverse complement strand
CCACCGTGATCGCCAATCGCATGTGGAAGAAGGCCTTTGGTATCGGTTTGATCGAACCCGTCGATGAATTGACCGACAGCACCGTCGCCAGCAATCCAGCGCTGATGGATTACCTCAGTGAGTTGATGGTCGAGCAAAAGTACTCGCTCAAATCCTTCCTCCGTGTGCTCTACAACACCGACACCTACCAACGCGCTGCCACCACACAGGAAGTGCAGCTCGGCGAGGCTTACCACTTCACCGGCCCCATCCTCCGCCGCATGAGCGCCGAGCAGGTGTGGGATTCCTTTGTGACCCTAGACAAAGGCAACGTCGATGACAGTGTCGATGAAGAAAACACCCGCCTGCATCAGTATCTCGACGATCTGAGCATGTTCCTCGGCACCATCCAAGAAAAGGGACCGGAAGGTCTGGTAACAATCGCCAAAGCAAACGCCGCGAAGCTTTCCGCCAATCAGAAGAAGCTCGACGAGATGAAAGCCCAGATGGCCGCCATCAAGGAAAAAGGTGGAGACACCTCTGCCGCAGCCAAAGACCTCACCCGCCAAGCCCAAGTGTTGCGCAGAGAAACCGAGCGCGACTTCCTCGTCGGCCTCGTCGGTGAAGAACGCGCCAATGATCTGCGCAAAGGCTACAGCGCCAAGCAGGAAGTCAAAAAGCCCGCCATCAAACCCGCACAGCCAGATCCCAAAGTGCTCGCCAGCATGACCAAGGAACAGCGCCGCGAGTTCATGAAGAGCTTCAATCGCAAAGATGGCAAAACCAGTGGCAGCAAAGACATCAGCCTCGCCACGCGTGCTTCAGAGCAGCCCAGCCCCGCACGCCCCGGCACCTTCCTGCGCACCTTTGGTCAAAGCGACCGCGAGCAGATCCAAAACGCCAGCGAAGACGCCTCAGTGCCACAAGCACTCACGATGCTCAATGGACCCATCGCCGACATCCTGAGCAGCCCCGCCTCCAAGCTCAATCAAGACCTCGCCAAGGCTGATTCACCCGCCAAGAAGATCAACACACTCTACCTCGCCCTCCTCGGCCGCCAACCCAACGCCGCTGAACAAGGCGTGCTCAACAACGTTATCCAAGAACGCGGCGACAAAGCCGTCGCCGACGTCACCCACGCCCTCATCACCGGCTCCCAGTTCCTTTTCGTCCAGTAAGTCCAACACCCACACACTCGCACACCATGAAAGACCTCCTCAACACCTGCGACGACCAAAGCCGCCGCGACTTCGCTAAAAACATCGCCAAGACCTGTCTCGGCGTCTCCGTCATGAGCGCCCTCGCCCCGCGTGGCTTTGCCGCTCCGTTTGAAGGCTCATCGAAGCTCAAACAGGCCGCCACGGCCAAGCGCGTGATCTATTTGTACATGTCCGGCGGCATGACGCACCTCGACACCTTCGGCGTCGTGCCCGGTGCGGACACCATGGGCAGCACCAAGGCCATCAAGACCTCCGCCGACGGCGTGCAGATCAGCGAATACCTGCCTGAAACCGCCAAGATGATGCATCGCGGTGCGATCATCAATTCCCTCAGCTCCACACAGGGAGCACATGCGCAGGGGAACTACTTCCAGCACACCAGCTACACCATGCGCGGCGCCACACGGCATCCCACGATGGGTGCCTGGCTGCAAAAATTCCAAGGCAAGGGCAACACCGATCTCCCCGGCTCAGTCATCATCACGGGCGACAGCAAACACGCTGGTGGTGGATTCTTCGAGGCTGCCTTCCAACCACTCATCCTCAACGATCCCGCCAAAGGCCTTCAAAACAGCCACAAGCCCGCCACTCTCAGCGAGAGCGACTTTGATTACCGCCTCGGCCTCTCTGCCAAGCTCGATCAAGGCTTCCGCCAAGCCTACAACTACAACGGCGTCAAAGCCTATGCCGAGGTCTATAAAGACGCCATCAAGGTCATGAAGAGCGAGGATCTCGATGCCTTTGACCTCAGCAAAGAAAGCGATGAAACGCACACCGCTTATGGCGACAGCACCTTTGCGCAGGGTTGCATGCTCGCACGTCGCCTCGTTGAGCACGGTGTGAAGTTCGTCGAAGTCACTCTCGGTGGTTGGGACATGCATCAGGACATTTACGCGCGCCTTCCTGAGCGTGCCGCAGAGCTCGACAAAGCTCTCGGCGCACTGCTCGCCGATCTCAATCGCCGTGGCTTGCTCGATGACACACTCGTCGTCCTCACCTCCGAGTTCGGCCGCACGCCCAAGATCAATCAAAACGACGGACGTGACCATTATCCAAAAGCCTTCAGCTCCGTCCTCTGGGGCGGCGGCATTCAAGGCGGACAGGTCTATGGTAAGACCGACAAAGGCATCGAAGTCACCGAAAACAAAGTCGGCGTCCCCGACTTCAACGCCACCATCGCCTACGCCCTCGGCTTGCCACTCGACATGGTCCTCTACAGCAGCACCAAGCGCCCCTTCACCGTCACCGACAAGGGCCAGCCGGTCACGAGCTTGTTTGGTTAAGATGGAAAGGCGACTCGTCGTCGCTAAACAAGGCACAACTCGTGCGAGAACAGCGTGTTTGAACACGATTTGAACTCATGCGCCCGTTTCTCGCCCTCCTGCTGCTTCTGATCTCCACCTTCGCTCGTGCGCAACAGATCGATCTCGAAAAGATCTTTGAGGAGCGCAATCTCGGGCCGGTGGGGGAGTTGTTGGCGAAGGGCGAGTATGAGCTGGTGGCACGTATTGGAGAAGCGGCAGCGGAGAAAGGACTGAAGGCCGCGGAGTGGCGCATTTATCGACTGAAGGCGTTGGTGGAACTTGGGCGCGTGGATGAGGCGCTGGAAGAGGCACGCAAGGCGCTGGTGATTTTCCCAGGGCACTTTGAGTTGCTGATGCTGCGGCATGATTTTGCAAAGCTGCTGGGCAAGACCGATGTGGCGGCGGAGGCACTGAAGGGGATCAATGAGATAGCCAAGTCAAAGGCATCGAAGGACCGCACAGCGATGGAGTCGGTGATGCTCGGACGTGCAGCGTTGGTGCTCGGCGCGGATGCGCAGAAGGTGATCTCGCAGTATTTCAAGGTGGCACAGGGCAAGGATGCGAAGTTGGAAGCCGCGTATCTGGCGGAGGGACATCTGGCGCTCGATAAGGACGATGCGAAGCGTGCAGCGGAGGTTTTTCGAGCGGGTTTGAAGGCTTGTGGTGAGTCCGCGCATCTGAGGTTTGGTCTGGCGATGGCTTTCCGATCCAGTGATCGCGAGAAGGCGGTGGATAGCTTGAAGAAGGCGCTTGAGTTGAATCCGCATCATGCGAATGGACATCTGCTGCGCGCGGAATTGCTGATTGGTGGTGAGAAGTTTATCGAAGCAGAAGCGGCGATTCAGCAGGTGCTGGAATTGGATGAGCATCACCCGCTGGCGTGGGCTTTGAGGGCGGTGGTCGCGCATTTGTTTTTGGCGGACGCCAAAAAAGTGGACGCAGCGAGAGCGGAGGCGCTGAAGCGCTGGGACAAGAATCCTGAGGTGGAGCACACCATGGGGCGCTGCCTTTCTCGGGCCTATCGCTTTGCCGAGAGTGCGGGACATCAGCGTAAGGCACTGGAGTTTGATGCCAACTACCTGCCTGCCAAGATGCAACTCTGTCACGATCTGCTACGGCTGGGCGAAGAGGACGAGGCGTGGAAGCTGGCAGGGTTGATCCGCAAAGAAGACGGCTACAACACTCAAGCGCACAATCTAGGGCTGCTGGAGAAGGAGATGAGCGGCTATGTGA
>JANOBP010000778.1:0-29989 GCA_031411715.1 Verrucomicrobiaceae bacterium | reverse complement strand
CCTCGCCGCCGGTGATCTGGCGCTTGCCGCCGAGCAGCGCAAAACGCTCAGGATGCTTGGCGAAGTCGGCTTCAGTGGAGGGGACCGCGCGATGCCAGGTGTGGCCGCCGAAGGTGGAGTCGATGGTGGGAAAGCGATTTTGCGCCAGATGATAAAAGCTCACCACCGGAGGCCAGGTGATGTCGTAATCGAGAACCGGCGTCTTTTTCACATCCAGATCCGGAGGCACGGAAATCCTCGGCGTGGGCAGATACTCGATGGTGGGTGTGTTAAGCAGATCCACTTTGGCGACATTCGCCAGCGGAGCGAAGCCGCCTTGCTCAGGAAACAAAAAGCGTGTGCCGACATGGTTTTGGAGAAAGTCCGTGACGGCCTTTGCGGTGCCGATTCGATCAAAGCCCGAAGCTTTTGGGTTATCAGGCCCCCGGCCTGGCGCGGATTCATCGCAGCCCGCGATGATGAGGTCGCGTCCGATGGCCTTGTGGACATAGCTCCAACCTTTGCACGCCACTCCGTGACTGCGAGCGAAAGCGGTGGCACCCACGTAAATGGCCGGTTTGGCGGCATCGCGGGAGGCTTCCGTCACGATCGGTAACTCCGCGTCGTTGGCTTTGAAAGCCGTCTGGAGCAATCGCGCCACCTGTTGCAGGTCCGCCTGAATCGCAGGCGTCGGAAACGTGTCCGGCAGCACGATTTGGTAATCGCTCGTGCCCTTGTCGGCGATCACCAGGAGCGAGGAACTGAGCTTGTCTGCGATCTTCTCATTCACCGCCCGCATTTTATCGCCCCAAACCGGAGCCATGGCCAGAAGGTCGGAGCTGTCGTAACGCTCCATGACTTTCTGTGCTTCCCGCGGCTTGTCCTGCTGGTGGAGAATCGACGCCGCATTGAGGGTCGCGCTGATCGGCAGCCAGCCCATGGACTTGCCCGCGAACTCGAAGGCCCGGTTATAGGCGGCCAGAGCCTGATCATCGTTTGCAAGAAGACCGCTAGAAAGCATGCCCAGCTCATGCCAGTGCTCGCCGTTTTTTGGTGCTCGTTCGATGGCGAGCTTTAGATCCTTCTCCGCATTCGCTCCATCTTTAAGCACGCCATACGCTCGGGCACGCAAACTGGCCGCCTCTGCCGCCTTCGCCGGCACATCCTTCCATGCCGCGATGTCTTCATCCTTGAACTGCGCGATCAGGTCATTCCACTTACGCTCCTTGGTCAGCTCCCGCATCTTTGTGAGCGTGGTATCCGCGTCGGCACCGGCGGCAGCGGTCGCCAGCGTGAGTGTGGCGAGAAAGAGAGTGAGCAGTCGCTTCATGTGGGTGTTCATTCGATTGGGAAAGTTCATTGCTGCGCTTCGAGTTGCAAAGCCTCGCGAAACCTGGCCAGCGACTCCTGTTCTTTGCCCTGCGCGGCATAGATGTGGCCATAAGCGCGCAAGAGCCTGATCCGCCACGAAGCCGGAAGCTGGCTGAGATCGCCGTAGGGTTTGAGCACTTCAAGAGCCGCGTCGAGCTTCACCTGATCGGTATAAAGCCGAGCAAGGCCGACGGTGGCGGTGAGCGGCTGCCAGCCCTGGGTATTGGTTCCGGAAAGCGTGAGAGCCTCCCGATAGGCGGCGATGGCCATGGTTTCGTCGTTGAGGTTGTTGACGTAGTTCTCGGCCAACAGCAGCGGGATCTCCGGACGAGTCGGCGTCAACTTCTTGGCTGCCAAGAGATCGGTTTCAGCATGCTTGCCGTCCTTGGTGAAAGAGTAAACCTGCCCGCGAAGCTGCAGCGCCTCGGCGGCTTTGATTGGTGGCCAGTTGATGAAGTCATGATTGCCAAATTGCTCGATGAGCTCCTTCCATTTGCGACCTTGATGCAGCGCTTTCATCTGATCCATCAACGCTGTCGGATCAGCCGCAAGGAGTTGCCAGGAAACAAGCCAGAAGATGAGTGTGCGACGTACCATGGAGCGGATAAACGAGTGTCGATTGATACGCACCCCATGACACTCTCCATTCAGACGACAGGTGATGCGATGATCTGTCAGCTTGAGTTTGTTGCCGGTGATCCTTTCCTCTATGCTGCCATCAAATGATTCTTTCGCTCGAAATCGATAACTACCGGTCGCTGCGCCGCTTTTCGGTCCGTTGTGGCAAACTTGTCGTCATCACTGGCGGTAATGGAGTCGGGAAAACCAACCTCTATCGGGCCTTGTGCCTCTTATCTCGCTGGGCGGAGGGCACTCTCGGTCAGGCAGTGGCTGAAGAAGGCGGCATGTCCTCATTACTTTGGCGCGGTGCGCGCGACAAACAGGACCAGAGTGGCTTTCGGCTGCGCATCCATGCGCGCATGGAACCTTTTTCGTGCGAGCTCACGGTGGGCCTGCCAGCACTCAAGGAGAGTGCCTTCAAGCTATCCCCAGACATCAAAGCCGAGATAGTCTGGGCGGGCAGTGGCAAGCCTGTGAGGTCCAACACCATTGCCACGCGCAAATCGCTCAGTGTCACCGTGCGAGATGCGGAAGGTCGTGTGCGCCAAGAAACGCTGCCGCATGCTCCTGGCGAGTCCACGCTTTCATTATTGCGTGATGCGCAGCAGTTCCCCGCCTTGGCAGCCCTGCGCAGTGAACTCTGTGGCTGGCGCTTTTATCATCAGTTTCGCACGGATCCAGATTCGCCATTAAGAAAGCCTGTGCCTGGAGCATGGACGACATCACTCGCAGGAGATGGTCACGATTTGGCGGCGGTCATTGGCACCGTATTGGAGTCGGATCGATGTGATGAATTTCTTCAGGCCATTGATGCCGCACTACCCGGCTGCGTGCCACTCATCGAGACTCACGGGTCTATGTTCCAGGCCTTTCTGAGCACGCCCGGATTGGATGAGCCCGTGTCTGCTCCCGAGTGGTCGGATGGCACCTTGCGCTTCATCGCTTTGGCCACTGCGCTCATCCCCGTGCGGCCGGCGGGTTTGATCGTTCTCAATGAGCCAGAGTCCAGCCTGCATCCCTCCCTCATTCCCGCGCTGGCCGATCTCATTGCCAAAGCATCAAAGGACTCCCAAGTGTGGGTGATCAGTCATTCAGAGTCCCTCACGGCTTGCCTGCAGCAACGCACCACTGTCAAACCTGTCCATCTGCGCATGGAGAAAGGCCAAACGACCATCCACGGACTTGATGTGGCTTATCTTGATGAAGATGCGGTCGCAGAAGCTGATTGAGCGGTTCGCGCGCCCCGGACACCGGTCTTTCACTCGTCCCAGCCGTGGGTCCCAAATTTCATCCAGTAGCCATTGAGCTGTACCAAATGACCGCCCCAGCCTCCGCCGTTGAGTGCGCCACCGAATGTTCGGCGGATTTTGAACTCATAGGCTGGCAGTTTCTGTGATCGAACGAATTTGGCTAGGTAGTTGCGATCCTCCAGCCGCACGTCCTGAGAACTGGACTCGACTAAATGAATCTGCACATGCACGCCATATTGCTTCGTGTTTTTGTCACGGATGATGCTGGGATGTCTCATGCCAGCCGGAGGCTCGGCAGCCTCAATAACGCTACCTGGCCGCCAGCCTGGAAAATGCACATCAAGGACAAATTTTATCTCTGGTGATGGGTCTGAGTCATTGATCGATATAAACGAAACAAGTGGAGGCTCCTCATCGCCAGAAGGTGGTGCTAACGGGTCAGCCGCACACTCTGGAGAACCCAGCACTTCCCGCCAGACTGGTATAGGAACGCCCATGAGTTTCTTGCGGTCGTAGTCGGTGAGCTCGCGCTTCAGGACTTCAAGGCAGGCTTGGACCTCTTTCTCGTCATCGCGATCTGCCAGCCTATCCACTGGCTTGTTTTGATAATGATTCATCGAAAGTGGATTCGCGCCGAGCTTGATTACATAACGGATCACGTCCGGCTTGCTCGCTGCAACTGCGATGTGGAGAGTCGTATCGCCACTCTCGAGATCGAGCGGTTTATCGATCTGGAGACCGGCTTTGAGCAACGCATCAAAAAGAATCATGTTACCTCCCCACAGAGCCGTTTTCGCTGCCTCCCTTAGTCCGCGGTGTTCTTCAGTCACGTCTGGGTCAACTTCGTGTGACCATGCAACGCTCGTCACCAAAGCGCATGAGAGGAAAAGCAGGCAAAGCATATGGGAATATGGCAACGATGCCTGAGGTAACAGCAAGGTAGAGAATGAACCGAGTTCATCACGGATGGGACGCGGGAGGGAGGTCTTCATAGTGAAGAATGTAGCGCACTAACAGATTCATCAAACTCGCAATCCAAGGTGCTGAGCTGACTCCATAGTTTTCATTTCCAAAGATCGAGAATACCGGCCGTTTGATGGCGTTATCCTTTGCCACATGAACTCCGCAACATCGCTCCTCACACTCTTGCTACTCGCTTCTTCTGCCTTGAATGTCGTTGCCCAAGATGCAAGTGCGGTGGCCGATTGGCCCGGTTGGCGCGGACCGTCTGCGAATGGGCATGCTGCCTCTGGACAAAAGCTTCCACTTCGCTGGAGCGAGAGTGAGCATGTGCTCTGGAATGCGAAAGTGCGCGGACGTGGCCATGGCTCACCGACAGTCATCGGTGAGCGCATCTACCTTGCCACTGCCGATGTGCCAAAGGAGGAGCAACTCGTGCTTTGTTTTGACCGAAGCACTGGCAAAACTATTTGGGAGTCGGTCGTGCATAGCGGCAACTTTGTCACGGGCGGCCATCGCAACTCCTCGCTGGCCTCATCCGACGTTGTTTGCGATGGCGAGAGGCTTTACATCAACTTTCTCAACGACAATGCGATCTTCACGACCGCGTTGGATTTCTCCGGCAAAGTGCTCTGGCAGCGACGCGTGGCCGATTTCAAAGTTCATCAGGGTTTTGGTGCCTCACCGGTGATTTATCAGTCGGTGGTGCTCGTAGCGGCAGACCATCGTGGTGGTGGCAAGATGTCTGGCCTTAACAAGCTCACGGGCGAGATTCTCTGGCAGCAAGATCGACCGCCAGTGGCCAATTACGCGACTCCTGCTGTCGTGAACGCCGCTGGCAAGACGCAGGTCGTGCTAGCGGGCTGCAAACTCGTTTCCAGTTATGATCCTCTGACTGGCAAGAAGCTTTGGGAATTCGAAGGTTCGACGGAAGAAACCGTGGTCACAGCTGTGACCGATGGAAGCCGCGTTTTCATCGGCGGTGGCTATCCAAAGAACCACACCATGGCCATCGAGGCCGATGGCTCAGGCAAGATTGCTTGGGAAAACACCACGCGCTCCTATGTGCCCTCCTTGCTTGTGAAAAACGGCTATCTTTTTGCGGTTGGAGATTCCGGCAAAGCCACCTGCTGGAAGGCTGACTCTGGAGAGGAGCGCTGGTCTGAAAAGGTGGACAAAGAGTTCTACGGCTCTCCCGTGATGATGGACTCGCTTGTTTATGTCACCAGCAAAGGCGGCACCACATCCGTGTTTGAAGCCACGCCAGAGAAATTCACCCTGCTGGCGCAAAATAAACTGGGCGACGAATCCTTTTCAACGCCTGCCATCTGCGGCAATCGAATCTACCTGCGTTCAGCTAAACTGGGTGAGTCACGTCAGGAGTTTTTGTGGTGCATTGGTGAATGAGATGTCTCGCCATTTCTACGCAGCCAGACTTCGGTTTGAAAACCACGGTGCTTTTCAAACATCCCGGACTTTGAACTCAATATTTTGCCATTCCTAAATCCTCGCTACAAGCTAGGTGCCCCATGAATCTCCCGAATAAAATCACCCTCGCCCGCCTTGTGCTCACTGGCGTGTTTGTGGCGTGCTTTTACCTGCCTTGGGAGAATCGCGTTTCCATAGCAGCACTGGTTTTTGGGCTGGCGTCGATCACGGATTACGTGGATGGCAAACTGGCGCGCAAGCTCGGCATCGTGACCAATTTTGGCAAGCTGTTCGACTCACTGGCTGACAAGGTGCTCATCGCAGCGGCCTTCATCTTGTTGGCGGTGGAAAAAGATCTGCCAGCGTGGATCGCCATCATCGTCCTGGCGCGTGAATTTTGTGTCACCGGCATCCGCCTCATCGCAGCGGGTCAGGGAGCCATTTTGGCAGCGGAAAAGCTCGGAAAGCACAAGATGCTCTGGCAGATCATTACCGCGAGCTACTTCCTACTGAACCGCGCATCCGTGGAGCCTATCTTTGCCTTTGTTAAACCAGCAATGGATGCCATGCCTGCCGCTGTGCCGGCATTCATCATCTATTTCACCACTTTTTTGACGCTGGTTTCTGGCTTCAGTTACTTTTGGAAAAACCGCCATCTATTCAATGACACCTGAACAACAAATCACCGCCCTCGGACTCACTTTGCCACCTGCGCCACCGCGCGGAGGGGTTTACAAGCCTGTCGTTATTGTTGGCAACATCGCTTACATCTCCGGACACGGTCCCTATCGCGGCCCCGAAGACTACATCTGTGGCCGTGTGGGTGCTGATCTCGATTTGGATGCTGGAAAAGCCGCTGCACGCCAAACCGGTCTCGCCTTGCTGGCCACACTGCGTGCGGAACTCGGCAGCCTCGACCGCGTGAAGCGTGTGGTAAAACTTCTCGGCATGGTGAACAGCACGCCCGACTTCGCGCATCATCCGAAAGTCATCAATGGCTGCAGCGAGCTCTTTGCGGAAGTATGGGGCGAGGAGAATGGCATCGGCGCACGCAGCGCCGTTGGCATGGGATCTCTGCCAGGAAACATCGCGGTGGAGATCGAGGGAATTTTCGAGCTGCATTAAGCCTCACAATTCCCTGGAAACAGCGGGCCGACTCTGAATTCCATCTTGCGATATTCTCAAGCCACGCTCCGCCGCCGACGCAGTACAAGACTGCTGATGCCGAAGAAAAGAAATATGGCACGCGATGGCTCAGGCACGCTCCCGATGGTGAGCGAAGAACCGGTATTGTCGTAGGCCCAGTCTTTGATCATGCCGCCGCTGGTGTTGTTGGTGAACTCGAGACGAATCCAGCCGTAGTAGGGGCCGGCGGACGTGTCGGTGGTAAAACGAAAGCCCAGATAGCCTTCGCTGCCGTCCCCAAATTGGTTCGCACCATTGCCGATGTGCGCCACGGGATCGCCGGAGCCGCCGAAGCCGGTGGAAAAGCTCAAGAGGCTGCTGACGAGGTCGCCGTTGTTGAGGCGGACGACGGGATCGGAGTTCCCTGTGCCGGTGCGGGCGGGCTGGAAGTTGCTGTTGTTGGCAATGCCGGCTCCGCCAAAGAATGGATTGATATCCCAGCCGGTGATGGCGGAGGTGCTGGTGGCTCCGTTGTCCAGATTGATGTAAACGCCGTCGAAGCCGACCGGAATGCCCCCGAAGGGAATGGCGATGTTTTGCAGGCCGCTGTAGATGACGGCGGCAGTGGCGGAGGATGTGCTGATCAAAGCGAGAATGACAAAGGCGAGGCGCGGGAGTTTCATGGGATGTCGAGATCAGTTAGGAGTGATGGAGACACGGAAGAAGCGGGCCTTCTGGCCATTGACGAAGAAGGGATAGCGTACGGTGACGACCTGATAGGTGCCGTCGTCAGCGACGACGGTTGGCGTGACGACACTGGACTCCCAGGTGCCGAGATCCGCGCTGAACTGCACGGTGTAGGTGAGGCCGGCGGTGGCTTGATCTTTGCGGCGGCAAAAGGCGGCTTTGAAATCGACGCCATTGGTCGTGTTGGTGATGCTGACATCGGGTTGGCCGCGTTTGGTGATCACACCGCCGGTGACTTCGAGTTTGCCGGTGTCGTTGGTGCCCGGATTGGTGCCAAAGGCGAATTCGACGAGGTTGTTGAGGCCGTCGCCATCGCTGTCGCCACTGGAGTCGGCGGCGCTGGTGCGATTGAGGCCGTTGGCGATCTCAAATTCATCGGTGAGGCCATCGCCATCGCTGTCGGCGGCACCTTGCTTGATGATGGTGTAGTTGTCTGGAGCACTGCCGTCGGATTGGATGAAGGTAGCGACGAGGGTGTTGCCGTTGATGTCGAGATTCACGGTGCCGACTTGGCTGTAACTGATGTACATCGCGCTGTGATTGATCGAGCCGCCATCGGCCTGGCCGGACATGCCAGCGGTGTTATAGACGGCTCCGAAATGGTCACGCGGGCCGGTCAGTGGCTTCATGTAGGCTCCGTTCGGTGCGATGACGGTGCCTGCGACGGTTGCGGTGGCTGTGAAGCCATTCGCAGCGCTGCGGATGACGCCGCCCGCATTCGTGGTAAAGCCGGAGGTGCTGCCGTTTCCCGCGTTTTTCTTCATCGCGGCGGTGATGGTGCCAGTGGTGCCGTAGTTGCCATCGAGGAGCACGCTGCGCTCGTAGTTGTGACTGTGGCCGGTGAGCACGAGATCGACGCCGCCTGTTTCGAGGATGGGATTGAAGTTCGTTCGCATTTGCACCATGGCGGCTTCGGTGTCGGAGTCGTGGCTGCCTTTGGAGTAAGGCGGATGATGGAAGAAGGCGATGATCCAAGTCCTCGTCGTGCTTGAGAGGTCTTGGCGCAGCCAAGTAGCCATTGGGCCGTCTTCGTTCACACCTGTGGTGGCAGGATTGTCCACGGTTCGCACGGAGGAGTTGGAGTCGAGGCAGATGAAGTGGATGTTACCATAGTCGAAGCTGTAGTAGTGCTCTGTGCCGCTGGCCACGCCGCCGACTTCACCGGCGGTGGGAAAGGTGAACATGGTGAAGTATGGATAGGAATAAGGGCCGCCGCCGCTGGGTGTGGTGTTATTCGCATCATGATTGCCCAGCGTGCTCCACTGCGGCATCTTGCGGAAGATGGTGGGATACATGGCGAAGTAGCCCGTTTGGTATTCGGTATCGGTGCCGGAGTTGTAGGCATTGTCGCCGAGTTGAAGATTCAGGTCGGGAACGCGGCTGCCCATCCAGTTGTAGTAGGCGTCACGGCCTGCGGCCTGTGTGGCGCTGCCGCGGCCGCAGTCACCCACGACCCAGATGCGTGTGTTGGTTGCCGTGCCAGGCGTGGGAGCGGTGCGGAAGGTGTAATCATCCGCGGTGGGCGCTGGGATGGTGAAGGCGGCTGTCCGCACGGAGGTGGTGTCCGTCGCCTCAGGCGTGAGCGTGTCGAGAGCCGAGCCGACGCTGTAATAGTAGCGTGTGTAAGGCGTTAGGCCGGTGAGACGCACTTCGTGATCGGTGCGAGCGACGGTTTCATCCGTGGAAAGCCACAGCGCAGCGCTGCTGGTGCCGTAACGCACACGACCGACCACTGCCTGACTCGTGCGCCAGCGGACGACGATGCTGGTGTCGTTCGGCATGTTCAAATACGGCCCGCGTGTGAGCGTGCCGCTACCTGCACCGACATTCACGGTGAGGTTCACCGCGCTGGAAGTGACGAGATTGCCGTCATTGTCCGTGGCTTTGGCGGTGAGGCTGTAGTTGCCAGCGGTGAAACCTGACCAATCGAATGCGTAGGGCGAGGTGGTGTCTTCACCGAGCTTGGTTGCACCTTGATAAAACTCGACCTTTGTGATGCTGCCGTCCATGTCAGCCGCATTCGCCGCGATGCTGATGGTGTCGCCGACATTGAAGATCGTGCCATTGGTTGGCGATGTGATGGAGACGGTCGGAGCTGCGCCGACTTGGAGGGCAGCAGGCAGAAGCGTTACGTTATCGAGACCGATGATCTGGTCCGGCGAAGTCGCAACGGCATTGTCATCGACCCAGCGGAGGAGGAGTGTGGTAGCCGGAGCCCAGCCACTGCTGAGTGTGAAGTCCGTGGGAGCCACGGTGGTGACGCCGGCGCTGTTTGGCACCTGAACTCCAGATCCGCTGATGGTGGGATTGAGCGCTGGCACTCCTGTCCAAGTGGTGCCGTTATTGAGGCTGTAGAACAACTGATAGCCGGGAAGCTCATTGGCCGTTGCCGGTGCGGTATAGCGGCGGATGTCGTAGCCGATGCGCAGGGCTGTGATGATGCTCGCACCTGTGTTGCTAAGCTGCCATTGGATGGCCATGCCAGAGACCGATGTCGGAGCAGTAGCTATCTCGCGGTCCGTGCTGGTCGAGCCTTGGGCATTGTAGCCATTGTTTTGGTTGGCTGTGGGCGCATTGTTCACCGTGAGAGCACCCGCTGCGGCCACCATGGAGGCGACGCTTCCCGTGGCTCCGTTTGCTGCGATGGGGATCGAGTCTGTCCACGTCGAGTTCGACGACGTTGTCGCTTCGCCATTCTTGATGGACCAACCAGATGGTGGCGCGGTGCCTGCCGTGCCCATCGAGTCAAAGTTCTCGGAAAAGGCGACGGGTGCTGCGATGACATTGATCGCCACGCTGGCGGAGGTGGTGAGGCCAGCGTCGTTGTCGGTGGCTTTAGCGGTGAGCGTGTAGTTGCCAATCGTCACGCCAGACCAGACGTAGCTATAGGGGGCTGTGGTGTCTTCACCGAGCTTGGTTGCACCCAGGAAGAACTCCACCTTGCTCACGACGCCGTCGGTATCGGAGGCACTGGCGTTGATGGTGATGGACCCAGCGAAGACATCGCCTGCTGTGGGTGAGGTGACGGAGACTGTGGGTACCACGTTGTCGGTGTTCATCACAGTGATGACCACGGCCGTCGATGTAGCTGCAGTTGCTGCGTTGTCAGTCGCCTTTGCGGTGAGTGAGTAAGTGCCACTGATGACACCTGTCCATGCAAAGGTGTAAGGCGCGGCGCTATCCTCACCGATCTTCGTGACGCCGTTGAAGAACTCGACGAGTGCGATGCCGTCAGCATCCACAGCATCTGCGGTGAGGTTGACAGTGGCAGGCGCATCGAAGCTATCCGTGGCAAGCGGTGCAGTCAGGCTAACCATCGGCGGCAAACTCGCGAGCACGCTGACGTTCACGATACTGGAGAGAGTCGTCGCGCCGTTGTTATCCACGGCAATGGCGCTTAAAGCATAACTGCCGACGAGCAAACCGGTCGCGTTTTGCTCAAACGGAGCCGCCGTGTCCTCGCCAAGCTTGGTGGTGCCTTGATAAAACTCCACGCGAGCGATGCTGCCATCCGCATCTGCTGCATCCGCCGTGAGTGTGAAGGCCGCAGGAGCGGTGAAACTCGCGTTATTGGCCGGAGCGGTGATGGCGACGCTCGGCGCGGCATTGGCCGTCGTGCTAAAGCGGCGTGGCGTCGTGCTGGCCGTGTTGATCGTGTCCGTGACGCTCGCATACCATTCGTAATGGCTGCCCGCCTCCAGTCCGGTCCAGTTCAGCGAGGCGCTGGTGCCAGCCGCGGCCACATTGGCCGTGCCGAGCGGAATCCAGTCTGTGACAGCACTCTGCATGTTGTAGGCCAGTGTAAACTGGCTGTCCGCATCGGTTTCAAACGCACCCGCGGCTGGATTCACCGGATTCGAGACACGATAAGTTTTCGCACTGATCGTATTCGCGGTGGGAGAGAAGGTGAAGTAGCGCAGCCAGCCATCGCCACCATTGGTGCGGCCTTGATAGTCCTGTAGCACACTATGCACGGTGCGGCCCTGGAAGGTGTCACTGCGCTGACCTTCGCCAGCCACATGGCCGCAGAGCATGAGGAAGAAGTTCGGGTTGTCCTTCAGGTTGTCATAGATGGCCTGCCCCTGCGTGCTGAAGCTCGCGGGATTGCCCGTGTTGACGATCCAGTGACTCGTCACGATGGCTCGGCGATTGGGGAAAGCCTTCATCACCGCGTCCGCCCAGTCCAAAATGACCTGATAGCTCGAAACGGCCCGCGCATCGTATTCGAGGTGCAGAATGATGAAATCCAGGCCGCTGGCACTGAAGAGCTGGTAATTGTTGTTGTTGTTCGTCAGCGATTGATTGCCGCCCCAGTAGCTGCGGCCTGCGAAACGGCTGGCACCGAAGAGATTGTTGTAAAACACATTCGCGCCGCCAGCGTTGCCGATGCTCGTTTGATCGTGATTTCCCGGCGCAGCACCCCATGGGATGCCGTAGGCACGCAGCGTGGCCACTTGGTTCTCGATCCGCTTCATCGACTCATCCGCCACCGTCCACTCGGCAGGCACCGCATCGCCATTTTGCACGATGTCGCCCATGTGGCTGACAAACGCGAGGTTCAGCGCATCACGATTATCGACGAGCCACTGCGTCTGCGCGTGGAAAGTGGCCGCACGACCATTGTTGCTCAGGTTTTCCGAGTAGAACTGCGTGTCAGGAAGCGTGGCGATGGTGAAATCCGCCCCAGGAGCCCCAGGCGTCGTTTTGCGGCCATAAAAGGTCACCGTCATCGCATCGCTCTCGTTATCGCTCACGGTGGCGTTCAGCATCGTGCTACTGCCGATGCCCGTGGCGGCATCCGCTGGCGTGGAAAGCGTGATCACGGGTGCTTGATTGGCATTTGGCGTGATGGTGACACTCACCGCTGCCGAGGTCGCCACAGCGCCGCCATTGTCCGTGGTCTTCGCCGTGAGTGAAAAGGTGCCCGTGTCCGCATTCGTGCGGCTCCAGTCGTATTGATACGGCGCGGTGGTGTCCTCGCCGATCTTCGTCACACCATTGAAGAACTCCACTTTCGCAATGCTGCCGTCTGCATCACTCGCCGTGGCAGCAATGCTTACTGTCGCAGGAGCCATGTAAGACGCATTGTTCGCGGGAGCAGTGATGGAAACCGTCGGCGCATTGTTCACGACGAGAGCCTTGGCATTCACCCACGCGGGAAGCACCGTGCCAGCGAGCGTTCCGACGGGTGCCGCACCACCTGCGGCATTCGTTCCCGCTGCCGTGGTGCCCGTGCCTTCATCAAAGCCATAGCGGCCGAGCAGACCCGTCGCTGAGGAGATCTCCATATCCATGTTCGCGGCGATCTCCGAATTGGAACGAGCATAGTTCCAGATTCGGGCCTCATCGATCAAGCCGTGGAAAAAGCCAGCACGTGCGCCGCTGGAGTTCACTGTCGTGCCGATGCCGAGGCCCTGGATGTTGTCATTGCGCGGCACCACGCCGACAAAGGTCGGAATCGTCTGCGTCGTCGTTTCCGCCACGCCGTTCACATAGAGCTTCCACACCGCCGTCGCCGTGTCGTAAGTAGCCGCGACGTGATACGGCACACCGTTTTGCAGCACCGTGGAGCCATACACCGGAAAGTTTTGCCCCGCAGCGTATGCCGTGCCGTTGTTGGTCGCATTTTGCTGCTCAAAGTCTGCCACCAGCTTGCCCGTGACATTGTCGATCCCGAGGAAGTAGTTCGCATCCAGATTGGAGGCATCGCCTTCCCCCACGCCCTTCGCCACCAGCGGCAGCGCCGTGGTGATGCCGCCTGTGCCGGTGGAGGCGGTCACTCCTGGTCCCGTGCGGATGAAGCGGCACTCCACCGTGAAGCTGCTCGTGTTCAAAGAGGCCGTCGTCGCGCCGAAGCCCATCGAAATGTAACTCGTGTTGCCGTTGAGAAACACACCCGACTCGTCATCCGCGATGAAATGAAAGTCATCGATGCCCAGTGCCTGCTCGTTGCCGGACTCATTACCATCCGCCACGCGGATCCACAGCTCGGCACCCGGTGCCCAGGAGATGCCACTGATCTTTGAACCGACTCCGCGACGGTTCGCCGCCGCGTTTCCATCGAGGCTGGCGATGGTCGCTGTGTTCACAGGGGATGAAAAAGTCGTCACTGCCGTCCACGTGCCCGCTGTGATCGAGGTGGCGCCGAGTTGATACTGAAGCGGCAGTGTGTGCGCTGTTGTCCCACCATTTTTGTGCCATTGCTCGCCGGTAAACATCACGCTGAAGGATGTGATCGTCTGTGCGGTGTCGTTTTTCAGCCGCACGCCGAAATGGATGTTTGTCATGCCCGCTACAGCCGAGGTGGCCCGCGATCCCAGCGCCCGATCCGTGCCCGACGCCGCGCCAAAGCTGAAGAGGCCGACATTTGCCGCCACCGAGGTGCCATCAAACGTCGCCACTGTGCCTCCCATGGTGCCATTGGTCACGCCATAGGCCGTGTGGCTCGAATACCAGCCCGGCAGCGTGCTGTTGTCCGTCCAAGTGACACCGGTGGTGTTGTTCGTCGTGCCTTGCAGCGAGTCGAAGTTCTGAAAGTAAGCGCCACCCGTGTAGCTGACCTGTGCCAAGGCAGAGAGAGGCAGCACAAAGAGTGCTGTGAGGAGGGAGCGTGTCATGGTTCGATAGCGGTGGTGATGATGCGTGTTTGAGAAGGTTTCAGCGCGGTCTGCGCCTCTTCGAGCAGGCGGCTCATGGCATGCGAGCCGCGTTCGAGATTTGGCAGTGCCAGAAGGTGGTCGCGTAGCGTGGTCCATGCGGCTTTGGCGTCATCGGTGCGGCCTGCTTGGGCCAAAATACTCGCCCGTTTGGCCATCCACGGTTCAGGGCGCGGTGCGCAGGCCTGCATGGCATCGATTCTCTTCAGCACATCGTCATAGCGCTGCGCGGCGAGTTCGTAATCCATCGCTTTCAGCACCAATTGCGGCACCGGGCTGATCTTTTCGATTCCCGCGCTCAGAACACTCAGCGCCTCCTCATTCAGCTTCTGCGCATGCAGCGCCTCCGCCGTTTCGATGACCAAATCCGGCTCCGGCACCACAGCCGCCTGTAAAGCTGCGCGGTAGTCCTGCAATGCTGCTTCTGTCTCGCCCAGCTTGCTCAGCACCCGCGCCCGTTCCACGCGAGCAAGGCCTGGGTCCCGATGATTCGCGATGTAGGCATCCAGTTCCTCCCGCGCCTGCTTAAGCATGCCACCAGCGGCTAACGCTCGACCACGCAGATACTGCAAATCGCCTTCATCCGCCCCCAGCCGCGTCGCACGCTCCAGGTCGACTAGTGCCGTCTTCCAGTCCTCATGTTCCAAATGAATGAACGCGCGCCGTGTGATGAGCGCCGGATCATTTGGCCGCTGCTTCATCTCCACATCCAGTTCTTCGATCAACTCATGGTAGGTGCCATGACCGCACAATGAGCCAGCAGTCAAAAGAAACGCCAACGCCGCCCGGACGTACGGGGATAAGTTACGCCGGACGACGATGGCCAACCTGCGAAGAAAAACGGTCTTCGCGGGAAATAGTTTGAGGATGAATGAGCCAGATCGCATGAGCGCGCTTAGTGTCGCCCATTCATGATTCGACAAGACACGATCTTGTCACCGCCAGCCTAGCGTGAGTCTTTGCGGGCTATTTGCCTTCGCAAAGAGCTGCTGCGCAGCCTCCGCAACTCTTTCGACACATAAGGCTCACGTCACAACTCCGTCACTTTTCGAGTGATAAAGAAGCACGGCTACGGGCAACCAGAACAGCAGTGCCTCAAAGCGTGGCTGCGTGTTCAAGTAAGCGAGAGCTTCACCATCAAAGATGAGCGCCAGACAGCCGAAGGTGAGGAGCGCTGGCCATTCTGGACGTTGTGCGCGAACCTCATGCCATGCGGATCGTATGACGATGATCAGCAGCACCAGCAACAAAGCTGCTCCCAGGATTCCGCCATGGACCAGCGTGGCAAAAAAAGCACTGTGGAGATGCCGCATCAGCCCATGTGGATCATTTGGCAGCAGCCTTTGCCATTCATCTTGATCGCTCCATTGGCCGATTCCGCACCATGAAAGATCGCTTTGCCAAAGTGTCTGCCAGCCAGCCTTGTAGATCGGTAAACGGCCACCCTCACCGCGGGCGATGGTGTTTTGCAGTACGTTCGACGCCTTTGCGATCTCTGCCGGATCGGACTGAACGTGCGCCACCTCAGCCCGTGCCTCCCGCTGAATACGGATGACAGACGGCATCCCACCAAAATAAAGCAGTGCTGTGATCACAAACATCGCCACACCACGCCATGCGCGTGTCCAGCCACCCGCGAGCATGAGTACCACGTGACCGCCCGCTAGCGCCAACATCGCCCCGCGCGTTCCACTCAAAAAAACCGCAGCATGCAGCAAAGATGCAGAAGCCAGCACGAAGCGACTCTTGTCATGGATCACGCAAAGCCACAATGCGGCGAAACCAAAGATGAGACCCGTACACACGGCATTGAGCCCGCCATGCACCAACACATTGCTCAAACGACCATCGGCCCAGTAATACGGATTCGCGACGATTGCCCAAACGATGCTGACAAGGGCTGCCACGGCACTGACATGGCCGAAAATGCGTGCGCATGACTGCCAGCGGCCAGCTTTCGTCACGAGAGCGATGATAAGCAGCCAAAGCACCAGCATGCCGACGCCGAGGCATCCTGCGGCTAAGTTATCATCCGTGGAGAAACTCGAGCGCAGCGTCATCCAGCCGATAAAAAGCCACGCAGGCCAATACGAGCGCCAGTCCAGCTTTTGCGACTTCGAAACGGCCCACATGCCACTCAACAACAGCCAACCGAAGTGCCACCAAGAATTTGGCAGGCACGAGTAGCCTGCAAGAAAGCCGCAGGCTGCGATAAAGGCACTGGAGTCTTTCCCGCGTGCAGCTTGCTCATTCATGACGCTCACTTCCCAGGAAATAAGGGGATGACTTTGTTGATGAGGTCGGTGCCGGTTTTGACGCCTTGTTCGAGAGTGCCGGTGGTTCCGTTGATGATTTTGCCGGGGAGTTTGGCGGCGTCTTCGCCGAGCACGGGCTTGAGTAAAGTGTCGCTGGCGGTGTTGACGATGGTGCCGGGTGACTCCATCAGCAAAGACATGCCAGCAGCACCCAGAAGGCGTGAGCTGAGGTCTTCCTGCGGTGCTGCGACCGTGCCACCGATTTTAAGGCGAGTCCATAGCAGGCCGGGCGGGCCTTTCGGGTTGGCTTCGACAAAAACGCGGCTGTCAGCCCCAGGAATCCATTTCAAGGTCTCGGGTGTGACGCCGAGCATGAAGTCGCCGCTAATAGACTCGCCCTGCAAGGTGAGATCACCTTCGATGCGCAGAAGTCCGTTGGATTGGACAACGACCTTCTCGAAACGCGTGGCGCTGCCCTGTGGACGAATGGTGGCCGTAGCGATGTCGAGAACGACGCGCTTGAAGCGCTCAGCACGAGTGTAAGTGGCGAGCTGATCGAGAACGGGGAGCGCGGTGAGAACGCTGTCTTTTAGAGAGATGTCCGCCTTCCACGCGATGGGGGAGTCGCGCGTGGCGGAGAGTTCGAGATCGCTGCTGAAGTGGCCGGTCAGGCGAGGCTGCCAGAAATCATTGAGGAACTCGCGCAGCGGCATGGCACTGGCGTGGATGAAGGTCTGCCACTGACCCGTGCTGAATTTAACGGTGCCGCGCAAGGTTAGCTCAGACTGCTCTTTCCATTTGAATGCGGCGTCGCTGATTTGGAACTGCTGATCGCTGAGGCGAAGTGTCGCGCGAGTGAGGTCAAACTTGAGCGGAGATTTTTGCTGCGTTGGTGTGATGGGCGTGAGCAGTGTGCCGCCAGTGAATGTGCCGGGGACTGAGAAATGACCGGGGTCAGCGGCAGCGCTGTCATAAGCTCCAAAATGGAGCTGCGTGTCGGCTATCTGCCATGCGCCAGAACTGCTGAGTTGCTCAAAAAAGAAACGCTGAGCATCGAAACCGTCGATTTCGGTGCTGTGGGGAATGTAGCGCTGGAGCCAGCCAGGAATGGAGCTTTCAACATCGGGTGATCGCATGCCGAATGATTTCGGTGCTGCTTTTTTCAGACGCAGTTCGTCAGCGCTAGCGCTTTGCACATGCCAAATGCCTTTGCGAATGGCTCCAAAGTCGAGAGCGGCTTGCACTCCGCTGGCGTCGAGTTGCCAGCCGCTGTCGGTGTCGATGCTGAGGTCGTTGATGGCGGCGGTGTCGTCGTGCCAGTCGAGATTGGCGATGCTGGTGTGCCCCCCGAGGCGGGACTCGATCATTTGCTGGGCCTTGATGCGGAAGTCGTCACTGCGGACAAAGCGTTGGATGTAGCCGATGACAAGTGAGGGGCCGAGGAAGACCAGTGAACCCGCGACGAGAGCGAGAAGACCCGCTAGCCACCACAGCCAGCGGAGTGAGGAGGATGAAGAACGGCGTTGAGAAGGGCGACGGCGCATGAGCTTGGAGATTGCACAGAAAGGATCGAGACGCTAGAAGCTAACCGTATGCTTGAAGCACTCAACGTCAGTCTTGAAATCGATGGGCCCGGCGACTCGGAGGCGAACGCGACGCTTCGACTGCTGGATGATGTGAATTTCAATGTGCCGCCTGGGCATCTGCTGGCCATCGTTGGGCCATCTGGTTGCGGTAAGACGACACTGCTTAAAGTGATCACGGGCATTCTGGAGCAGACCGAGGGCAATTTGAAGTGGGATGGGCGTGATCTGATCGATGAGGAGGACCTGCATCCCGGAGATCTGGGTTATGTGCCGCAGTTCAGCGTGGCGTATGATCTGCTAACCGTGGAGGAGAGCATCGCCAGTGCGATGACGTTGCGCACGCAATTGGCTAAGACCGACGACTTCATTCCATCACTGGATTACATCCTTGAAGTGACCGGCATGACGACGCTGGCGGAGAGACAGGTCAAAGTTCTCTCTGGAGGCCAAAAACGCCGACTGGGACTGGCGCTAGAGCTTGTCACAGATCCCTGCCTGCTGCTTTGCGATGAGGTGACGAGCGGACTCGATCCCAAATCAGAAGGCGAGATCACGGAACTGCTGCGCACGCTTTCACGCGGACATCCGAAGCGCGTGGTGATCAATGTGACACACAGTTTGGCCAGTCTGACCTCCTACGACAGCATCATGGTGCTGCATCAGGGCCGGCTGACGTATCACGGCCCGGCGAAGGCATTGACACATTATTTTGGCGTGGAGCATCCCGAGGAGGTTTACCGCCGCCTCACAGAGCGCAGCGCGGACGACTGGAAGGATTCATGGAATCGCAAACGGGACAGCTATTACTCACAGTTCGATTTCCAGTGCAAGACGCCGGAAAAAACCAAGGTGCTAGAGGAGCGCCCGGAAGTGGGCGGCGTGCCGCATCATGATTTTCCACCGATCGAGTTGCCGTCGATGCTGACGCAGTTGTTGGAGCTGCTGAGTCGGCGCTGGACGATCTTCCGCCGTGATAAATCCCAAGTATGGCTTCATCTGGCCATGCTGTTTGGGTTTCCACTGCTTGTGGCGATCTTTGCGCTCGATGGCATCAAGCCGCTGCGCGCGCTTTCGACTTATCAGGACCAAAACGAGCGTGTGGAAGGGGCAAAACAGAAGCAGCACATGCTGGAGCAACTGGATGCCGGCGCATTGGTCTCCGGGCTGATCATGCTACAGGTTGTTCTAGTCACGTTGATGGCCAGCAACAACGCGGCGCGTGAGATTGCCTCCGAGCGGCTCATTTTGGAGCGTGAGAAGCTCGGTGGACTCAATCCGCTGGCCTATGTGGGCAGCAAGGTGGTCTTCCTCGGCGTCTTTGTCGTCGCGCAAAGTTTATGGATGGGCCTATTCGTCGAGATGGTCACTGGTGGGCTGCCGGGTGATCTCATCATCAAGCTGGCGCTGCTGGTGCTGGCCTCCGCCGCCATGACCAGCGTGTGCCTCGGCATCTCCGCCATGAGTCGCACGCCGGAAAAAGCCACCATCCTGAGCATTTACCTCGTGGGCTTTCAGCTCCCGCTCTCCGGTGCGGTGCTCACACTGCCGGACTGGCTCGAGAACTGGGTGCAGCCCGTCATCGCCGCCTTCTGGAGCTGGAGTGGCAGCTTGAGCAGCATGCGCAGCACCGCCTTTTATGACGCCGTCAAACAAGTGACCGATACGGATCTCATCGCACCCACCATCGCGGGTTTTGTGCTGCTGGTTCATATCGTGATCGGCCTGAGCATGACCATCGTGGGAACGCAGAAGAGCCAGTGGGATAGCTGAGGCTACGATTGCATGATCTCGTAGAGTGACTCAGAAAGGCTTGACGATTCATTTGTTGCCACGTCTAGGCCGTTAGGCTCTTATCGAGGCAACTGATGTCTCCCGACGAACAGCCCACAATTCTGACTTCGCCGCCGAATGGCTCGCGGCCTGCGTCCGCAGGCTGGCAGGCACCTTCCGTTGAGGAAATGCAGGCGATGCTGCCGCAATATGAGATCATGGAGATCCTCGGGCGCGGTGGGATGGGGGCGGTGTATAAAGGGCGGCAGAAGTCGCTGAAGCGTCTGGTGGCGATCAAGATCCTGCCTCCTGACGCGGCGGATGATGAGATGAAGTTTGTGGAGCGCTTTCAAAACGAGGCGCAGACGATGGCGGCGATGAATCACCCCGCGATTGTGAGTGTGTATGACTTTGGCGAGACGGCGAACGGGTTGCTCTACTTCATCATGGAGTATGTGGACGGCTCGGACGTGCATAAGTTGATCCAGGCCAGCGGGAAGCTCTCGGGCGAGCATGCGCTGGCGATCACGGCTCATGTGTGTGATGCGCTGGATTACGCGCATAAGCGCGGGGTGATCCACCGCGACATCAAGCCCGCGAACATCCTCATTGATCAAGAGGGGCACATCAAAGTGGCGGATTTCGGTCTGGCGAAGATGGATGATCCCTCGCAGACCAGCGGCCTGACCAAGACGAATATGGCCATGGGCACGCCGGATTACGTCGCGCCGGAGGTGCTGTCTCCCGGCATGGTGGCGGATCACCGCGCCGACCTGTATGCGGTGGGCGTGATGCTTTACCAGATGCTCACCGGCGAGGTGCCGCGTGGGATGTTCAAGCTGCCATCGCAGAAGGGCATCGGCAGTGATCCACGCTTCGACCAGATCATCTGCAAGGCGATGGAGCAGGACCGCGAGGAGCGCTACCAGAGCGCGATGGATGTGCGCCGTGCGCTGGATGTCATCCTGACCACGCCGCAGCCCAAAGATGATGGCACGGGTATCGCGTCTGCGAGCCAGATCCCGCAGAAGCCCGTCGCGAAAGGGCCGCGTTCACTGGGAGAGAAGAACTCGCCTCCGCCACAACGCGACTCGGAAAAGAAGCCTGCGGACAAGAGCGTTCGCGCTCCCGCCAAAAAAGCGTCGGCCACAAGCACCTCGCTCGGCATTGGCGGGATCGTCGCTGTGCTCGGTGTGGCGGCGTTCTTTGTCTTCTCGGGTAAAACGAAACCTGCGTCCGAGTCCGCTTCTCCTGATTCATCTGCGGCGCAGTCTTCGACGTCACCCGACTCGTGGACCGACCGCCTCGGCGCGATGACGTGGGCCGCGCCATGGTCGATGAAGGATGGCGCGGTGGCCGCCACGACGAGCCTGGCTCTGCAAAATCTGGGCAGCGTGACCGATGGTGCCATCCGCATCCGCGCCCGCGTGGCTGAGGGTGCGACGGCGGCGATGCTCAAGAATCCCGTGCTACAGCCTTCCGTGCGCAGTACAACCGTGCGCCCCGGCTGGCGAGCTTCGTATCTGTTCCAGGCTTACATGCCGGGCCGCGCCACCACCCTTATTTACATGGAGCGCGAGGACAAGAAGGTCGCCGCTGAGATGCCGCCGGTTTATTTGTGGAAGGAAAAGCCGCTGCCCCCCGAACTCGTCGGCAAAACAGAAATCGAGTGGGAGTTCCGCACCATCGGCGATGAGCTGAGCCTGTGGGCTGATGGCAAGCTCGTGGCCTCCGTCCACGATTCACGCCTGACCTCCGGAGGCAGCAAGTTGCAGGCCTATCCCGGCTTTGAGATCACCCGGCTGGAGACCAGCGGATTCACGCCCGACAAAGCTGCGGAGGCCAAATCAGGCGCGCCGCCAAACATCACCAACTGGCAGGACGTGACCGTATCCGTGCGCGAGAAGGCACGGGCGATGCCGGGTTTCGTCGTCGAGGAAGATGGCGTGCGATTTCCCAGCGGTGGACCGAATGCGACCACAACGCGGATAGTAATGGAAGCGGCAACGGGTGATCGTGCCGTGCGAGTGCGCTATTTGGGCCAGATGCAGATCAACTTGGGGTCCAAGAGCGGCACAGCGTCCGCGTTTGTGCTCGCCCAGCGTGACAAGACGATGTTTAAGCGCATGACTGACAAGGTCGCCACCGAGTCTCTCCTACCTTCGGTCCCTCACCCAGCTGGGTTTGACGCTGATCAGTTGCACGAACTGCTTCTCACCGTGCAAGGTCCTTTGGTGCGCGTGTGGCTCGATGGCCGCTTCGTTGGCGACGTGCAGGACGACATCTTCACGAATTCCACCACCGCGCTGGTGTTCATCCCTTCCAGCACGGTGCAGAAGGTGGAAACTGCGGCGCTGAGTGCGAGTCCGTCGACAACTGCGCCAACCACTTCCGCATCTGCGCAGGACTTTCAGGGCCATCGCTACCAGCTAGTGAGCGGAAACTTTAGCTGGCAGGAAGCGAAAGCGGAGGCGGAAAAGCTCGGCGGGCATCTCGCCGTCATCTCCAGCGCTGAGGAGAACGACTGGGCATGGAAGACTTTCTCCACGCAGCTTCCGCCGCAACCGAAGGAGACCCGTTGGAAGCGCGGCTGGTGGCTCGGTGCCTCGCAGACGGCAGCGGAAAAGCCGTGGTCATGGCTGACGGGCGAATCTTTGAGTTACGAGTGTTGGGGAATCAAAGAACCGAGCACCGCGATCAGTCCTCCACGCTATCTCTGGATGGCCGATGCGAACAAGGAAGAGGGCACCGCGAACTGGACCGTACAGAACGCCTGGATTCGCGGCGGCTTTCTCGTGGAGTGGGATACGACTGGAGGATAGGCGTCCACGCCTGTCCATGGAGGACAGACTTTTAGTCTGTCAGTGGAACGAGGCTTTCAGCCTTGATTTGAATCTCGGGACCAAGGCTGAAAGCCTCTGTCCGTTGTCAGGCAGGAAAGCCTGACCTCCATCGACCCATCGACATGCCGGAGGCATATCCTTCGTTGACAGACCTGGAGGTCTATCCTCCTTTTTGCTCATGTCGTTCGTGAAAGGGCCGCCACATTTTGAGCCGCTGGATTGGAGCCAGCCGATCAAGAAATACCGGCGCAAGTTGCCTCACTGGGTGCAAGAGGGCGCAACTTACTTCATCACCTTTCGGCTGGCCGACTCGCTACCGCAGGAACGGCTCGATGAATTGGAGCGCATGAGAGAGCAATGGGAGCGCGATCACCCGCCACCGCGCTCGGAGGACGATTGGCAGCAGTTTCACCGCGAGTCGATGCAACGTGTGGATGAGTGGCTCGATGCCGGATCGGGCGAGTGCTGGCTGCGTGACGAAGCGTGCGCCAGCATCGTGACGCGAGCGATGCATCACTTCGATAGCGAGCGATACTTTTTGTCGAGCTACTGCGCGATGCCGAATCATGTGCATCTGACGGTGCAGCCTCTCGCCGGCCATGAGCCGTCGGATGTTTTGAAATCTTGGAAGGGATTCACCGCACGGGAAATGAACAAGCATCTCGGACGAGACGGAAGCGTGTGGGAACCGGAGAGCTACGACACCATCGTGCGCGATGTGGAGCATCTGTGGAAGGTGCTGCGATACATCGGGAAGAATCCCGCCAAGGCAGGAATCCGCGAAGACAAATGGGTGCGCTGGATATCTCCGCTGTGGGAGCGAGCCGGATTCGGCTTCGCGAAATCGAATGGAGGATAGGCCTCCGGCCTGTCAGCGGATCGAGGCTTTTAGCCTTGATTCAGTTCATAAGACAAAGGCTGAAAGCCTCTGTCCGTAGTCAGGCTGGAAAGCCTGACCTCCATTGACAGGCTGAAAGCCTGACCTCCATTGCTGCGTGCCGCCAGACCTTCCCAACGACATCCTGCCCCAGTATGAAGTTCTCGATTTCATCGGGCGTGGTGGCATGGGCGCGGTTTACAAGGCGCGGCAGAAGTCGCTGAACCGTGTCGTTGCGCTGAAGCTGCTTTCGGCGCACTCAACGAGCAGCGGGCTGGATTTCGCGACGCGCTTTAAGGTCGAGGCGCAGGCGATGGCGCGGCTGAGTCACCCGAACATCGTGCCGGTGCATGACTTTGGCGAGACGGGCGATGGCCATTTGTTTTATGTGATGGAATTCGTCGATGGCGCAGATCTCGCCAAGCGAATCGAGAGCAGTGGCAAGTTGCCGGCGGATGAGGCAGTGCGTATCGCGCTGGCGGTGTGTGATGCGCTGATCTGTGCGCATGCGCAGGGTGTGGTGCATCGTGACATCAAGCCATCGAACATTCTCATCAGCGGCGGTCAGGTAAAGGTGGCGGACTTTGGCTTGGCGAAGATCGATGATCCGGCGACGGCGTCGCTGACGCTCTCTGGCACGTCGATGGGCAGCCAGGGCTATGCGGCGCCGGAGGTTTTTGAACACACAGGCGCGGTGGATCATCGCGCGGACATTTACTCGCTCGGTGTGCTGCTTTACGAGATGCTGACGGGAGATGTGCCGCGCGGCTTGTTCAAGATGGCTTCGGAGAAGGTGCCGGGACTTCACCCGCTCCTGGATGGGATCATCTGCAAGGCGATGGAGGAAGATCGCCAGGAGCGGCATCAAAGCGTGGCGGAGATGAGGGAAGAGTTGGAAGAGGTGATGCGAACGGGCGAGAACAAGCTGGTGGTCGCGGCGCGTGAAGTGGTGCCAATGTCCATGTTGCCGCGCACTTTGTCGGTGAAGCGAGTCGTCCTGACTGGCATCGCAGCAGCCCTCGCAGTTGGAGTCACTCTATGGTTCGCGCTTGGCAAAACGACACCGACGGGATTGGAGTCGCCGGGCAAGAACGACTTGCTTGCGTTGGTGGATGTGAAGAAGCATTCGTTGTATGGCGAATGGAAGGTGTCGAATGGCGAGCTTTTCAATGCGGCTGCCACTAAGTCTGGCTTGGCGCTGTGTGAGCTGCCGATGGCGCAGGAAGGCAGCTATGATCTGCGCGTTCGCCTCACCAAGACCGAGGGCAAAGACGGCTACGTTCATTTTGGATTTCGCAAAGGGGCGTATGGCGGAGGCATCGTGTTTAATGACCGCAGCCCCACAGACACAGGGAGGCCCTATGTGGGAATGAGCTATCTCGACCGGGCAGCCGCAAATGCTCACGGCCCCCATATGCAGGAACGAGCCACGTTCTTTTTCGCGCTTGGCGATGTGCATGAGATCGTCATTCGTGTGCGGGATGAGGGTGTCGCGGTTCTGCTGGATGGAGATGAGGTTTATCGATGGAAGGGCGAATGGAGACGCCTGAGCCAGCAAGAGATCATGTTCCCGAGGGGACTCGCCGGACGATCAGTGACGGCCATCGGCTGTTACAACTCCCGCATCGTCGTTCATGCCGCCGAGCTGCTGCCGGTAGCGGACGCGGAAGGGAAAACGCTGCCGCCCGCGCCGGTCGGTCGGAGCTATGATCCGCTCGCCATCCGCTGTCCCAGCGCACCGGTCGTGTTTGACGGGCATCGCTATCAGTTCGTGGCGGGCGCTCATTCCTGGGATGCGGCGAAGCAGCTCGCTGCTGACATGGGCGGGCATCTCGCCACACTGAGTTCCTCCAAAGAGCACGACTGGGTGTGGCAGACCTTCAGCAAGTATCTGCCGGAAAGAAAGCCGCCCATTCCGAAGGGACGAGGCTGGTGGCTGGGAGGTCAGCGGCTCGGCGGGCAGGATGCCTGGAGCTGGGTCACAGGGGAAAAATTTGCCTATGCTGCGTGGCTGCCAGGAGATCCCGCTGCTGCGAGCCAAGTACCGCTTTGTCTCTGGCATCATGACCAATGGGAGCCTGCGAATACCAAGGATATTTCCCTCTGGTCCGCGCGACCGTCGGCGACCTTGGGCGGTTTTCTCGTGGAATGGGATTCGCTTTCTAGTGATGCGCCTCCGCCACCACCATCACCTGGCAAAGCACCTGCGCAGGCTCCGGCTACTGGAGACGTCACGCCGGATGAGTTGCAAAAGCTGGGATCGTGGATGCTGACTCTGCCGTTGTCTCCCGATCCGGCCCATGCCTTTTTGCAAGTGCCTGATGTGGATCGCCGACGGCGCTCACTTTCAAAAATGCCCAAGGCACCGCTCTCGCTCCGCATCGGTCCGTTGCATGTGGATGAGACGGCGCGTGAGCACCTGGCAATCCTCGGGCGTGTGAGCACTCTCACGGATCTGCGCATCTATGCGTCGGATGATGCGATGGCGCTGTCCTGTGCGAGTCATCTCACGCGCCTGACGACGCTGCTTTACCATGCTGCCCCGCCCGCGCCGTTGCCGATGCAGGACAAGACTCTCGCGCATCTCGGGAAGCTCCGGTCGTTGTCCGCGCTGCTAATAGGAAGATGGTCCGAACTGACCGGTAAGGGTCTTACCAGTCTCATCGACAAGCGCAAGCTCACGACGCTGGCTTTGAATGAATGCCCGGACTTGACCGATGATGGCCTGGCAGAGGCGGCCCGATTCACCAACCTCCAAAGGCTGGAATGGACATGCGGCGCGAAGGTGACGGATGCGGGACTCGTGAAGCTGGCGGCTCTGCGCGGACTCGTGGATTTGAGGCTGGACGGCCGGGAGGGAACGAAGATCACCGAGGCGGGAATCGAGGCGCTGGCAGGATTGACGAAACTCAAGATTCTGTGGCTGAGTGGAACGTTCCCGAATGGTGGAGTCGGCTACGCGTGCAAGTTCAAAAGCCTCGAACATCTTCATCTCAGCGGCAGCACCGTTGTCACGGATGCCGATCTCGGCGTGCTGGCACAGCTCAGCAAGCTCGTGCTGCTCCGGCTGGATGAGACGCGCATTACGGGCACCGGGTTTGCATCGTTCAAGGGTTTCGACAGCCCGCTCCATCTGCATGTCGGCAGTTGCAGGATCGGAGATGCGGGCATTCGCGCCATCGTGCAGGGCATTCCTTCGCTGGAGGCGCTGACCATCTCTCATTATCGTCCCGACCTCTCTGTGAAAACAATGGTGGAGTCGCTCGGGAGCTTGAAAGGGTTTCGCCGCCTGTTTTTGACATTTCATTTCGATGACGCGGACATTGCGCACATCGCCAAGCTCACCTCGTTGGGCACACTCAGCCTGGAGGGATCGGATGTCACTGATGCCTGCATCGTGCATCTCCAGTCGCTGGTGAATCTCACCGAGCTGAATCTGACGGGCATCAAGATCACCAATGCGGCCATTCCGGCGCTGCAAAAGCTGCGTAGCTTGAAAAAGCTCGATCTCACCGGCACATGGATCAATGAAAAGGGAGTGAGCGCGATCAAAATCGCGCTGCCTGAGTGCGAGGTGAAGGGCCGGTGACGGAGGATAGGCTTCTGGCCTGTCAATGGATCGAGGCTTTTAGCCTTGATCGATCAGGCCAAGGCTGAAAGCCTCGGGCAGTTGTCAGGCTGGAAGCCTGACCTCCGTTGACAGGCGAGGACGCCTATCCTCCGGCTCCGATCACGGCCATCAGATGCGCCATCTCGGCCTTCGCTTCCGCGGGGCCGCTCGCGGTCTGCGCGATCTCTTGTTCGATGAGCTTCGCGTAGCGCTTTCTCACGCGGCTGATCTGCTGGCGCAGCGCGCTTTCGGTGATGTTGAGTTTGCGGGCTACTTCCTCGTAAGGCGTGACGTTGTCGCCCAGGGGGAGGAACTCGCGGAGCTGGTCGTAACCTTCGTGGTTGTTTCCTTCCGCGAAACTCTCTCGCAGCCTTTTCTCCGCCGCATTGAGCACACCTTGCGCCCAGGCGCGATCAAAGAGCGTGTCGGGATCGTGGATGTCGGCAGGCTCGAGCGCGTAACGGCCCTCGGCCTCCAGGTCGGTGAAGGAGATTGTGGCAGTCTCGGAGCCGCCGCGTTTTTGCGCGGTCGCATCACGGACGTGGTTGGAGATCACTTTTTTGAGTAACGAGAGGAGGAAGGACCGCATCAGCCCGTGCTCCTGCCGCGCCGCCTGGATCGTCTCGCTGGTGATGACGCGCCGGAACAGCTCCTGCGTCATATCCTCCGAATCATGCGCGCTGAAACCCCGGTGACGGGCGAAAGCATAGATCGGATACCAATACTGCCGGCAAATCTCCTCCATCGCCCCGCGGGCGTCACGCTCGTCCCCTTTTTGCACCCGCCGGATGAGAGTCCAGCGCGTGGCTGGAAACGAGGCGAGCTGGGTTTCGGCGGGCTGAGGCATCGGGTGGTGAAAAGAATTGTCGCGAATGACGGTCACAAATCTTCGCGCGCCGTGAATGGAAGGCAAACAACAACTCCGCCTGCATGAAATTTCACCGCACCCTTGCCTCCTTCTTATTCCTGCTGCTCCTCGTGCCAAAGTCCGCGCAGGCTCTGACCAATGTGAACTGGACCGGTGGCACCGGGAACTGGAGCAACTCAGCTCTCTGGAGTCCGGCGGGCGTGCCGAATGATTTGCTGTTCAATGTGCGGCTCGACAATGGCAACGTGCTGAACTCCATCGTCAGCCTCGACACGAGCGTGACCATCGGCGGGCTGACCATCGACGCGGGTGACATGCTGCGAATCGAGGACGGATTCGATCTCACGCTCTCAAACGCGCTGGTGAACAACGCCGGCACGCTCTCCCTGAACTCGCTGGGCGGCGGCGCGTATCTTTACATCAATGGGACCACCACGTTTCAAGGCGCGGGCAAGGTCACGCTCGGCGGCGTCAACGGCAACACGATCCAATACAGCGGCGACGCGCTCACGGACACGCTCATCAACAAGCAGACCATTGAGGGACGCGGTGACATCAATGTCTTGCTCAACAATCACGCGACCGGATTGATCCACGCGAATGTCACGGACGAGACGCTGAACGTTTACCAAAACATCACCAATGCGGGCACGCTGCGCGCTAGCAACGGCGGCACTCTCTCGCTGACCAGTGTGGCGGTGGCGAACACCGGAGGCGTGATCAACGCGCAGAGCGGCGGCATCGTGCAGCTCGGCACGAGTGTTGTCGGCGGCACGCTCACCAACAGCGGCGGCAGCATTCTCTCCGGTGGCTCCACCCACCTTGATGGCTCTGGCGCGGGCATCACGCTCAACGGCACCTACACCATCGGCTCTGGTTTATCGACCACGATCAAAGGCACGGTGAACAACAACAATTTGATCACCCTCAATTCCACCAACAACCCAGGCGCGCTCTATATCGACGGCACGGTCAATCTCCAAGGCGCAGGCAAGGTCACGCTCGGCGGTGTCGGCAACAGCTCGATCTATTACGGCAGCCTCCTCGATCCCGAGGCCGACACGCTTGTCAGTGCGCAGACCATCGAAGGTCAGGGGGTGATCTCGGTGAAGCTCAACAACACTGCACTGGGAGTCGTCGATGCCAACGTGAGCGGCGAAACGCTTCATGTGCAGCTCGCCACGACCAACGCGGGCACACTGCGCGCCAGCAGTGGGGGCACACTTTCGCTGTTCGGTGTCGCGGTGGCGAACACGGGCGGTGTCATCAGCGCGCAAAGCGGCGGCACCGTACAACTCGGCACGAGCGTCATAGGCGGCACGATCACCAACAACGGTGGCAGCATTCTCTCGGGCGCCAATACCAGCCTCGATGGCTCAGGCGCGGGCATCACACTGAACGGCACCTACACCATCGGCGATGGCTTATCGACCGCGATCAAAGGCACGGTGAACAACAACAACTCAATCATCCTCAACTCCACTAACAACCCAGGCGCGCTCTATATCGACGGCACAGTCAATCTCCAAGGCGCAGGCAAGGTCACTCTCGGCGGTGTCGGCAACAGCTCGATCAACTACCGTGCTCTTCTCGATCCCGAGGCCGACACGCTTGTCAGTTCGCAGACCATCGAAGGCCAAGGCACCATTACTGTGAAGCTCAACAACACGGCGCAGGGGATCGTCGATGCCAACGTGAGTGGCCAGATCCTCCAAGTGCAGCTTCCCATCACCAACAACGGCACACTGCGCGCCAGCAGTGGGGGCACACTATCGCTGTTCGGTGTCGCGGTGGCGAACACCGGAGGCGTGATCAACGCGCAGAGCGGCGGCATCGTGCAGCTCGGCACCAGCGTGGTCGGCGGAACGATCACCAACAGCGGCGGCAGCATTCTCTCCGGTGGAAACACCAGGCTCGACGGCTCTGGCGCGGGCATCACACTGAATGGCACCTACACCATCGGCTCTGGTTTATCGACCACGATCAAAGGCACGGTGAACAACAACAATTTGATCACCCTCAATTCCACCAACAACCCAGGCG
>JANOBP010000777.1:0-4458 GCA_031411715.1 Verrucomicrobiaceae bacterium | reverse complement strand
CCTCAAAACCGCACCACGCACACCCCATAGTCCAGCAGCGGCCTTCCGGTATTCGTCGTTGCACGGAAACGCTGGGGGATCTGGCCCAAAATCCCCAACGATGATGTAGCCGAACACAAATCCATTAGCGTCAGATCAGCGTCATATTAGTGGTTCCAAAACTCACAGGAAAAACCACGGTAGAGCGGTGATCTGCCAATGAGCCGCTCCGGCTGGTTCAGAAGACTCGAGCGCTACCCCGGATCAGAAAAATCCAGCCGCAGCGCCGGATTTGGTAGCAGTTCCTTCAGCAATGTGGGCTTGCCCGTTTGGCGTGTGCCAAACGCGATCTGCACAAATGGCATCGCCAGCTTTTGCCCAGCGTTGGAAACTGCGCGAAAGCAGCCTTTCGGCGAGGAATTGAAAGTGGCGGCTTCAATTCATCGCGGTTTCGTATCGAGCCGCCTCAGATAATGCCAGGCAGATAGGTCAAGGCAGATAGCTCAACTGAAGTTGATCTATCCTCAGTTGTCGGACCACCGTCTTCGTGAATAGATTTGGATAATTCTTGAGTTGCTTGTAACCGGGGCTTCGAAACGGCTCAGGAACCCGACACCATGACAACTCCAAACTCATCCTCCTGCCCGAAATGTGGAACTCCCATCCCAGAGGGCGCTCCACAAGGTCTGTGCCCCAAGTGCGTCCTGCTGGGTGTGATGACGGCTACTCAATCCGTGGCTCCGCTCTCGAAAAACATGCCTCAGCCAACGGTGGCCGAGGTCGCGGCCCATTTTCCTGAACTGGAGGTGCTGGAGATGATCGGCGTCGGCGGCATGGGGGCTGTTTATATGGCTCGTCAGCCAAAGCTCGACCGTTTGGTGGCATTGAAGATTCTGTCGAGTGATCTGGCTGGAGATCCCGCGTTTGCCGAGCGGTTTGATCGCGAGGCACGCGTGCTCGCGCGGCACGCGTGCTCGCGCGGCTGAGCCATCCGAACATCGTCACCGTATTCGACACGGGCATGGCGGGGCCGTTTGCCTATCTGATGATGGAATATGTGGACGGGGTGAATCTGCGTCAGGCGATGAAAGCGGGCCGCTTCACGCCGGTGGATGCGCTGTCGCTGGTGCAGGACGTCTGCGCGGCGCTGAAGTTCGCGCATGAAAAGGGCATCCTGCATCGCGACATCAAGCCGGAGAACATCCTCATCGACTCACGTGGCCAGGTGAAGATCGCCGACTTTGGCATCGCGAAGCTCGTCGGCGAAAACGACCGTGAACAGCTTACGCTCACGCAGCGTGGCTTTGTGCTAGGCAGCCCGCACTACATGGCACCGGAGCAGCTTGAGTCGCCGGGGGATGTGGATCAGCGTGCGGACATCTACTCGCTCGGCGTGGTACTGTATGAGCTGCTCACGGGCGAGCTGCCGTTGGGCCGCTTCGCGCCGCCGTCCAAGAAGTCCGCCGTGAACGCGCGCATTGATGAGATCGTCATGCGCACCCTCGAAAGAGAGCGCGAGCTGCGTTTCCAGACATTTGGTGAAGTGAGGACGCAGGTGGCAGCGGCTTCAGAAGCGGGAACGCGTTCGCCAGAAGCCGTGCGCGCACAAACCGGCGTCGTTTCAGCGGGAAAGACGGCTCGCTTTGCTAATGCATCGCTCATTTGCACCACACTCAGCCTAGCGGTGGGTGTTCTCTTTCTGCCTGTGATCGTGATGCTGTTTGATATGAGCAGGCACAGCCCAATGCGGGGCCGGGGCATGTTTTTCCCCCAACATGTTCTTTTCCTGTTTCTGCTGGCGGTCACTGCCGGGCCGGGAACGATGCTAGCCATCCGAGCGCTTCGCGAGATTTGCAGGACGGGCGGGAAACTGGCGGGCTTCACGAGGGCCATGATAGCCGCGCTGACGTGGCCTTCATTGCTCATCGTGTTCATGACCTGTGTCGGCATCTCAACCCTGTCTTACGATAGCAGTGTGAGCACGGTCTGGAGACTACTGATGGGCTTACTCCTTCTCACGGGCAGCGGGCTGGGCGTGGTGATGGTGCGTCAGGTTTGGCGCGGGATGAAGCAGGCACCCGCCGTGAAAGCGCTGCACGGGCACGTCTGGAGATTCGGCGTCACGGCGCTCGTCGCCTTGCTCTGCCTGGGCGCTTATGTCCGGCAAAAAAACGCCTCCATGGATGCCTATCTGGATCCGAGCGGCACCAAGATGAGTGCGGAGGTGTCGATCGCCGCCGGGAAAAAGCTGCAGTTCCGGCTCATTCGGGTGGATGCCGAAGGCAAGGTGACGCCGCTCGAACTCGAAGGTGTCATCCACGCGCCGGAAGCTCAAGACATCCGCACCACGCTGGAAATCGTCACGACAGACCGATGGAAGGAAAGCGCCCGTCAGCACATCGAGGCGAGTTATCAGGCACCAGACGGAAAGACCTACTCGCGCTCCGTTTTTCTCGACGACGTCTGGAAGTTCAACACCTCGGGAAAGGGTGCGTGGCAGTTCGTGGAAGGTGAAAAGCAACGATACGAGCTCGCCACGCGCGCTGATTGGATGGGCAGAAAGCTGGAGACGCTCTACGTTGAAGAAGTCATGGCCAAGAACCAACCTTGAACCGACATGAGCCTCTCCTCCGCCGATTCCACCTTCCACAGCACGCGCTGGACGCTCGTGCTGCGATCTCGCGGCGACGAGCCCGAGGCGCGCACCGCGCTCGGCGAACTGTGCGAGGTGTATTGGGCTCCTGTGTTTCGATTTCTCCTCAGCGAGGGCCGCGGCGAGGACGACAGCCGCGAGCTCGCGCAGGAGTTTTTTGCGCGTCTGCTCTCACGCGGTGGTTTTGACGGAGCCGATCCGGCTAAGGGACGCTTCCGCTCTTATCTGCTCGGCACCCTGAAAAACTTCCTCGCTGAACGCCGACGCAACGAAGGTCGGCAAAAGCGCGGCGGTGGCGCAGTCATGGAGTCCATTGAGGCGGGCGGCAGCGAAACGTCTCCCGGGCTGCAAATGCACGACAGCTCAGCCACCGTGCCGGATGCCTATTTTGATCGCGAGTGGGCGCTTGCTTTGATGGATCGCGGATTCGTCACCGTGCAGGCCGCATATCGTGAGTCGGGCAAAGAAGCGCAGTTCGAGATTCTCAAGGCCTGGCTCATCGGCGACACCGAAAGCCTCTCCCAAGCCGATGCTGCCAAAGAGCTGAACATGACCCCCGGAGCCATCAAGGTCGCCATTCACCGCCTCCGCAAAGCTTTAGGCGATGCCATCCGCGGTGAGATCGCGCAGACCGTATCCGACCCTGATGAGGTCACCGGGGAACTGCGCTATCTGATTGAGGTCTTGTCGAGATGACTTGTGCCACTTTTCGACATTAGCGTGGCCTTTAATTCTGGCGGTTCGCGTAAAGCTACTTCGATATCGTGATTGGTCAGCTATTGATTCTGTTCGCCACCGTCCCTATCAACTGCTCCAAGCTCCCCACTGCAACTGGTAGGTTTCGCCGCGTGGGAGCTGGTGAAGGCGATGGAGGAGGCGGGGTTGCGCTCGGCATGGCAGGGCAGTCAACAGCGCTACTGTGCGGGAGTGCTCCTCCTACAATCCGGTGGCGATGGCCGTCCAAACCGGGTGGTATGCGGCTTTTCTGCCCGAGTTCGCCAAAAGCGCGGCCTTTTCCGGGAATGCGGCGCTGATTCAACGCCCGCTGGAGCGGGGGCTGCACTATGAGCGCTCACTGGTGCTGGCCTGGCGTGAAGCGACCGTTAGAAACCGGCTTTTTCTGGAGAAGATCATCGCCGCACTGAAGGGGCGGATCGCCAAACAGCTGTGAGGCGGCGGAAAGCCCCGTCGCTGATGTGACCGCCGAATGACGGAGGTCTGTGCGGCTCACGGGCGAAGCGTGCAGTTGGAGTGGAGCAACAAACAAGCCTTACATCGGCTGCACGCTCATTCCCTCTGCCTCGGCGAGTTGTCGCTGACGACGGTCAAAGGAAAGGAAACCTGCGGAGTCCATATCCAGAGCACTGGCGACGTGAATGATATCCATCGCGCCATAGCTGACGTTGGTGGTGTGAAACTGACTCAATCGTCTTGCCGCTGGAAACACGCGCTTCACCGGCACCTCCCACAGTTCGATGATGCCTTCAAGAGTGTAGCGTTTCATGGTTTCAATGGCACTAAACTCTTCCTCTGTCGTGATTTTACCTGCCACTCGCATCGCTCGCATGGAATTCTCAGCCTCGAAGTAGGCAAGACGGGAGGTGCGCATGACCGGATGCTGGCTTGACCACCATTTTCTAGCTTGGCGTGTGTTTGCGTCTCTGGCGAAGAGAGACACCAGGAAACTTGCATCCGTGAACAAGTTCATTTCTCACCCCTGCGCATCTTGATCAGGAAATCGACAGAACCTGTGTCTCGATTCCCCCAGAACGCATCCATCTCTGCAAACATGGCGTCTGCTTTCTTGATCTGCTCAGGCGTGAGCT
>JANOBP010000776.1:0-24091 GCA_031411715.1 Verrucomicrobiaceae bacterium | reverse complement strand
GGTCCAACTGTTTGAGTTTTTGTGTTCTGACATGAAAAGTCTCCTAGGATGCTCCAGGAGCCCTGTTTGATTGAGGGACCGACGTGGTCAGCTAGGGTGGCACGGAAGTCAAGAGGTCAAGACTGGTCCAAAGGCCAGTCCAACTCCGTCTCCCCGTGCATCACCTCGGCTAAAGCGGGCACATCGGGTAGAAAATGTCGGAGCACCATGCCGTTGCTAATGCTCGCTGGATCACGCTCATCTTGAACGTGATTTAAAATGATCCCGGCACATGTCATGCCGCGTGCCTGGATGTTTCGAACCGTGAGCAAGGTGTGATTGAGACAGCCCAGCTTGTTATTGACCACCACGATGACTGGTAGGCCCAATCGCTGAGCAAAGTCCGCCATGGTGGCAAATTCATTCAGAGGCACTTCCCAGCCGCCAGCGCCTTCGATCAAGACATGCTCGCACCTGGCAGCCAGAGACTTGTATTGAGCGATCACGTCATTGATTTCAAAATGCCGATTCTCCATCAACGCTGCTGCGTAGGGTGCCGCTGGCACCTTGAGCCACACCGGATTGAGGTCATCCAGCGAGAGACTGACATCACTCGTGCTGGCATTCAGCAGATGGATCACGTCATCACGCCCGCCGCAGACGAATGGCTTGAAACCAATGGCCACCTTCCCAGCACGCTTCAGCGCCTCCAGGAGCAGGCAGGTCACATAGGTCTTGCCGGAGTCGGTATCCGTGCCGGTGATGAAGAAGTTCATTCGAAGCGCTCAATCTTAACGCGGCAGACTCCCAGGCGCGGACTGAGGCCGATCGCGTGCGCGGCTACAGGCGTTAAATCGATCACCCGCCCGCGCATGAATGGTCCTCGATCATTGATCCGCACCACGACCCAGCGGCCGTTGTCCAGATTGGTACAACGGCACGTGCAGTTCATCGGCCAAGTCCGGTGTGCAGCAGTAAATGCAGTGGCACTATAGCGCTCACCACTAGCGGTGCGGTGATCTTTATAAATGGAGGCGATACCGGTTTGCGTCGCCACCACGCGCGCGACTCTTCCTCCTGCCGGCTTCACCGCCTGTTCCTGGCTGGTGCAAGCAGCTAACAGACAGGTGGTGAAGAGCAGCAGCGTGCGACGCATGGAGATTCGTTCTTACTTAGCTGCCGTCTGATTTTCGGTGCCCATTTCAGGCTCAATCAGGCCGTAATCGCCATCCTTGCGGCGGAAAAGGATCGCCAGGCGATGGGTCTTCTCATTCTTGAAGAGAACAAAAGGACGGTCGCTCATTTCCAGATCGACGATGGCCTCATCGGCAAACAAGGGGCGAATCTTATACGACTCTTTATGCATGTAGGCAGGCTCCACGTGCTCATCCTCCTGATGCACCGCTTCAGAGTGGTAAACATGTTCCTCCAAGTGACGGATGGAGCCATCCTTGCGGGGACGATGGCTCTTGAGGAGCCTGGTCTTGTACTTGCGCATGCGGCGCGCGATTTTGGAGATGCTCTCGTCAATCGAAGCATAAATGTCCTCCGTGGTCGATTTGACTTCGATCACGATGTGGTTGGCGCAGAACAGAATGATTTCGGCCATCTGCTGGCGGTGGTTTTGCACGTCGAGCACGACCTTGGCTTCAATGATGCGCGGGTAGTCAAGGTGCAGGCTTTCGACTTTCTTGTGCGCGTAGTCACGAATGGCATCTGTGACTTCCATGTGGCGCGCGGTGACGATGATGGGGAGGTTGACGTTGTGTACTTGCATGGTGGTGTCTCCTGGTCGGTTTGTTGGTGTTTTGGTTGAGTGATGTCACATACTGAAGTCTTTGCCCAGATAGAGGCGGCGGGCTTCAGGATCGTTGACGAGAAATTCTTTGCTGCCGTGGCGGCGCACCTGACCTTCAAAGATCAAATACGCACGGTCCACGATGTTTAAAGTCTCACGCACATTGTGGTCCGTGATCAAAATGGCTAGTCCGGCACTGCGCAACATGCGGATGATGTCCTGGATCTCGCTGACCGCGATGGGGTCCACGCCGCTGAATGGCTCATCCAGCATCAAAAGTTGCGGTGACGTCACCAGCGAACGCGCGATAGTCAGCCTGCGCTTCTCACCGCCAGATAGCGTGATTGCCAGATTGTCCGCTACATGGTCAATCCCAAACTTTTCCATCAACGACTGCGTCTGCTCAGCACGCTCGGCTTTGGAGTAGGGTTGGGTCTCCATGACTCCAAGGATGTTCTCGCGCACGGTCAGTCGGCGAAAGATGGATTCTTCCTGTGGCAGATAGCCCATGCCAAGCCGCGCGCGCATGTACATTGGCTGATGAGTGGCGTCATTGCCGTCAAACATCACCTTGCCGTCATTCGGCTGCACAAGGCCGACGATCATATAAAACGTTGTCGTCTTGCCCGCACCATTTGGGCCTAGCAATCCGACGATCTCGCCTTTTTTCACTTCAATATCGACGCCATTAACCACCGCACGGCCATCATAGATTTTCTTCAAGCCTTCCGTGTGTAGCAACATTTCACCGGAGGGAGGTGAGTCTCCGATTGGCTGAGGTTGGGATGACATTGGAGTTTTGACGGACATTTAGCGCTGTGGAGCTGGCGGCGGTGTCGAGGAAGCTGCGGGCGCGGCTTCTTTGGGTGAGTCGTCCACCAGTGTGGTGCGGAACAGGCCTCCCTTGGCGGTCAGTCGGCCCTTTTGATCAATGATGATGATGCAACGTGGGTCTGTGGCCTCCATGAACTTGTTACCCCGCTGAACCTGAGGCCAGCCGCGCAGAGTGATCTCCTCGGTTTTGCCGTCAAAAATGGCCTCCTGATTGCAATGCGCGATCTGCAACTCACCGTCATCCGTGCGCTTTTCGATCGTCACCATCGTGCCGCGTGCATAAGCGACATCAATGCCATTGCTGGCAGGGGTCCCGCCCTTTTTCTTTTTATCGGCGGCAGACACGACAATATCAGAATCCGTGGCCGCATTCGCCTTCTTCGATGCCGTGCCAGGGGTGGTTTTGAGCATGTGAATCTCCAACTCCTCACAATCGATGCTCATCTGGGGGCTTCGAGCTTTCACATTCCCAGTGAAAATGCCCGTGCTGCTTTCGGAGTTAAAATAACCCGATTTTGTCGCGGTGATGACGGTTTCACCAGCTTTGGCAGTTTGCACAGCCTGGGGATCATCCAGAACGAGCGGCATCAGCCTTTGCGCCTGAGGTCCGCTTGGTGGGGCATCAATAGCTGCCGACTTTGCGACTGCCGCTGTCTCAGCAGCCTTAGGAACGGCGGTGGGTGGCATGGCAGCAGGAACTTGATTCTGCACGGCCGTCTTGACGGTGTCGATAGCCTGCGAGCGAGCTGCCGCACCTTTGGGGTCCTTCAGCATTTCCTTGGCCTTATTTTTGATGTCGTCCGGCACTTCCTGCATCACCGCCTTGGCCGCATCAGCAGCTTTTTTCTTCGTATCTTCAGAGATGTTGCTCTTGTCATCGAGAAGGCGTTTTGCAGCATCAATGAGCTTGGATGGGGCTTTTTTAGTTTCAGCGCCCGTTGTCTGCGCATGAAGACCACCAGTCAGTGAGATGATGAGGCAAATGAGATGGGATTTGTTCATATGATTGGCTGGCTGTGACGATGGTTTACTCGCCGCTCTTTTGTGGAGTGTCAAAGATCACCGTGCGGATGTTCCCCATCATCATGCCTTCACCTTTTTTGGTATCAAAGACAAGACTGTCTCCCTCGATCTCGAAATCACTTCGCTTCACTTTGCTGCGCTCCATGCTGCGCAAAGTCGATGTCTGCATGTTGAAGTAAACGGTCTTCAAATCGACCCGGACGTTCTTTTGCGGATCTTTGCTAAACTGCTCGAGCACAAACTTCTCCGCATAGAGACGCTCGTCATCCACGCGGCGGATCACGTCTGCCGTGATGACCGACGTGCGACGTCCTGCGACATCAAAAGAGGGCAATACCGCCATTTTGTTCTCGACACCCAGCGGCACATTTTTTGCCATTGCGAGCATACCAGTGTCTTCAGCACGTGCCAGCATGACGGCACAGAGAATCATGCCGCTCAAGCTGAGCAGCCGCCACCAGAGACGATGTGGTTTGCTATTCGATGTCACGGACGATGGCATGGATTTTACGGAGACTTTCGACAACACTCGCGATCTGCGCCAGCGGGATTTGATTCGGCCCATCGGAGAACGCCTTGGACGGATCTGGATGCGTTTCCATGAAAACTCCATCACAGCCCGTCGCGACTGCTGCACGTGCCAATACAGGAGCTAATTTGCCGTCCCCACCCGTCGTGGAGCCCAGTCCGCCCGGCCGTTGCACGCTGTGTGTAGCGTCCATCACCACGCGGTAACCGAGTTCACGCATCCAGTAGAGTGAGCGCATGTCGGCCACGAGGTTGTTGTATCCAAAAGTGGTCCCGCGCTCGGTAAACATGAAGTTTTGGCATTTCGCGGCCACCAGCTTATCCCCGATGTTTTTCACGTCCCATGGAGCCAGAAATTGTCCTTTCTTCACATTCACGGCACGTCCGGTTTCGCCTGCCGCGACGATCAAGTCCGTCTGGCGGCATAAGAAGGCCGGAATTTGCAGCAAATCGATGTGTGCAGCCGCCATTCGAGCCTCCTCTGCTGTATGCACATCTGTCGTCACCGGCACGCCAAGCTTGGCACCGATCCGCGCCAGCAGCGCGCAGCCCGCTTCACAGCCAAGGCCACGATAGGATGAAATCGCGCTGCGGTTGGCTTTGTCATATGACGCCTTGAAAATCCACCGCCAGCCATGCTTCTGCGCCATTCCCTGCAACTGCTCGGCTACGTTCCAGATAAACTCCTCACTCTCGATGACGCATGGCCCAAGCATGAAGACTGGCTCCGTGCCATCCATCGACACCGAGCCTATTTGCACCACCGGAAGAGTGAACATCTCTTTGAGAAAAATCTTGAAGTTAAACTGCCTGCCGGTTCCAACGTGCGAGCGGCTCTCAGTTGTCCATTCCCACATAGTAACTTTCCAAGCGAAAGTTTAGCGAATGGGCTCCGGCTGACAATGGGAGATTCACCCCATTGTCAAATTTGACGCACTATTTCCCCACCACTGGGGCAGTCTGCTCCGGTGTCACACGACCGCCTGGCAGCTCCATGATCCGAATGTTGCGGAAGTGGATCTCCGAGCCTTCAGATTCCAAGCAGAGATAACCTTTGCGCACGGTGGACTGGCTGACGCCATTCACAAACTTGCCATTGATGGAGAGCTTCACTGTGCCATCCACACAGACCACGTCATAGGTATTCCATTCGCCCTTCCCCTTACAGCGCATTTCATACGACATGCTGCGGCGACCTCTCGGATTATCGGGAATGCACTCCAGTCCGTTGGCGCCGAAGAGCTCGCCTGAAACATAACCCAGATGCCGCGGGGTGCCGTCCTTCTCGGGATTCAAATAGGGGAATTCTAACTCCAGCATCTGCACCTCCATGCCTTTCGGCAGTGGCCTCCCTACAGCACACGCGCCCTCGCTCCAGACGAACACGCCCGAGTTGCCTCCGGCCTTCATATGCATCCACTCAATATGCAAAATGAAGTTCTCATACTGCTTCTCCGACCGCATCACGCCAATGGGCAAGCCACTGCATACAAGGAGGCCATCCTTCACACTCCAAGTCTCCTTACTCGTATTCACATCCACCCAGCCTGTGAGATCCTTGCCATTGAAGAGATCGCGAAACACAGCGGTGTCTTCGCCCTCCGAGTAAAGGGTTGTGAAGAGCAGTGCGCCGAAGAGTAGCTTGTTCATGATCAAAGCAAACGAAGCTCAAGCGGCCATCCTTGACATCGAGATCGCTTTTCGTTAAAAGCGCGCATGAACAGCGAGACACTGCTCCAGTCAATCCTTGACGAACTTAAAGCCACGCGCGCTGCGCAAACGTCTGTGCCACTTGGTTTCGGCTCAGCGCCCAAGGCTCGCTTCATCTACGCCAACCGCCAATACCCGAACTGCCTTTGGTATTTTTGGAACAATGCCAAGAACGAGCACGAGCCCATCGAGCAGACCGCGCTGACTGGCTGGATCGAAAAACTCGAAATCGAAACCAAGGAGTTTCGCGGAAAGACGGAGAGCAAGGTCAACCTCACACTCCGTGCCGACCGCCTCTATGTCATTCAAGCGGGCTTCGAGACGATGTTTGGTCGTGGCTTGATCCACACACTTGCGAAACTCCCTGCCGAAGCCTTCCGCCAGCCTATCATGATCGCCGTGGAGGCCGGGGAGACAGATCAAGTGCTCTTCTGCCGCATCTACAATCCCACGACCGGCAAATCGGTCTTTGCGCCCTATCCAGACGATACCGACTGGCCCGCCACCGCTCAAAAAGCCGTCAGCAAGATTCAAAAGGCACGCGAGGCCAGCGCTTGAGCCTTGCAGTACAGGATTGACTTGTTTTGAGTGGCCGCTTGAGCTTAAAGGCAGCACCTGCCCATGAAATTCATCACCATCCTTGCCACCCTTGCCTTCAGTTTTTCGCCCGCTTCGTTCGCTGACGACTTTGTCTCACTTTTTGACGGCAAAACTCTGACCGGTTGGAAGAACGCTTATGATTGGGGCAAGATCGACATCGTGAATGGTGAAATCCATCTCACGGGCGAAAAGAAATTCTTTGTCGTCACCGAGAAGACCTACGGCGACTTCATTTTTGAAGGCGATATCCTTTTGCCAGAAGGCCAGGCCAACAGCGGCTTCATGTTCCGTGCGCACGTCGAGAAAAACAAAGTTTTCGGCTATCAAGCCGAGGTCGATGGCGATGCGAAGCGCAAGTGGTCCGGCGGCTTGTATGACGAGGGCCGCCGCATGTGGTTCATCAGCCCCATCAAAGGCAATGCCGAGAGTGAAGCTGCCTTCCGCGCCCGTGCTGGCGATGCTTTCAAACGCAATGACTGGAACACCTACCGCATCGAGTGCCGCGGCAAGAGTCTCAAGATTTTCATCAACGGCGTGCTGACCACCGACGTGGAAGACGACAAGGATGCCAGCGGCGTCATCGCCATCCAGCATCACGGTGAAAAAGGCCAGACCTACAAATTCCGCAATCTGCGCGTCCAGGAACTCAAATAGAGGCCGCGCTTCGTTAGCCGTGCCGTCCTTTGAATGTCAGCTCGGCGATTCCGCTCTTATCGAGTCCACCGAGGCCTAGCGCGACCATCTTGTCGTATTGAGCCTTGGTGGCGGCATTCAGTGGCAGATTGAGTCCCACGCTAGCAGCCACATCGGCAGCGATACCGCTATCCTTGGCTGCATGCTCACCGGAGAACCAGCAGTCGTGCTCACGCGCCACCATGTCTCCGCCATCCGTTTCCAGCACGCGTGAGTTGGCACCCGTTTGGCTGAAAACTTCACGGATCATGCCCAAATCATGCCCCAGTGCCGCTGCGAGGCCCAGACCTTCTGCAAGGCCCGCCGTGTTGATGTTCATCACCATATTCACCAGTGCCTTCACCTCAGCAGCGCGGCCAGGCCCACCGATGAAGCGGCGGTTCACACTCATCTGCTCGATCATCGCCTTCACACGTTCATACACGGCCTCATCACCAGCCAGCATGAGATACAGCTTCCCTTCCCGCGCATGGCTGATGCTGGAGGCCATGCACGCCTCCAAACTATGCGCGCCCGCTTTCTCAGCGGCCGCATACACCTCACGATGAATTGCCGGAGAGAGCGTGGCGCAGTTGATGAAGATCTTGCCCGCCGCATTTGTCAGCAAGCTATCGCCGCTACCAAGAAAGATGCCGCGCATGGACGCATCATTGGTCACCACGGTGAAAATGACATCCGCTGCCGCCGTCACATCCGCCAGTTTCGTGCAGGCCTTGCAGCCAAGCTCAGTCGCCAATTCAGCAGCCGCATCAGCATTCACATCCAGCACAGCAGTGACGCTGTAACCACATTCTTTGAGACGACGGGCCATGTTGGCCCCCATTTTTCCGACTCCGACAAAAGCAACGGTTTGAGACATAAGTTTGGATTGGGTTGGTTGGTTATTTGAACTCAGGATAAAATGGATTGTGCGCCTTTTCTTCGCCTACGGTCGTCAGAGGGCCGTGGCCGGGACAGATCACGGTTGGGTCGGCCAGCGTGAAAATCTCCTTTCGATTCGTCGCCAAGGCCTCCGTGAATGAAACCATGCCGCCGCCCATACTGGAGGCAAACAACGCATCTCCGACCACCGCCACCGGCCGCGCCAGACCGCTCACCACATAAGTGATGCCGCCCTTCGAGTGCCCCCAGGTGCTGCGCGGCTCGATTTTGAGCCCGCCGCTCTCCCAGCAGTCCGTGTCACTCAGCGAGAAGGTCTTCGCACCCGCACACGGCTCACGCTCATGCACAAAGGCCGTCACCGCGCCATCCGCCGTCAGTTTGGCCAGATCCATGATGTGGTCGGGATGCGTGTGCGTGAGGAAGATCAGGCTCAAGTTCAGTCCATTCGCCTCGATGAACTCAATCATCGGCCCCGCGTCCGCGCCCGTGTCAAAAGCCACTGCATGCTTCGTCTCCACGTCCCACAGCAGGTACGCGTTCACCGTCATGTCGTGATACACCGTGTTAAACTGCGCCAGCCCCGCCAGCTCCACCGTCACAGGCCGCCAGGCACCATGCGCCATCGTCACCAGTGATGCTCCATGCAAGTTCAGCGCCGGAGCCAGCTTGAGCAGCACCGCATCATCCACCGTGCCCGCCTTCGCCGCCACGAGGTCGGCCACCGCCACGCCAGACTTGGCAGCCAGGTCGGCATCACTGAGTCCAAGACCGCGCTGGGCCTTGCTGATCACATCATTAAACAAATCTTCGAGAGGTAGAGACATGCGCGCCGATTGAATGCGGCTACACACCTTTGGCAACTGCTGTGCGCAAAGAAAACCACTCCGCCGCCGTAAGACTGCGCCCCACGTCATGAAAATCGTCCTGCTCACTCTCCTCGCACTCAGTCTGCCGCTCATAGCACGAGACACCGTCCCCTCCGTGCCCGCCATCGCCGATGCGATGCAGAAACTCGTCACCGAAGGCTCGCTTTCCGGCTCCGTCACACTTCTCGCGCACAAAGGCAAAATCGTCAGCTTCGAAGCCGTCGGACAGGCGGACATCGCGTCGGGTCAGCCCATGCAAAGAGACAGCCTCTTCTGGATCGCCTCCATGACCAAGCCCATCACCGCGCTCGCCATCATGATGCTGCAGGATGAGGGCAAGCTCAGCATCGAAGATCCCGTCGCCAAACATCTGCCTGAGTTCAAAAATCAGCTCCTCATTCAGCAAAAAACAGCCGAGCAAACCATCCTCGTCCGACCTGCGCGTCCCATCACGATCAAAGACCTCCTCACGCATACCAGCGGCCTCGTCAGCAACTCCCCACTCGATGCCGACGCGCTCGACGTGCTCACGCTCAAGGAAGCGACCATCACCTACGCGCTCTCACCGCTTCAGTTTCAGCCCGGCAGCAAATGGAGCTACTGCAATCCCGGCATCAACACCCTCGGCCGCATCATCGAAGTCGTCAGCGGGATGGACTACGCCAAGTTTCTTGATCAGCGCCTCTTCAAACCACTCCACATGCGCGAAACCACCTTCTGGCCTGACAAAAAACAACTCAAGCGCCTCGCCACTTCCTACAAGCCCGGCGCAGATGGCAAGACCCTCGAACCCACCGCCATCCGCTACCTAACCGCACCCTATTCCAATGAGAAACGTGCGCCACTTGCCGCTGGCGGTCTCTTCTCGACGGCCGAAGACCTCTACCAACTCTACGCCATGCTCCTCAATGGTGGTGAAGCCAACGGCAAGCGCTTCATCTCCGCTGCATCCCTCAAGCTCATGACCACCAGCCACACCGGCGACCTCAAGGCAGGTTTCACCGACGGCATCGGCATGGGCCTCGGCTTCCAGATCGTCAGCAAGCCCACCGGCATCACCTCCACACTCACCGCAGGAACCTACGGCCACGGTGGCGCACATGGCACACAGGGTTGGATCGATCCCACCACCCAAACCATTTACATCATGCTCATCCAACGCGCCGGCCTCCCCAACGGCGACGCCTCACCGATGCGGCAGGCATTTCAGGATGCGGCGGTGTCCCTGATCAATCATTGATCACCGCTTCAACCAATACTCAAAGAAGCGGTAGATGGCTTCGTTGGATTCTTCGTTGGGATCGTGCTTTTGCGGTTGTTCAAGGCCACGCGGTCGGTGTGGCCGAGCAACTTGTTCACGGCGATGGCGTGCTTGAGCGAGAGCCAGCGCTTGGGTGGATCTTCCGCACCGCCGGAGACAAAAAACGGACGTGGTGCCATCAGCGCGTGCAGCTCTGGCAGATTATCGGAAATGCCTGGCATTTATTGCCCAAGATCGGCGACGGCTACCATGAGGTTTCAATTGCAATCGCGACTGCCCACCGCCATTCGCTGCGCGCAATGTTGGCTCTTTGTTGGACGGTGCATTTACCCTGATCACATTGATGGCTATAGAGGCTTAGTCCGGCTGCCGAGAATATAGGAACCAATCCAAACTGCCACAATGCAGCCGGTAGCGACATGAAAACGAAGCCACTCCTCCAAAAGACTCGTGGCGGATATCAACGCTGGTGCGAGCATCGAAAGACTAAAGACCAGAGGAGGAACACTCCACCGGACATTGCAGATGAAAGCAGTGAACACGGTGGCAACAGCCACAAGAGAGGAGTGCATGATGACCGCCGTGGTCAGTGGAATAAACGAACACATCCCGATGCCACACAACTCTGCTGCTGAAAGCACTCCAAGAATCCCAGGAACACAAATGACTGCTAGCACGCTAAATGTATTTCCTCTTTGTGCGGTCATATTGGGGATGGCTTTTTGGCTTAGCATTGAGATCGTTCACAGATCGTGAGGGTTGTCAGCAAGCAAAAAGTCGGCGGACGATGGTTCATTCGGTAAGTCCTATATATTTGCCGCTGAAGAAGATTCTAACGCGTCCATCTCGGGCAACTGTAGCGGAGATGGTTGCTGTCTCAGAGTGCTGATCAAATCTGAGGCTCTTAGCCGTGCGGACCTCACGTGCATGCCCATCGACCTCAGCATCCATCGAAATGATGCCCGGCTCAAATGTGTGGCTGGGATCACCAAGCGTGGCTCGTAATTCGGTCTCATTGGTAATGTGCTTTGTAAGCACATGAAGACGCACCGTCTCCTCGGGCGGAATGGTGGCAAACATCTGGGATCGCAGCGACTTTGGGGCTCGACCTGAACAGAATGGGCAGTGATAGATCATCATAGACCCACCATTCGAAGTCTTCAGATGATATTCATTTAGCTTCACGTCGAACTCGATCGGGCAATGGGTATCATGTGCAGCTCTCTCTAGCCAGCGGCACTCACAGAAAGGAAGATCATCACGGGGCATGCTCATGTTCTTGTGATGTTAGGTGAGGCACGTTTTTTGAGCAAACGTTGTGTTCCGCAGATTGATACTCGAAAACGGTGACCGCACTCCTCACCGCTCCAACCAATACTCAAAGAAGCGGTAGATCGCCTCGTTGGATTCTTCGTTGGGATCGTGCTTTTCGCGGTTGGTCATGGCCACGCGATCGGTGTGGCCAAGCAGCTTGTTCACGGCGATGGCGTGCTTGAGCGAGAGCCAGCGCTTGGGTGGATCTTCTGCACCGCCGGAGACTAGAAATGGGCGGGGTGCCATCAGCGCGTGCAGTTCTTGAAGATCGTGCCCTTGCTCAATAAGCACATTGTAGGCGCCAGTGCGCGGGCTGTCGGCACGCACGAGGCCCGGCTTGCGCGTCAACGTGGCATCCAGGCCGAGATACCATGGCTCCTGGTAGTTGATGCTGCCGCGCGTCTCATCAAACACGATGCCGGGATCACTCCACGCCGCGCACGCATACTTCTCCCACAGGCACGAGCCAAACAGCGCCCACTTCCCGCCATACGAGTGCCCCACGATGCCAATGCGCTCCGCATTGACCTCCGGCATGCCCGCAAGCACCTGCCACATGTTGGCGCTGACATAACCGAGATACGAGAGCGGCTGGCACCTGGCCTCGGCGCTCAAAACCGGCAGCCGCGCGTCTCCGCCCGGTGAGCCGATGGCCAGCGCGACAAAACCACGCCGCGCCAGTTGCCATGCAAAATCCCGCAGTGGCTTGTCACTCAGTCCCACGCTCGTTTCAGGATCATAATACGGCACAAACACCGCTGGCGCGCCCTTGGCACCCGCAGGCACTAGAATGTAGCCATCACCCGTCTGTCCGGGTGCGATCTCGATGCGCACCTTTCGCTGCGTGATGCCTCCATCGCGCTGCGTCGTCGCCAGCACCTCCACCTTGGGCTGCTCGATCACCTTGGGCCATGCGCCCATGATGCCGTGCCACTGCTGCAAAATCTCCGCGCGCCGCTGCGGCCACTCCGCCGCTGTGAGCGGCGATTTCCCCACAGCCTCCAGTTTCTCAAACTCCGGTGGCATGACCGAATAAGGCCCCTGCCCTGCCGCGACGCTCATCATCAAGATCCAAAGTCCAAGCACTCGTTTCATAAGTCATTCAATTTCGATTTCAGATTTCAAATATCGGATTTAAAGGAGGAGCATGGGACAAGACGAAATCGAGCGCAACATGGGCTTACAGCCTCTGGACGGGATCATGACTGAGCATGAGCTGGGAAACCACGCCCTCGTGGCCGCTAGCACCGAGCCCATGACGCATAAAGCCGTCCAACGCGCCCGCAAAGGCCGCCGCCTGACCAAGCACATGAAACAACGCATGGTGGATGCCCTCAACCGCGCCGTGAAGCTGCAAGGCAAGGAGATCGAGCAGGCGTGGGGTGTGAAGGATTTGTTCACGTATTGAAGTGGTGGCAAATCGGATAGCCGCATGTGCATCGCGCGGCTTGCCGTGGTGATTTCAGCACGCTAGCATCCACACACCATGTCTGACGCCATCTCCAACCGCCGTTTCGTCACCGCTGCTGAAAAAGTCGATTACCAGTCCCCCTGGACGCTGGAAGAATGGCTGTGCCGACCCGACATCGTCAACAACGAGCACCTCATGATGGTGCGCGCAAACATGGAGCCGGGCCGCAGCCATCCCTTCCACTCGCACCCCACCCGTGAGGAACTCATCTACATCATCTCCGGCACCGCTGAGCAATGGGTCGGCCAGCAGAAGAAAATCCTGCGCGCCGGAGACATGGCCTTCATCCCGATGGGTGAAATTCACGGCACCTGGAACGCCGGAGACGACATGCTCGTTTTCCTAGCGATCCTTTCCCCTGCCAAGGCGGAGGAGCCGGGTCTCGTTGATCATAGTGAAGAAGAGCCGTGGAAATCGCTGCGCTCCAATCCCGCGTCTCAGACTCCGTGTAACTGAGCGCTTGATGCGGGTTTAAACTGCCTGATGATACGCCATGAAAACCAAACTGAACGATGCCCACCAAGTCTCAGCGCGTGGTAAGAAGCCGCAGGCCAACAAGGGCAAGCGCGGCTGGTTAAAGCTGGCAGGTTGGGCCAAAGACGATCCTGTTCATGCTGAAGCCATGAAGCTCGGCGCGACATGGCGGAAAACGAGTTAGTCGCGTCGTATGTTTGTGATTCTTGATACCAATCACTTTTCGGCTGTCGATCGGAGTGCTGCAGCGGCTAGGGTCTTCTTGGCAAAGGCGGACAGATATGAAGGTGCGCTGTTTATTTCGGTCATTACGGTCGAGGAGGTAACGCGTGGCTGGTTAGCCTTGCTATCCTCGAAAAAGAAGCGCGCGGATGAAATCCCAGTGTACCAACGGTTAAAACGAAGCGCTGAGATGTTTGGCGAATGGGACATCTTGGATTGGGATGCTGACGCCCTGGTGATTTTCGAAGACCTACGCAAAAGGCGGTTGAAGATGAGCACCGCAGACATGAAAATCGCCAGCATTGCGCTTGCTCATGACGCAACGCTCCTGACGCAAAACATGCACGACTTCGCGAAGGTGCCAGGATTGCGTGTTGAGAACTGGTTGGATTAGCTGCTTGGAAGTCGCTGCGGACAGCTTGAGTGTCCTATCGGACATAGTTCTTGGCTGATCTCGCCCATTTTTGGCCTTTGTTTGCACCTTGCGTTGTGGGCCTTTCCGGCTCCCATACCAACCCCATGAAAGAAGCATTCCCAGACATTCCGAAAATCCAGTTCGAAGGCCCAAAGAGCCGCAATCCACTTTCCTTCAAGCATTACAACGCCAGCGAAGTCGTCGGTGGCAAAACCATGAGTGAGCACATGCGCTTTGGCGTGGCCTACTGGCATGCCATGCGCAACTCATTGGCGGATCCTTTCGGCGTGGGCACCGCACAGCGCCCGTGGGATGATGGCAGCAACTCCGTGGCCAATGCTCAGCGCCGCGTATGGGCCTGCTTTGAGTTCATGGACAAGCTGGGAGTTGATTACTACTGCTTCCATGACCGCGACGTGGCTCCTGAGTGCGACACGCTTGCCGAAAGCAATGCCGCTTTCGACGCCGTCGCCGACGAACTCGAGAAAGCGCAGAGCCAAACTGGCAAGAAGCTCCTTTGGGGCACCGCATGTCTCTTTGTGCATCCCCGTTACTGCCAGGGTGCCTCCACCAGCCCTAATGCTGGTGTCTTCGCCTATGCTGCTGCGCAGGTGAAAAAAGCCATGGACATCACCCACCGCCTCAAAGGCGAAGGTTACACCTTCTGGGGTGGCCGCGAGGGTTACGCCACACTTTGGAACACCAACATGAAGCGCGAGGTGGATCACTTGGCCCGCCTTCTTCACATGGCAGTCGATTACAAGAAGCAGATCGGCTTCACCGGCCCCTTCTACATCGAACCGAAGCCACGTGAGCCTTCCACGCATCAATACGACTCCGACGCCGCCGCCTGTCTGAACTTCCTGCGCGAATACGGCCTCACTGAGCACTTCAAACTCAACCTTGAAACCAATCACGCCACCCTCGCTGGTCACACCATGCGTCATGAGATGCAGGTGGCCGTGGCGGCAGGCGCGCTGGGCTCCATCGATGCCAACACGGGTGATACGCTCATCGGCTGGGACACGGATCAGTTCCCAACCAACATCTATCTCACCACCGAGATCATGCTGGAAGTGCTCAAAATGGGAGGCTTCACCACGGGTGGTCTGAACTTCGACGCCAAGGTGCGCCGCGAGTCCTTTGAGCCGGTCGATCTCTTCCACGCCCACATTGGTGGCATGGATGCGTTTGCACGCGGCTTGAAGATTGCCAATGCCATCATCGAAGACGGTCGTCTCGACGCCATCATCAAGCAGCGCTACAGCAGCTTCGATTCCGGCATCGGTGCCAAGATCGAGAAAGGCGAGATCGGCTTTGCCGAACTCGAAGCACACGCCCTTGCCAACGGTGAGCCGCTGCTTGCCAGTGGCCGTCAGGAAATGTGCGAGAACCTGATCAACGAGTACCTGTAGGACGCGAGAGCACCTTTTCGATCTCAACATCTGTGGGGGAGCGGGCTTCAAACTCGCTCCCCTTTTGTTGGCTTTTTTGATCTGATTCGAAAAGCCCCTCACCGCTGGGCACCATGCATCCACGAAGCAAAGCTAGCGCCAGACAGGCCACACCGGCCCGCCAGGTCTTCGTTAAAATCGGATTGGTTTCTCCCTGCATGCCCAATCCCTTTTGCCAAGGCCACAAATGGAAGCCGCCATGCAGAGAGATCGCTTTTAATGCCAACCGGTAGCGCTCACAAGCCGGCTCAGATTCCTGTTTGAAATTGCCAATCACGTGCCTCAGTCGCGCACGTTCCTCGTCAAATACGCGCTTCGTCTCAGCGCGTGGGAGACGCTGTGCACGCACCATGCTGCGCGCCAGTTCCAAGGCCCAGCCAAACTCTGCATGATGTGTGCCGTCAGGCGTCAGAGCCTCTATTGCCTTAACCGCCTGTTCGGTGCGACCGGCCAGCGCGTGGCCATAGGCCGCCGCTGCGACATGCCAGTTCCAATTATTGTCACGCAAACCACGTTCCAGCACGATGCTGCTGACATGCGCAGCGTCTTCATAACGATGCAGCCACCATAGAGCAGTGACATAATTGGCTGCGAACCAGCCTTGCAGATCCGTGCGTTGCTCACAGCCTTGCAGCCAAGCCGCAGCCTCTTCGTGCAGGCCCGAGTTCTCCAATGCAAAACCTGTTTTGCCAAATAACACCGTATGCTCACGCATCCATGGCCCGATCTCACGAATCATCTCAGATACGATGCCTTCAGCTTCACGAGCATCACCAATGGCATCCAAAAAAGTCCCCACTGGCTCTACGGCGGCTACGCCACAGCGCTGGATCCAACCATTGAAGTGTTTCCGCACATCCCACTGCCGCTTGTGACAAGCCCGCCTTACATGCAACGCCGCAAAGCTCATCCCAATCGTCCCATCAGCCACCGCGGCCTCCAATGCCGAATCCAACTCCTTCAGGTATCGTAGAGCTGCCAATTCGCGCTCCACATAAATTGGGAAACTGCCCAGCTTGGCCGTAAAACGCACCACATCTGCCACTTCGTCAAATTTTTGGCTTTTCGCGGCCAGCAGCATCTGCCAGCACTTGCCGATCCACAACGCATCGTCGCACGCTGGCAGTTCTAGAACCACCTCAATCTCCGCCAACTGATTTTGGCTCCACAACACGCGATTGAGGTGATCCAGCGCCCAAGCGTCTGCGGGGTCAGCACGGAAAACATTCTCTAAAAAAGCAGCCGTGCTGGCTTCGCCATTGCGCTGCACCAGGGAGGCCGCATCACGTTCACGTCCATCTTCATGAAGTCGGCGCACTTCTGCCAGGAGTGCGACCGAATCCAGCCTGGGGCGGGCTTCCGGTATCTCCGTGATGGGAAGCAGACCCTCCATCCTCAATTCATCGACCTTAGAGTTTCGCGGATAAGTTTATCCGCGCTGGAGGTCGGATCAAAGCCCGGCTGCTTTACCAGTTCATTCACCGCCTTTTGCGCCTCACTTTGTTTATAACCCAGAGAGATCAGCGCCAGCACCGCATCGCTTTGCGCCTCGCGCAGCGGATCATGCGCCACCTTCGCACTGCGAGAAGCCTGCCACGCATCCACCATGCCCACCTTGTCCTTCAGTTCCAAAACAATGCGCTCAGCCGTCTTGGCACCCACGCCTTTGATGCGGGAGAGTGCCTTAACATCGCCCTGGATTACCGCATCTTTAAAAGCGGTCACTGGCATGCCACTGAGCACCGACAGCGCCATCTTCGGCCCGATCCCTGACACGCGGTCCATCAACAATCTAAACAAATCACGCTCTTCACCCGTCATGAAGCCAAACAGCGTATGATCCCGGTCCGTCACGTGATAGTGCGTCAGCAATTTCACTTCCGCGCCAAGCTGTGGCAGGCGATCAAACGTGGTCAGCGGTATGCTGGCCACATAGCCAACGCCATGGACGTCCACCGTGACCTGATGAGGCATTGCCTCCGCCAAAACTCCGCGCAAAAAAGCGATCATGCCTTCCATCAAGCCGCAGCCACGCCACCGTGCAAGCACGGGTTTGCAAATGAACCGCCATGTGCCTCTATCCAGCATGCCTGCCATGCCCATGAACGTCGTCGAACTCACTCAAGCACTCGTGCGCATCCCTTCCGTGAATCCAGACGGCGATACTGGCACGGCACACACGGGCGAGCAGGCATGCGCTGAGTTCATCGCCAATTTTTTGCAGCATTCCGGTGCGTCCACAGCACTGGACATGGTCGAGCCAGGACGCCCGAATGTGATTGGCCGCTTTCCGAGCGATGCGCCCGGAAAGCCACGCATCCTTTTCGCTCCGCACACGGATACGGTCAGTGTCGGAGGCATGACGATAGATCCCTTCGGTGGCGAGGTGCGCGATGGCAAAGTTTGGGGCCGTGGAGCCAGTGATACGAAAGGACCGATGGCCACCATGCTCTGGGCGCTGCATGAAATGCGCGACGCCATTCCCACACTGCCCGTGGAGATTCATTTTGTCGGGTTTATGTCCGAAGAGAGTGCCCAACTCGGTTCCCAGCACTTCGCAGCGCACCATGGCCGTTACGACCTCGCCATCATCGGTGAGCCCACCTCTTTGAAGACCGTCTTTCGCCACAAAGGTTGCCTTTGGGCCGATGTTCATACCACCGGAGTCGCCGTCCACGGCGCCACGCCAGAACTCGGCGTGAATGCCATCGTGAAGATGAGCAAACTCGTCCAGGCACTCGACACCGAGTTCCGTGACATCCTCGCGGAGGCTGGTGGTGACGACGAATGGCTCGGCGCCAGCACCATCAATATCGGCACCATCCATGGCGGCACTCGCAGCAACATCGTCGCGGACGCATGCACATTGCGGTTGGACATTCGCACCACGCCAAACCTCGTCCGGGCTGGTGGGGCCTTGCATCTGCTAACCGACTTCATCGCGCGCCACGACGCTACTGCTTCCGTGACCGTAGCAAGTGAAGCCTTTCACCTGGACACGGACCCAGCCAATCCATTCATCCAAAAGCTCATCAACTCTGGAGCTACGCTTACGGGTGCCCCTTGGTTCTGTGATGCCGCATTCCTTGCTGCGGCAGGCACGCCAGCCATCGCCATCGGGCCCGGCAGCATCGCGCAGGCTCACACCAAGGATGAATTCATTACCGTGACGGACCTTGAGGCAGGTGTGGCCTTTTTCACCCGTTTCATCTCCAGTTTGGCAGATGCTTGAGCTGGTTTGATTCAAAAACAACAAAGCCGCGTTCTCGCGCGGCTTTGCAGTGTAAAAGGGAGGTAGAGACTACTCCGCAGCAGCTTCTTCGTCTGCTGGAACGGCCTCGCCTGATGCGGAAACCGCAAGCTTGACCGTTGCGGTGACTTCGTGACCGAGTTTGACCACGACTTCGAAGTTGCCGGTGCCCTTGATCGGCTTTTCCAGCACGATCATGTGGCGGTCGATCTCCATCTTGGTCTCGTCGGCGATAGCCTTGGCGATGTCCATGGTGGTGATAGAGCCGAATGCTTTGCCGCCTTGGCCAGTGGCCAGGGAGAGCTTGAGGCGGAGCTTCTTGAGCTTGGCGGCGATTTTTTCGGCCTCCACTTGCTCCTTGGCTTCGCGCTCAGCACGGACGGCTTTGAGGCGCTCGGTATAGCGGAGGTTGCCTTTGGTGGCTTCATAAGCCTTGCCTTGAGGAAGCAGGAAGTTGCGGGCAAAGCCGCGCTTAACTTTGACGACATCTGCCTCGGCTCCGAGACCTTTGATTTTTTCTTTGAGAATAACTTGTGTGGTAGGCATAGCGACGATCCCTTGGGGAAAGGGGCCGCGATACTACCCGCGTCCTCCCCCCTGTCAAATGCTGGGGTGAAGGTTATTTCACCGCTGGCCCGACCCAAGAAGGCTCAATCCATCGCCAAGCTCGCTGAATCACTGCTGTAAGGCCTGACCGCTCTTGCGCGTTTCCTGCTCATGTTATCGACGAGAAGAGATTTTTTGCAGACGAGCGGCTGTGGTTTTGGTTACATGGCATGGTCAGCGCTGGCCCAGAGTCAGGCGGCGCTGGTCAATCCACTGGCACTCAAGCGCGCCCATCATGCGCCACGGGCTAAGCGGGTGATTTTCCTCTTCATGCAGGGTGGTGTGAGTCACGTGGACTCCTATGACTACAAACCGCGGCTATTTAAAGAAGACGGCAAGATCATTGATGTGGCGGACGCCCGGGCGGTGGCCAAGACCGGCAAAGGCGCGCCACAGCGGGTGATGAAGCCGATGTGGGACTTTGCGCAGCACGGAGAAACCGGGCGCTGGGCGTCGAATCTGTTTCCGCACATCAATCATCATGTGGATGACCTCTGCTTCCTGCATGGGATGCATACCGAAGGCGTGGCACACGGGCCAGCGACGCTTTTCATGCATACAGGGACCACGAGTTTCATCCGGCCAAGCATGGGCGCATGGGTGATGTATGGACTGGGTGCGGAAAATGAGAATCTACCTGGTTTTGTGACGATCAGCCCGAGTTTGGGCAATGGTGGGCCGCGTAACTATGGGAATGCGTTTTTACCTGCCGTGTTTCAAGGCACACCAGTCGGCCGCTCCGGCATGCCGGCTAAGGAATCGACGATTCGGAACATCACGAACACGATTTGGACCCCCGAACAGCAGCGGAAGCAATTTGGCCTCCTCAGTGCCCTGAATGCGGAGCAGGTGGCCAAAGCGACCCCGGGCGACACGGAAATCGATGCCGTAATCCGCAGCTATGAACTGGCTTGGCGGATGCAAAGCAAGGCCCCGGATGCGCTGGACTTGTCGGAAGAGTCGGAGGCCACTTTGAAGCTCTATGGCATCAATGAAAAGCCGACGGATAATTTTGGCCGCCAGTGCCTGATGGCCCGCCGCATGGCCGAGCAAGGTGTGCGCTACATTCAAGTGAACTACGGTGACAACTCCAACAACCCCGCGTGGGATCAGCACTCGAACCTGCCCAAGCACGGCGAGCACGCAGCAGCAGTGGACAAGCCCATCGCAGGCCTGCTGGCGGATCTGAAGCAGCGAGGCCTTCTGGAGGACACCATCGTGTGGTGGGGCGGTGAATTCGGCCGCACACCCTACGCGGAGAAGAATGGCACTGGCCGTGATCACAACCCTCTTGGCTTCACAGTCTGGGTAGCAGGCGGCGGCTTTAAAGCAGGCCATGCGCACGGTGTGACCGACGATATTGGCCACATGGCGGTGGATGACAAAGTTCACATGCATGATCTGCATGCCACGATCCTGCACCAACTCGGCCTGGATCATGAAAAGCTGACCTTCCGTCATGCAGGACGCGATTTCCGACTCACAGACGTGCATGGGCATGTCGTGCGCGAAATCATCGCGTAAAGCGCATGCACAAAACAAAGGGCACGCTTGGTAGCGTGCCCTTCGTGCGCTTGAATGAACTCAGCTCTTACTTTTTGCCGCCTGAGGCTTCCTGGCGTAGCTGCTCAAGACGGGAGAGCACTTTCGGCGCGGCGGGTGCTGCGGGCTTGGGAGCTTCTTTGGGCTGATTGGCGGCGACAACAGGGGCGGCTGGCGGAGCGACGACTTTGCGTGGGGCATCAATGCGCAAGATCGAGCCAAGCGCGATGCGGTGCGTGGTGGTGCCACCTTTGACGGGGACATCAACGCGGACGAATAGATTGGCCTGCTTGCCGATAGGGGATTTGGCGTCGGTCTTGACCTTGAACGTGACTTCTTTGGTGTCTTTGTTGATCTTGGCTTCCTCAATCGGGATGGTGTCAGGCACGCCGAGCACTTGAGCTTTGGCGTCACCCGTGAAGGGAACCAATTGCTCCAGTTTGGCGACCATGAAGGCTTCCTTGCCTTGCTCGACAGCGACGAGCGGGATTGCAGGAGCAGTGATGTAGGCGGGCGCTGTCGTGAGCTCGCAGAAGGGTGATGCGTTGTAAACGCGACCATTGCCGGCGTCGGCCTCACCCATGACAGTGTAGTTCCATTTGCCGTCGGTGACGGTGTTGTTGGCGTCCATGTTGAAAACGCACTCGGTCTGCCCTTCGGCAATGGTTTGCTCACCGAGACAGCTGACACCGGGAGATTTCCAGATCATGAAGACACGAATGGCGGCCTTGAATCCTTCTTTGCGCTTGGCCACAACTTTCAAGTCGAGCACACCATTGGCGACGAGCGGCACCGTTGGCTTGATGATTTCCAGCGAGTAAGGAGCCTCTTCGACGACGGCGACAGGCAGGCGGTCTTCCACCTCGGTGTAATAGACGACGTTTCCATTACGGACGACATCGAATTCTTGGCGCAGATTACCAATGATCTTATTGGTGGGATCAACGGGGTTGAGCTTCACCGGGACGATTTGATGGCCTAGAGCGGCGCCAGCCGTGGCTTCGAATAGCATCGGCACATTACCGAGGTCCTTCGGCGCGAGTTCAGTGAGCAGCTTCACGCCTGCTGGCAGATTGGCGGCGGCAAATTTATAGTCACCGGAGACGTTGTTGCGGCTGATATTGACCAGCGTGGCATAGCGTCCGCCTTTGGGCACTGGAATGAACTGGCGATAGGCGTTGTCATTGACCGTGTACTGCGGTGAAGCAAAAAAGACCTCAGGTTCGGCGGCGATGAGCTCGATGCGATAAACGAAAGTGGGGCCGCCACGGTCGAGATGGTCCGTGACACGAACAAAGTAGTTGCCGTCCGCAGGGATGCCGATTTTGAATTTGCTATCAAGGCGACGGCGACCACCGCCGTCGTCGTTGCCGCTGAGGCTGCCGCCTTTTTCATTGTAGATGTTCACCACGCTGTCGAGCGGGGAACCGATGCTCTGTGCAAAGGTCTGCACTTCGAGTGTCATGCCTTTTTTGAGCGGCAGCTTGAAGTAATCGATGTCGCCTGGCTTTGAGATGATGCCATTGAGAGAGATCGGCTCGCCAGTGGCGGAGGCCGTGGAGGTGGCCTGGTCTTCATTAGGCTCGGCTTCGAGGACATTGTCGAAGTTCACGAGGCGGAAGGGATTGCCGGAGGGCGCGGGTTCGCCGGATTTGGAGTAGAGCATGAAGTTGGGGTCCACTTCCGCTGGGAGTTGAAGCTCTTCATCAAAGGAGCTGTCGCGCTCAATGAAGCGCACCTTGGTCTTGGAGCCGATCTTGCCACCGGCGGGATAGACGACATCGGGGCGACGATAGCCCCCAACATGCAGGCGGTAGAAGGAACTACCGCCACCGCGGTACGAGGACTCACGGATCATCACGGTGTAGTCGCCGTCTTCCTCGGCGACATAGGAGCAGTAGCCATCTTGACGATGGAGGATGGTGTCATCGGAGACGACTTTTTCGAAGCGATCTTTGTCGATGATGGCCAGGAAGGGATCAAACACGGTGTAACCGAGGCGGAGGCCATCGACCTCGACGGAGATGCGTTGGCCCTTTTTGGCGCTGACCCTGTAGTAATCCACATCTTCATTCTGCACCACGCCCTCGATGGTTTGGTTGAAGCTGATCACCTGTGGCGTCTCGAACTCACTGTTAGGCTCCTTTTCATCCACGTTCGGGAAGATGCCGACGAAGAACTGCCGCGCATGCGAGATGCCGGTCTTGGTGCGGATGCGCATCGAGTGATTCCCCGGTGGCACATCTGCGGCGATGGCAATCGTGAGCTCGACCTTGCCGTTCTCGGCTTTTTCCACGCTCTTCTGCGTGAAGCCGGGCGAGAAGAAAATGAGGCTCTCGAAATCCGCCAAGCGAGTGCCGCTAAGCGTGATCTTCGCTTCTGTGCCACGCTGAGCGCCCTTCGGCGTGGTGGCAGTGAATTCAGGATAGGCAGCAAACAGACTCGTGGTGGACACGAGAGCGGCGGCGAGGAGGAAGAGATGGCGGAGCAAGGACATGGCGGTGGATTTTGGGGTGGCGAACATACGCAGCGAGGTGGGGAAACATTTCGGACTGGCTTAAATCTGATCACATCCGCCTCACAAGCCTCAGGCAGTAAAGCAATGGAATGGCACCGAAAAACCCAAAAGAACAGTCCACCAAGCGCCAGTACATTGGAATGTCACGCAGCGCACCACAGATCATCGCCATCGGAAAGACACCTGCGCAGCACACCAGACCGACTTTCAGCACCCAGGCATTCGCCACGGGTTCACGCCACGGTCCGATGAAGAAAACGGCGATCATGATGTGCCCATAGGCCAGCCAGTCCGTGCCATAGGCGACAAAGGGGAACTGTGCCTGAGTCACCTCCAGGCCATGCCAGACGAAGCCGATCCAATACGCCAAGCCCGAATGCTGCGCATAGACCGTATGATCCGAAAGGCCCAACCACGCAGCCATGAGCCGTAATTCGTAAACCAAAGGAAAGGCGGTCAGGCCGCTTAGGAGCAAGCCAATGATAAAAAGGGTCAAAACGAACTGAAAACGGCTCTTTAAGGCAGTCGGAGTCATGTGCAGAACATACTCGGGACTCAAAGCTTGTGCCTTGGTTATTTGAAAGCTGCTGTGGGATAGCCTTGCTCGATGGCCGTGCCTTCGTGGTTGCGCTTTGAGGTGGCATCCGCCAT
>JANOBP010000775.1:0-2168 GCA_031411715.1 Verrucomicrobiaceae bacterium | reverse complement strand
AAGACAACCTCCTCGCCAAAGGCATCGAGATCGCCCAGCGGCTCTACGCCAAGTCGAATCACCCCAACATCAAAGCTGGCGACCTCTGCATCGCCATGCTCAAGGAAGTCCACATTGAGTGCGAGCTCGTCAACGGGCTGTGCATCCTCAAAAGCGACAGCGTCGTGCCTTTCCTCACCATCACCCCGCGCAACGGCGATCTCCAACTCAGCACCGAGCACGGCATCAATCCCGACAAGATCGACAAAGGCTGCCTCATCCTCGATCACTGGGCCGAAAAAGGCTACTACGTGCTCACCTTCGACCGCAGCGGCAGCGACTCCCGCTTCTGGGTGCGCGAGTTCCTCGGCGTCGAGGCCGTTCCCGACGCCGCCTTCCTCACCAACGCTTACGCGAAGATGGCCGTCTCCTTCCTCGAAGAGCAAAAGTCCGCCGATGACGACACGCCGCCGTGGGAGACCGCCAACGCCGCCAAAGACGCGCTCGACTACTTCGAAGACCGCGAAAAATTCGAACTCCAGGAGTTTGAGCGCGAAGTTCTCAAAGATCCCGACACCATCGCCCAATTCGGCGAGCACCGCGCCCGCATTGAGGAAGAGCAAGGACAGTCCCTGGAGACCAGCTTCGACATCTCCAAGAAAGACCTCACCAAGGCCAAGAAACGCATCGCCGCCGTCCTCCGCCTCGACACCGGCGTCGAAATCCACATCAAGCCCGGCAACAGCGACGCCGATCCCCAGATCGAACGCGGCTACGATGACAAGAAGGGCATGAAATACGTGAAGGTCTTCTACAACCGGGACGTCTCCGCCAGTTAATGAGATATCGAGTTCCGCCGCCATGAAACCGCTCCCAAACAATGACCCGTTCGCCAGTCTGAATCTGCCGAATCTCCCGCCCGGCCCGCCGGAGAAAGGTGATGCTAGCTCACCGCAACGCCTATGGAAAATGGGCCGTGTGACGCTGCAGCGTGAGACTGCGCATCGCGGTGGCAAGACGGTCATTGTCATCAAAGACTTCGCCACGCATCTACCCGTCTCCGTTATCGAAACCATTGCCAAACGCGTGCGTGCCGCCTGTGGCTGCGGCGGAACGGTGCGAGACAAGCGTATTGAGGTCCAGGGTGACCAGCCTGGCAAAATCCGTGCGGTGCTGGAGGCAGAGGGATTTGAGGTCAAAGGGGTGAAATGACTTGGGGTATTCGCCAGTTCGCAAAATCTGGCTTCTAGCCCCCCTACCTTGCCTTTATCCTTGCCACGATGATTCAGGGGGCTAGTGTCGTCACCGCGATCGTCGCAACCAACTCTCCCTGAACTATGGACAAACGCAAAACAGCCGCCAAAAAGGCCTCCAAACCTGTCGCTAAGCCTGCCGCTAAGCCTGCCGCTAAGCCCTCAGGCAAAAAGGACACTGCAGCCCCTTCCAATTTCGATCTCGCACACCTGCGGGAAATCGTCGGCCTCATGGCTGACAATGACCTCTCCTACTTCCACCTCGAGCAAAAAGACGCCAAACTGGAAATCCGCCGTGGCTCCGACATGGATGCCGCGCGGGACCTGATCAAGCATCTCCCCGTGAGTGCGCCTGTCGTCGCCCATGCGCCCGCTCCCGCACACACCGTCGCCGCGCCAGCACTGACCGGTGCAACCCCTGCCGCCCCCGCCGCTGATGCGCCGATGGGCCCCACGATCAATTCCCCCATGGTGGGCACCTTTTACCGCAGCGGTGCTCCCGGTGAAAAATCCTTCGCCAACATCGGTGACGTCGTGGATGAAAACACCAAAGTCTGCATCATTGAAGCCATGAAGGTGATGAACGAAATCATTGCCGAGGCTCGCGGCACCATCGCCCGCGTGCTGGTCGAGGATGGCAAGCCTGTCCAATACGGCCAGCCTCTCTTCGAGCTCAAAGCTTGATTCAAACCGCTATTTGAGCTTCGACTGCGCTGACCTTGGTGGCTGCGCTTTTTAGTCGCTCAAGACTCAAGAAACACCCATTTACTCCTGTCCTGATGTTTAAAAAAGTCCTCGTCGCCAACCGTGGTGAAATCGCCCTCCGCGTCATCCGTGCCTGTAAAGAACTCGATGTCAAAACCGTCGCCGTCTATTCGGAGGCCGATGTTGATTCCATGCACGTCCACCTCGCAGATGAGGCCATCTGCATCGGCC
>JANOBP010000774.1:0-5149 GCA_031411715.1 Verrucomicrobiaceae bacterium | reverse complement strand
CTATCTGAGCGACGGCACACCGGACATCGGCTTTGGAACCGCAGGCCAGGTTTTTTACGACTACACCACCCTCCAGATGGTCTCTTGCCACGCGATTGCCTTGCAGGCCGATGGCAAGATCGTGCTGGCCGGCGGCACAATAGGGGGGGACTTTTGCCTGAGGCGTTGCAACGCCAATGGCACGGTGGACTCGACCTTCGGTATCAATGGACTGGCGGTGACGCAAATCGGCACGGCGGCTGAAGTTTCCTACGATCTGGCATTGCAGAGCGACGGGAAACTGGTGGCGGTGGGTCAGTCCTACAATGCCAACACGGGCTTCACCGACTTTGCCGTGGTGCGCTACAATGCGAATGGCAGCCTGGACACGACCTTTCGCGGCACGGGTAGGGTGACGACAAGTTTTCCAGGTGGCAATGCCGTGGGACGCAGTGTCGTCATCGGGCCGGATGGAAGGATCGTCATCGCCGGTTACGCGCACGACGGCACCAGGAACAACTTCGCGCTCGCCAGATTCTTCGGGACCGATCAGCCGCCTCAGGTGACCACTGGAGCAGCCAGCGGGATCGTCAGAGCCGGGGCGGTTCTCAATGGAATCGTCAACCCGAACAACCTCGTGACGACAGCATGTTTTGAATACGGACTGACCACAAGCTACGGAAGCGTCACAGCCGATCTGGCGCTCGGAAACGGCTATCTCGACGTGCCAGCAAGTAGCGTGATCGGCGGTCTGACCGACAACACGCTCTACCATTACCGCATCGTGGCGACAAACGCCGCAGGCACAAGTTACGGGGTGAATGCAAGTTTCACCACCGCGCCAAATCCGCCACTGACCTTCACCGGCGACGCATCGAACGTGAATGCGAACGGTGCCACCCTTGTCGGAGTGGTCATTCCAAATGGACGCGTAACCACCGCCTACTTTGAGTTTGGCTTGAGCACGGTCTATGGCACGCAGACAGACTCGCAGATGATTCCTGCGGAGGGGACGGTGGAAAATGTGTTTGCGCCGCTCACCGGCCTCGTGGCGGGTGCTACGTATCATTTCCGCCTCGTGGCGATCAACGCGGGCAGCCCCATCCCAATCAATGGCGTGGATAAGACCTTTGTGGCCCAGGCACCGCCGCCAGTGGTGGCGCTGGGAAGTGCGTCGCCTCTCACGACGACGAGCGTCAGCCTCAGCGGGACTGTGAATGCCAACAACGCGAGCACGCAGGTCTTCTTCGACTATGGCACCGATGGTGTCTCATTTCCCAACAGTGTCACCGCCGCTCCTGCCACGGTGACCGGTAACCTCAACACAGCGGTGGCAGGCAGCTTGTTAGGTCTCTCGCAGGGAGTCATTTATCACTACCGACTGCGCGCGCTGAACCCTGGTGGCCAGACCTTGAGCGGGGTGGCCACTTTCACGTTGGATTTGCTCTCGGGACTGACACAATCGTTCCCCAGTGTGGCACCTGATGCGGAAGGCATCCTGACCGTGAATCTCACGCCTGCTGGCATCTTGCACGGCTGGCGCTTCGTCGGCGAGCAGCAGTGGAGGGCTTCGGGTGTGGCAGCGCTTGGTTTGACCGCAGGGGATCGTGAGATCGAGTTCCGGCCCGTGCCGGGCTACATCCACCCACCCGCGGAATCTGCGATCTCCATCCTCAGCGACGGCTCCGTCACGGTGCTTACACGCGATTATTTTGAAACGACCACGACCGGCAGCGGCGGGCTGAGTGTGACCTTGAAACCCGATTCGATCCTCAGCGGCACAGGCCGTGCGCAGTGGCGGCTGCTGGGTGAGGATGACGCCCACTGGCGTGACAGCGAGGCCACGCTCACCGGTTTGATCCCGGGTAGCTACCTCATCGAGAGCAAGCCCGTCGCTGGACGCGCCACGCCGCCGAATGTCAATGTCATCATCACCGCCGCACAGACCGCCGTGCCCACGATCACCTATTTCCGGGCCAGCACCGCGTCGGGGGCGCTACCTGCCGTGCTGGCATTTGAAACGGTGACAGCTGACACCAGTAAACCTTATGCTTTCGTCGGCCAGATCCGCAGCCATGCGGGATCGAGCACGGGCTTTGCGGTGAAGGAGCGCGTGGTGGCCACCGCCGCGCATGTGGTCTTTGATGATGGCACGCTCTCTGCCGCACAGGGGCTCCAGTGGCTCTTCCAGCGGCATCGCGGCACCTATGAGCCCAAAGCGCAGATTCCGCGCGGCTTCTACCTGCTAGCCGGATACTCTGCCCAGCGCGCATTAGAAAACACACCCGGCAGCTTTTCCCCGCAATCACGCAACCTCGATGCCGCCGCCATGTATTTCCTTGAGGACGCCGCGCGCACGGGTCACAGCGGCTTCCTGGCCAGCGACCTCGCGGCCAATGAGTTCCTGCTCTCCAACGCCAGCAAGATTCTCGTCGGCTATCCCATCGACGGAATCGCCACCGGCAGCCAGGGCCGCATGCACGCCACCACACCGGCTAACATCCTTTTCAGCGCGGTGGGCGGCACGCCGGATCTCAACCGTACCTTCATCACCACCGGCATCCGCAGCAGCGGCGGGGCCAGTGGCGGACCAGTTTGTGTGCAGTTTGAAGGCGCTGCGTACTACCCGGCTGCCATCTACCTCGGCGGCGTGGAGCAAACCATCGTGCGAGCCATCGACAGCACGCTCATCGACCTCTTCACGCGCGCGGAACTCAGCAGCATCGACGATCAACCACACACCGGCGGCGGCATCACGCACACCAGCGTGAGCACCTTTGGCAGCGCCGCGAATCCAGGTGCCATCAAAGTGCTCATCGAGCCCGCCGGAGCGATCACCGCCGGGGCCGGATGGCGCTTGAGCCCGGAGACAAGCTACCGCCAGAGCGGAGCACAAAAGAGCGGACTCAATGCCGGCAACTACGTCCTTCAACTCCCCACCGTGGCCGGATACCCCGCGCCCGATCCACAGAGCGTCACCGTCACCGGTGGGCAGCTTGCCACGGTGACCTTCACCTACGGATCCTCAGCCACGCCCCTTGAATCCTGGCGGCAAACACACTTCGGCACCACCGCCAACAGCGGCAACGCAGCGGACGCTTTCGACTTCGACAAAGACGGCCTATCCAATCTCATCGAGTGGGCCTGCAATCTCAATCCCACCAGCGCGAGTGCCTTGCCCGTGAGCCTCAACAGCACGGGAGCGAATCTGGAGTTCAACTACACCCGCAGCGTGGCCGCGCTGAATGCCGGAGTCCTTTTCACCGTGGAGTGGAGCGACACGCTGGTGGGCAACGACTGGCATACGACAGGAGTCACGCAAGTAGTCCAATCGGACAGCGGCACCGTGCAACAGGTGAAAGCCACGCTGCCAGCAGGCAGCACAGGTCAGCGCTTTGTGCGTCTGAAGGTCACGGGGGTGCTGTGATAGCGCGCGCTAGGCCGTGCCTGCTTTTTTTGTGGTGCGAAGGCTCTCAGGCATCATTGATCTCCTTTTTGGCGCGGCATTTGCGATAAAGGGGAATACGCCCCATCATTCGCACCCATATGGCAGACACATCCCACACACGCAGCGCCGGTATTTTAGCACCTGTATTCGCCCTGAGGCATGCGGAGGACCTTGGCATCGGTGACACACGCGCTCTGCGCGAGTTGATGGACTGGGCGGCTGAAAACGGCATTGGTTTTGTGCAATTGCTACCCATCAACGAGACCGGGCCGGACAACAGTCCTTACAACGCCATCAGCTCCGTGGCTCTCGATCCAGTGCTGCTGGAAATCTCACCCAAGACCATTCCTGAGCTCAAAGCGGCCGATTTTGAAGACTGTGCTGAATCCAAAGGTCCGTTGGTGGATTACCCCGCCGCGCGCCGCACGAAGAACAAGCTGCTCCAACTGGCTTACTCTCGCTTTGGCAAGAACAAAGCCCGCGTCGCTGCTTTCGCCAAATTTCAGCAGCAGGAAGCCGCCTGGCTGAGTGACTACGTTCTCTTTCGCACACTGATGGATCAGTTTGGGCATGATCTGTGGGATCAATGGCCTGCCGGGGCGCGCAGCAGCACGCAGGGCAACACCTATCATGCGTGGGTGCAGTGGATCGCCTTCAGCCAATGGCGTGAGTTGCGGAAATACGGCAGCAAGATCGGTGTGCGACTCATGGGGGACATCCCCATCGGCGTGAACTATTACAGCTCCGATGTCTTTGCCAACCCGCACTTGTTTGACCTGGCCTGGAGCGGCGGCGCACCACCGGAGCGCATCTTCAAAGACGACCTCTTCGTGCAAAAATGGGGGCAGAATTGGGGCATCCCTCTTTATCGTTGGGACGTGATGGAGAAGGACGACTTCGCTTGGTGGCGTCAGCGCATCGCCAAGCTCACCGACATCTTCCACATCTTCCGCATCGACCACGTGCTGGGCTTTTACCGCATCTACAGCTTCCCATGGAGGCCACAGCGCAATGCCGAATTCCTGCCACTCACCGATGACGAGGCCAAGCAGCGCACTGGCGGTGAGTTGCCGCATTTCAAAGAGTACGCCGATGACACACCCGAGCACTGCGCCGCCAATCGTGCCGCTGGTGACAAATATCTCCGAGTGGTGCAGCAGGCAGCCCAGGGTGCCGAGGTCATTGGCGAGGACCTTGGTGCCGTTCCCGACTATGTGCGTCCACATCTCCTCGAGTGCGGCATTCCCGGCTTCAAAGTGCCTCAATGGGAAGTCGGTTATGATGACCATCCCATCTCCGGCACTGAATACACTGAGTGCAGCTTCACCACCTATGCCACGCATGATCATCCACCCATGAAAGCCATCTGGGACGGCTGCCGTGACCGCATGCATCATGACCCCGAACATGATGAGCGCATGAAAGCCGGACGTGAGCTGCGCCTGCTGGCCGAATTTGCCGGCATCCCCTGGGCCAACGAATACCAGCCCTACAACGACGCCATCAAGTGGCAGCTCATGCACGGACTCCTCGCCAGCAACTCCCGCTACGCCGCCTGCATGATCACCGATCTCTTCGGCATGACCGACCGCTTCAATGTCCCCGGCGTGGTCAGCGATGCGAACTGGCGCACACGCCTGCCTTTCACCGTGCGACAGCTCGGCGAGGACGCGGCGCTCGTTCGCGAGACCACGCGCTTTCAAGAGCTGGCGCGCGAGACGG
>JANOBP010000773.1:0-1667 GCA_031411715.1 Verrucomicrobiaceae bacterium | reverse complement strand
AGGCCCTGCACGATGCCGCAGGTGAAGTCTGCGATTACGCGGCGATGAAGGCCGAAGTTCTAACCGATCTTGCCGGAGGATCATTTCAGGTGCCCGATATTGGCCTGTCTTGGCTTGAGTGGCCGGATATTGATCTGTCCGTGCTTTTTGATTGGGTTGACTGGACTCCATGAAAATGGACCATGGGTGAGAACAGAACCTATGCGAATTGGAGATGGCTGGAAGCCATCACTCCTTGTGCACTAACCTTGCGTGTTGGTGGGCAGGGACTCGGACTCTGAAGCCGCAGTCTGTGGCTCCGCTTGCAGCTCGGTTTGAGCGGCGGGTGGTGCTGAGGGGAGTTTGGTTTCTCTCAAATTTTCCAAGGCCTGCTTGAGGTGGCCTTGGGTGATTTCTTTGCTGACGTAGGCGTCGCCGGGCTTGCGCAGGAGAACGAAGCGGATGCCGCCGTGCTCGAACTTTTTGTCCATGCGGGTGATACGGAGGATGTCTTCCAGATCGAAGTCGTCACTGAGCACGGTGGGGAGGTCAAAACGCTTGAGCAGGGCAACGATGCGGTCGTGCTCTTTGGAGTTAAGACCGGACATTTGCGCGGAGAGCCAAGCGGCGGCGCGCAGGCCAAGGGAGATGGCCTCTCCATGCAAAAGCTTGCCGTAACCCGCAGCGGCCTCGATAGCGTGCCCGAGTGTGTGACCGAAGTTCAACTGCGCGCGTGTGCCGATGGTTTCAAACTCGTCTGCCTCGACGATGGCGGCCTTGATGGCGATGTTTCGACGGATGAGGGCGACGAGATCGCCTTTCCCATCGGCCACGGCGTCGATTTGGTCGTAAAGCGTGGGGTCCTTGATGGCGGCGTGTTTAATGATCTCGGCGAAGCCTTCATTCCACTCGCGCTTGGGCAGTGAGTTGAGGGTATCCACATCGGCGATGACGTGAACGGGCTGGTGAAAGGAGCCGACCATGTTTTTAGCATCCGGGAGATTCACGCCGGTCTTGCCGCCGACGGAGCTGTCCACCTGTGAGAGGACGGTGGTGGGAACCTGGACGTAGGGAATGCCACGCTGATAGATGGCGGCGCAAAAACCGGCGAGATCGCCAATAACGCCGCCACCTAGGGCAACGACGAAGCCTTTGCGGTCCAAGCCAGCGCGCGCCATGTCGCTAAGCACGCTTTCAGCCATGATCATGGACTTGGAGGACTCTCCAGCGGGCACGGTGATGAGATGGGGCACTTTACCAGCAGCGCGGAGGCTGGTGAGCACGGTCTCCGCGTAGAGCGGGCCGACATTGGAGTCGGTGATGACGGCACAGTTCACACGGTCTCCGAGTTTTTTATGGATCTCCTCGCCAAGAGTCTTCAGCACGTCACGGCCGACTTGCACGATGTAGCTGCGCGGGCCGAGATTGACGAAGACAGGACGGGTGGGCTGGACTGGAGGAGGCATGGGGGAAAATGACGAATGCGGTATGCGGTATGACGAATGCGGAATGACGGATGCGGAATGCGTGTGGTCAAGAGGTCATGTTGTCGTCAAAGGTCAAGGCGTGAGGCACCCGGAGTGGCTGGTGTTGAATGCGCCTCCGACATTTTGCATTTTGCACTTCGCATTTCTCACTTTGCATTCTCCGCCCGCACATCCTCAGCAAGCGGGTCGGAATGCAAAATG
>JANOBP010000772.1:0-3060 GCA_031411715.1 Verrucomicrobiaceae bacterium | reverse complement strand
TTTTTAAACTCAAACTGAGGCAGATAGGCACCCATTTCATCGATGGAGGGCACATCGAAAACCGGATGATTGGAGTGGGCATTTTCGTCAGACATAAAACTCACCCACAATCATTCATAAAATCGATCCAATCCACCCCTAACCTAAAAACATCGTCACATTCCCCTCCGTCAGCGCCACTTGCTGCGTCGTGCTCAGTTCCGACTCCTGCATCTTCAGCAGCGATGATTCTGGATAGAACACCGGCGCATAGGTGCCAAAGCAGACCTTATCCAGCGGCCACGCTTTGAGCAGATTCTCCACACCACCCACGCCTTCGATCATCGCAAAATCCATCCACAGGTTCGTGCATCCTCTCAAGGCAGTGGCAACCAAGGTTGCATTGGCGTTGAGCAGCATGACACGGGCTTGCTCCTGATTTCGGAGCACCTCTGGCAGGGGTTTTAAGTCCACAGGCTTCACCTGCACCAGCGGATACTGCGTGCGCTCATCTTCGAGTTGCACCACCATCTGCACCGCCAGCTTCATGTCTGTTGCTGCAGCCAGAAGCTCACTAAAAATCGGATCGGCCAGTGTGTAGCCGTGATAGTTCGGGTGCAGCCTGATTGCCTTCATGCCATGCACCTCACGGCACCGTTTCAGGTCATCACGCCAATCCGGCAGCAGGGGGTGCACGGTCCCCACCGGCAGCAGCACCTTCCCATCACAGGAATTGGCCAGGCGCGCATTCACTCGCGCCACATCACGCTGAAAAAGCCCATCCAACGAGCCTGTCAAAGCCTGTGTAATGCCACGCGCCTGCAAAGCCACCGCGTCCATGCCTGCCAGCTCACGGAACGGCCAGCGCCCCAGATAAAAATTGGCATCGATCACTTTGGGCGGCCTCACATCAGCCCAGGCGGGCAGCGCAGCTAGCGCGGCCGTCGTTTGCATAAAGTTCCGTCGATTCATGCTTGGATTCCTTTCATTTTCAAAATGGGCCGCATCAGTCCTCGCAGCGACTCACAAAAAATCTGCTGCTTCTGCTCATCCGTGATCGCAGCACCATGCACCTTCGCCAATTGACTGGCAAAACTCCGCCCACCGCCATCGCTGCCATAGATCACACGCTCCGCTCCCAGTTCTCTCACCGCCATCTCGGTATAGCCCGCCGTCGGGTCACTGCCCGCGAGATCGGCATATAGATTTTTCTGGGCGCGGATCGCCCGGATGCCCAGCTCCCAGTTACCGCCCGTATGCCCGCAAATGATCGGCACTTCTGGAAAGCGCCGCGCCAGTTTGACCAGCTCATCTGGCGTCGATTCGCCTTCGTAATTGCCATTCGTCTTAAACCAGGTGTGTTGAAAAATCACCGCCTTCAGTTCCGCCGCGCGTCGGATCAGCGGATCGAGCTCCGCCGCATCACACTTCTTCGCCACCCACAGTTTCACGCCCACCATCGGTCCATGGGCCACGCAGCGCTCCAGCTCTGCCAGGCTTGCCTCCACATGCTTCGGGTTCAGCGTCACAAAGCCAAAGCTCCGCTCCGGATACTTGGTGATGGCTCGTAGAGCCTCATCATTCTGACGTCGCAAATCATCTGGTCCAGGATCTTGGGACCACTTCATACCCATATACACACACAGCCGCTCCACGCTCATCCGGTCCGCGTAGCGCAGCAGTTGCCCCATGCGCTCCTCCGGCGTCAGTCCAGGCACGCCCGATAAATGGCAGTGCAGATCCCAGATGCGGTATTTCCTCGTCATGTCTGTTCTACGCCATCACCGCGTCATTCTCACACCTCGTTTAGCCTACCCATCCACCGCTTGCTTCCACCCACAAAAGACTTAGCACTTGCACATGAACTTCAGCACCCCCATCCGCTTCGCACCCATTTATCAATCTCGTGTGTGGGGCGGCCGCCGCATGCATTCATTCCTCGGCCGCAACCTGCCAGACGCCACCACGCCCTTTGGCGAGTCCTGGGAAGTCTGCGATCGCCCGGAGGCACCCAGCACCACCGCTGACGGCACGACCCTGCATGCCCTTTGGAAAAACCACCGCACCGCCGTCTTCGGTGCTGACTTCCATAGCGACTCACGGCAGTTCCCGCTCCTCATGAAGATCCTCGACGCCTGCGATGATCTCTCCATCCAGGTCCATCCGCCCGCCCACCTCGCCGCCCAACTTCATGGCGAGCCCAAAACCGAGATGTGGTTCATCGCCCATGCCGATCCCGGCTCCAAAATCTACGCCGGGCTCAAGCCCGGTGTCACCCGTGCTCAATTCGACACCGCCCTGCAAAACGGCACCATCGCCGATCTCGTCCACGTCATCCATCCACGCACCGGCGACTGCCTCTTCATCCCTAGTGGCCGCATTCATGCCATCGGCGCCGGACTGCTCATCTACGAGATCCAGCAGAACAGCGACACCACCTACCGCGTCTTCGACTGGAACCGCGTCGGCCTCGACGGCAAGCCCCGCGCCCTCCACATCAGCGAATCCCTCGCCTCCATCGACTTCAGCGACTTCCAGCCCGCCATGCAGCCCACCGCCGCCGACGGCACCCTCGTGAGCTGCGAGTTCTTCCACGTCAAACTCGGCAGCACCGCCACCCAGCTCGGCCTCAGCGGTGAAAACCTCACCCTTGCCCTCACCCGTGGTGAACTCACCCTCTCAGGTGAAACCTTCCGTGCAGGTGACTTCGCCATCATCCCCGCCTGCATGCCCGACACCGCCCGCCAAATCACCACCCGCAGCGCTGATGCCCAATGGCTCGAAATCCGCATCCCCGACTAAGTTCATTCTACATTTGTCATTCCGCTCTGTCTGCAATCCATAGACTTTGCGCGGCCGAATCAGAAGAGAGAAAACCAATCGCCTCTTCCATCTGTGAGAATCATGGCTTTGACCGAAGAACGATCCACCCCAGAGTGATCTGCGCCACCTCGAATAAACAAAAAACCGCCGGACGTCAAGCGTCCGGCGGCAACAAATCTCAAATGATTAGCTTAATTTCCAAGTGGTGAAGCAGGAGCACCTGGAGCGCCAGCTGGGGCTCCGGGCGCAGGTGGAAAC
>JANOBP010000771.1:0-9319 GCA_031411715.1 Verrucomicrobiaceae bacterium | reverse complement strand
CTTCGCGCTGTGGCATTCATAGCAGTGCTTTTCGAAGATAGGGCGCACCTCGCGGACGAAATCGACCGCGAGGGCGGGCGTAACGGCGAGAGCAATGAGGCTGGCGAGGTACATGCAATATCCTGTACGGACTAAAATTGGATTTTTCATGCCACGCGAGTGCGGGACAAGGCTGCGGAGCCGTTGAAAAGCAAAAAGCTCATCCCGACTTGGTCAGGATGAGCTAGATTTTATTGGTTGTTTTTGTCTCAAATCATTTCGCCAGATCGAAGCGATCCAAGTTCATGACCTTGGTCCAAGCGGCGACGAAGTCGGTGACGAGCTTCTCTTTGGCATCGGCACTGGCATAAACCTCGGCGGTGGCGCGGAGTTGGGAGTTTGAGCCGAAGACGAGGTCCACGGAGGTGGCCATCCACTTCGCTGCGCCGCTTTCGCGGTCGGTGCCTTCATAGAAGTGCTCGCAGCGGGGCGAGACCTTCCATTCGTTTTCGATGCTAAGCAGGTTCACGAAGAAGTCGTTGGTGAGTGCACCGCGATTCTTGGTGAGCACGCCGAGGTCAGGATGACCGACGGTGGTGCCGAGCGCTCTCATGCCGCCGATGAGCACGGTCATCTCAGGAACGGAGAGCGTGAGCAAGTGAGCGCGATCCACGAGGTTCTCGGGCGCTGGGCGGTCGAGTTCGTGGCCGAGGTAGTTGCGGAAGCCGTCGTTCTTGGGTTCAAGAACGGCGAAGGATTCGACATCGGTCTGATCCTGCGTGGCGTCCACGCGACCTGGGCTGAAAGCCACCTTCACATCGTGACCAGCCTTCTTCGCGGCTGCTTCGACAGCGGCGCTGCCACCGAGCACGATCAAGTCCGCGAGCGAGACCTTCTTCTTGCCGCTGTTGAACTCTGTTTGGACCTTCTCAAGCGCAGCGAGCACTTTGGCGAGCTGCTGCGGCTGATTGACTTCCCAGTCCTTCTGCGGAGCGAGACGGATGCGGGCACCATTGGCACCGCCGCGCTTGTCGCTGCCACGGAAGGTGGAGGCGGAAGCCCAGGCGGTGGAGACGAGTTCGGCGGTGGTGAGGCCGGAGTCGAGCAGTTTGGCCTTGAGCTGCGCGATGTCCTGCTCGTTGACGAGTTCATGATCCACAGCAGGAAGCGGGTCCTGCCAGATCAGCGCTTCTTTGGGCACTTCAGGGCCAAGATAGCGTGCAAGCGGTCCCATGTCGCGATGGGTTAGCTTGAACCAAGCCTTGGCGAAGGCGACCTCGAACTCCTTCGGGTTTGCGAGGAAACGCTTCGTGATCTTGCCGTAAGCGGGGTCCATCTTCAAAGCGATGTCTGTCGTGAACATGATGGGCGCGTGGCTCTTACCCTTGACATGCGCATCAGGCACGGTGCCCTGGCCTGCACCATCTTTTGGAGTCCACTGTTGAGCGCCTGCGGGACTCTTCGTCAGCACCCATTCATAGGCGTAGAGGTTCGAGAGATACATGTGCGACCAGCGGGTGGGAGCACTGGTCCAGGCACCTTCGAGACCACTGGTGATGGTGTCCTCAGCGTTGCCTTTGCCGAACTTGTTCTTCCAACCAAAGCCCATCACTTCGAGAGGCGCGGCTTCTGGTTCGGCACCGACGTTCTTCGGATCACCCGCACCGTGAGCCTTGCCAAAGGTGTGACCACCGGCGATGAGCGCGACGGTTTCCTCGTCATTCATGGCCATGCGGCCAAAGGTTTCGCGGATGTCCTTGGCGGCGGCCAGCGGATCAGCTTTGCCATTGGGGCCTTCAGGATTGACATAGATCAGGCCCATCTGCACGGCGGCGAGCGGCTTTTCGAGCTGGCGCTCGTCCTTGTAGCGCTTGTCACCCAGCCAAGTGCTCTCAGGTCCCCAGTAGATGTCTTCCTGCGGCTCCCACACATCGGCACGACCACCGGCAAAGCCGAAGGTTTTGAAGCCCATGGATTCGAGGGCGACATTGCCCGTGAGGATCATCAAATCGGCCCACGAGATCTTGTTGCCGTATTTTTGTTTGATGGGCCAGAGCAGGCGACGCGCCTTGTCCAGGTTCCCATTGTCCGGCCAACTGTTCAGCGGTGCGAAGCGCTGCGTGCCGTATCCGGCGCCGCCACGGCCATCGCTCGTGCGGTAGGTGCCTGCGCTGTGCCAGGCCATGCGGATCATGAAGGGGCCGTAGTTGCCGTAGTCGGCCGGCCACCACTTCTGCGACGTGGTCATGAGTTCAGTGAGGTCTTTCTTCAAGGCCACGAGATCGAGCTTCTTGAACTCCTCGGCGTAGTTGAAGCCGTCGCCCATCGGATTTCCCTTCGGCGAGTTTTGGTGAAGGATTTTGAGGTTGAGCTGGTTAGGCCACCAATCGCTATTGGTCATGGCTCCGGCGGCGGTGTGGCGTGCGGGGCTCGCTGCTGCGCCCATCACGGGGCACTTACTGATGTCATCCATAGGTTTGTCTGATTTGGGTTTGGCTGAATCGCCCTGAGCTAAAGCCAACGCGACCGGAGTCAGCGTTAGCGTGGCAAGCATGTACTTGAGATGGTTGATCTTCATGGCGTTAAGTTTGATTACGGTTCTGTGTCGGAGACCCAAATTGTGGGCTCCAACTGTTTAGATATTGTCGGAGCAGCATTCATGCATCCAATGCATATTTAGAATGCTTGCGATGCGTCGGGCGCATAGCATGATGCGGGAATGAAGAATGAACTCGATCTCCACCTGCTCCAACAATTCGTAGCCTTGGCACGAACCAAGAACTTCACGCGTGCGGCGGAGGAGCTACATCTCTCGCAGTCCGCGCTGAGCCGCGCCATCCAAAAGCTTGAAGAGCAACTCGGGCAACCCCTTTTCGAGCGCAAACCCCGCGAGGTGATACTGACGGATGTCGGCGAGATCCTCAACGAACGCGCCCAGCAGATACTCAAACTCACGGAGGATGTTTTCTCTGAGCTCTCAGAGGCGGGACGCCGCAGTCGCATCCGGCTCGGCGCCATCCCCACCATCGCGCCCTATTTCCTGCCCGGCCTGCTGAGCAGTTTCGCCAAATCGAATCCTGACATCTCCGTCATCGTGCAGGAGGACACGACCGAGAACCTCATCAAACGCTGCAGCCAGGGCGAGATCGATCTCGCCATCCTCGCGCTGCCTGTTATTGCGAAGTATTTGGAGGTCGAATCGCTTTTTGATGAAGAATTGCTGCTCGTGGCACCTGTCGGACATCCCTTGGCCGTTGCGAAGACCGTCGCCATTGATGCCGTGGAAAGCCACCCCTTCGTCATGCTAAGTGAGGCGCACTGTCTGTCAGAAAATATCGCCACCTTCTGCCGTCGGAAATCCGTGCAGCCCGTCACCGTCGAGCGCACCAGCCAGCTCACCACCCTGCAGGAACTCGTGGCGCTGAATCATGGTGTGTCCATCGTGCCTGAGATGGCTCGGAAAGTCGATACCAACGAGCAAAGGATCTATCGCTCCTTTACTGGCGAGAAACCGATGCGGACAGTGGCGATGATGTGGAACTCGTATCGCTTTCAAAACACGGCAGTCAAAACGCTGATGCAGCATATGCGTCTGCCATCTAGGACGACTTCATCAATCACTAAAAAGCGCAAAGCTTAGTCCACTGCACTTTCACGCACCCAGTCCTCAGGGCAGAACCCAGCGCCGATGAGTGCCGCACATAAAATCTCATACGGCATCAAAAGCCTCGTTTCATGCCACGCGAGTGCGGGACAGAGTGATTCATTCGGCGTCGGCATCTTGCTGCCAACCGGATCGAGCCTATAGGAAGGCATGCCTTTTACCTCGCTCGGTCTGTCAGCTCCCCTTTTGAGTGCCGTTAACCAATACGTCACGCCAACGCCGGTGCAGTCGGCTGCGATCCCGGTGGTGCTGAAGGGTGGCGATGTGCTGGCGACGGCGCAGACCGGCTCGGGCAAGACGATGGCATTTGTACTGCCGCTGCTGCAGCGCTGGCTGTCTTCGCGGCTGGAGAAGCCGCGCAGAGTCCACACGCTGATTCTTGTGCCCACGCGTGAACTCGCAGCACAGGTCACGGAGACGGTCTTGCGCTGCTCGGTGCATCTGCCGGAGCGGATCAAAGTCGTGAGCGCGTTTGGCGGTGTCTCGATCAATCCCCAAATGATGGCACTGCGCGGTGGAGCTGATTTTGTGATCGCCACGCCAGGGCGCTTGCTCGATCTCGTGGATCACAATGCGCTGCATCTTTCGCATGTGGCCGCGCTGGTGCTGGATGAGGCCGATCGGATGCTCGATCTGGGTTTTGCAGATGAGTTAGCGCGCGTGCTGGCTCTGTTGCCAAAGCGTCGGCAGAACTTGCTCTTCTCCGCCACGTTCCCGGATGCCATTCAGTCCTTGGCTCAGAAGCTTCTGCACGAGCCCACGCGAATCGAAATCGAGACGGCACCCACGGAGATGCCCGTCATCTTGCAACGCGCCATCGAGGTGGATGAAGATCAGCGCACGCCTTTGCTGCGACACTTGATCAAGACGGAAGGCTGGAAGCGTGTGCTCGTCTTTGTGGCCAAGCAATACAGCGCTGAGCACGTCGCGGACAAACTGCGGCGCCACGGCATCAGCGCCGTAGCGTTTCATGGTGATCTGAGCCAGGGCGCGCGCAGTCAGGCGTTGGCGGCTTTTAAAGACTCGCAAATCCATGTGCTCGTCGCCACGGATCTCGCGGGACGCGGTCTGGACATAGTGCAGTTGCCCGTGGTGGTGAACTATGACCTGCCGCGCTCAGCGGTGGATTACACGCACCGCATTGGTCGCACGGGTCGCGCTGGGGAAGCGGGCCTCGCCGTGAGCTTCATCACCGCAGCTGCTCACGCGCATTTTTGCCTCATCGAAAAGCGCCACCACCTGACCATCCCACGCGAGCACATCCCAGGCTTCGAGCCTCAAGATGAAGCACCGCAACCATCCAGCACTGGTGGCATCAAAGGCCGACGCAAGAGCAAGAAGGACAAGCTGCGTGAAGCCGCAGCGAGGTAGTCATAGTCCTCAGTATTTCGGGAAGATGGCGGGCGTGGGGAAGCGCTCTTCGAGACTGTCGTTGAGGTATTCTTCGCGGGGGACCTGGGCCTGCGGCCAGCTCGCGGGACGCACACGGACGATGCGGGTGGGGCGGATGCCTTCGATGATGAGATCGGTCTCGAAGCGGATCTGGATGCCGCTACTGCCGAGCGGGGCTTCGCCGGGCAACTTGATGACGTCGAGGATGGGGCCTTTGGAGGCCATGTGCGCAGGGCCGTAGCCTCCGTGGGTGTGCTTCAGGGTATTGGCGACCGGGTTCATCAGGGCCGGGCTGCCTTTGGTGAAGTCGGCGTAGAGAGATGGGTCCATGCCGCCGAAAAGAGTCGCCGTGATGGTGGCGCGGCCGAACTTGCCATACTCGACGTTTTCGATCCACGCGGCCATCCAGCGACTGCGGATGAAGGCTTTGTGCGTTTCGGTTTGGTTGTGAGCGGCGCGTTGCATTGAGGCATCGTCGAGCCAGATGTCGGAGATGTGGAAACGAGTGAAGATGCTATCCGGCGTGGGTTTCCAGGTGATGCCGAGTTGGACTGCTTGGCCGCCGAGGGGTTTTTTGCCATCGGCGGGCCATGCGCCTTCGGCGATGAGTTCTTCGATGCTGAGGCATTCGCGGCCACGCCAGACGCGGGTGGCGGCATCGAAGGTCAGCTTTTCTTCGGTGGCCTTGGGGTCTCCGCCTTTCTTTGGCTCGCAGGTGGCGATGATCATGCCCTCTTTGTTCTTGATCTCCACTTCCTTGAGCTTCCAGGCCATTCCCTCGCGCTGGCAATGGCTGGGCTCGTCTTCGAGGAGAAGCACATGATTCTCGGCGGGAAAGATGCCTGCGCCGCGATTGTGATTGGCGTCCTGCTTCCCGTTATCCACCGGCAACACCGGCACGGCAGAGGTTTTCGGGTCTGGCGGCAAAAAGGCGCGGACGTGCATCACAGAGCCGAGCGGGATGTCCCGCAGATCTGCCGGTGCGCCGTGATAACGCACGATGCCATACGGAAGCATGGCGAATGGGTGCGGGTCATTGCGGAAAAACATACCCGATCCCTGCAGGCGAATGCTGCCGCGGCGGTTCGCATGATCCACGAAGATGAGTTCGCCCCGGTAGGAGTGCGCTTTTTCCAAAGAAGGGAACTTTCCCGCTTCGGGGCGGAATGGCTCGTCCGCAGCAAAGGCAGAAACAAGAACCAAGATCGAAGAACCAAAAACTAGGAAGAAACGTGTCATATTGTGAGTGGGAAAGTGGTGAGTATCAGAATTTCGGAAAGATGGCCGGGGTTGGGAAGCGCTCGTCAATGCTGGCGGCTCCGTTGCCGAGATATTCTTCGCGTGGCACGTGGACATCGGGCCAGGCTGCAGGACGAACGCGGACGATGCGCGTGGGGCGGAGGCCTTCGGTGATGAGGTCGGTCTCAAATCGGATCTGGATGCCGCTGCTGCCGAGCGGGGCCTTACCGGGCAACTGCATGACGTCGAGGAGCTTTCCGCGTGCCGCCATTTGCGTGGGGCCGGCGGTGCCTCCTTCGGTGTGCTTCAGGGTGTTCTCGACGCCATTCATCAGCGCAGCGGCGCCTGGCTTGAAGTCGGCGTAGAGAGCCGAGTCCATGCCGCCGAACAAGGTCGCCGTGATGGTGGCGCGGCCGAACTTGCCATACTCGACAGCGTCGATCCACGCGGGCAGCCAGCGGCTGCGCATGAAGGCCTTGTGCGTCTCGGTTTGTTGCTGCGTCGCGTTTTGCATCGCGGCATCGTCCAGCCAGATGTCACAGATGTGGAAGCGAGCGAACACACCGCCGGGCGTGGGCTTCCATGTGATGCCGAGCATGACGGATTGGCCGCTGAGGGCTTTTTTTCCTTCGGCAGGCCAAGAGCCATTGGCGATCAGGTGTTCGATGCGGAGGCATTCGCGACCACGCCAGACTCGGGTGGCGGCATCGAAGGTCAGCATTTCCTCGGAGGTCTTCCTGTCTCCGCCTTGCCTCGGTTCGCGAGTGGCGGTAATCGTTCCTTCCTGGTTTTTGATCTCCAGTTCTTTGAGCTTCCAAACCAATCCTTCGCGCATGCAGTGGCTGGGCTCGTCTTCGAGAAGTATGACATGGTTCTCGGCAGGTGCGGTGCCGGGGCCTCCGTTGCTGGTCTTCGTGCGGTTGTTGATCGGCAGCACTGGCACGGCGGAGGTCTTCGGGTCGGGCGGAAGAAAAGCCCGGATGTGCAGCATGGTGCCGAGTGGAATGTCGCGCAGATCCGCCGGTGCCCCATGATGCATGACGATGCCGTAAGGCAGCAGGGCAAACGGACTCGGTGCTGTGAAACGGAAGATGCCCGTGGATTGAATGCGAATGCTACCACGGCGATTCGCGTGATCCACGAAGACGAGTTCGCCACGATAGGCGTGCGCTTTTTCCAAAGGCGGGAACTTGCCCGCTTCGGGGCGGAAGGGTTCGACGGCGGCGCTCACATTCATGAGCCACGCGAGGCAGATGCAAATGAGCCTGAGGAACTGGGTCATAATATGCGTGGAATGACTGCGAAGAGAAGCGGCGACATTATGAGCATGATCAAATGACAGAAATCAGGGCCGGACATTTGCTGTGCAAGACGCCACCGCGCTCACGATAGATATCTGGCTCTTCGACATCCAAACGCCAAAATACGCAATCTCCGATAAGGAGATGTTCCAGAATATGGTCAATCTCCAGGGAAGAGGCGCAGATGGCTCCTCCGGCACCAGTTGGCGCATGAAAATGATAGGTGATGAACGTGGTCAAGCCGCACGGGAAAATGAATGACCAGTATTCACAAGGTCCGGGCTCATTATCGAGTTCATCCATCACACGATGAGCCGGACCAAAGCGCGCTAGCATCTCGGCGTAAGGAAGTGTGAACGCCACCAATGGACGGTCATCCTTTGGGTAATAGGGCGGTGCATGTTCCGCCTGGATCATATCGCGATGACTTTGTTGCTATCGCCAAATTGGCCGGTTTCAACGCCCATGCGCTGAGCCATGAGGAGGAGGAGGTTGCTCATGTGAGCATCGGAGTTCACCGGACGGCTGCAGACTTGGTAGTGGGCGGTGGTAAGCGCTCCGTCGGTGCCGAGGGCGTAGCCTTGGAAGTCTTTGGCTGATTTGTTGAAGTCGAGGTGCGTGCCGTGTTTCAGACCGAGGTCGGAGCCGCCAGCGAGCACGAGTGGGAGGTTGGCGTTGCCATGGCTGTGGCCGTAGGACATGCCGCTGCCGAAAAGGGCCATCGTGGAACCGAGCAGCGGCTTGCCACTGAGGTCTTTTGTCTCAGCGAGCCTGGTGAGGAAGTAGCTGTATTGCTCGATAGCGAAGGTGTCGTAGTTGGTGAGCTTTTCCATGTAGCCAGCATCGCCGCCGTGATGGCTGAGCTGATGGCGCGACTCGGTGATGCCGATCTCCGGAATGGAGATGGCATCGCCCTCGCCGCCGAGACTGAAGGTGGCCACGCGGGTCACGTCCGTCTGGAAGGCGAGCACCATGAGGTCATAGACGGTGCGGAAATAGTCACCCGCCTTCGTAGCGGCGATGTCGCGGTTCGTGCGGTTGCGGTCGGCCTCGGAGATGGAGGGCAACGGTGTGTCGAGCCACGCATCGGCTCGCCGTGTGCGGATCTCCGCTTCGCGGACGGAGGTGAGGTATTGCTCCATGCGGCCTTTGTCCTCGGAGCCCATCTTTTTCTCGAGCTGACGCACTTCCGCGAGGTTCGCATCGAGTACGCTGCCCTTGCGACGCAAGGCCCGGCGTTGAGCGTCTTTTCCGCCTTTCGGTTCTTCGAAGAGGGAAGCAAAAATCTCACTGCAACGACGCATCGCAGGCAAGCGCACGCCATCGGCGGTCCACGCGAGCGAATCCTGCGTGATGGCAACCTCCATCGAGGGATAACGCGTGTGCAGCGCCGTGATCTCGGCCATCTTTTGGTCCACAGAGATGGTGTTGTGATCCGAAGGGCCCAGCTTGCCGCCAGTGAGCCAGACGCTGATGCAATTGTGATGATGACTGAGTGCTCCCGGATGATGCAGCCCGCTGATCGGCGTGATGACCTCGCGATGCTTCTCCAGTGGCTTCAGCGACCGCGAGAACTGATAGTCTTTGCCTTCCTTAGTGATCTGGTAGTTCAGCGAGTGCACGCCATTCGCGAGGTAGATGAACGCGCTGCGCTTTGGTGCTGCGGTGGCGCTCTCTGCGGCACGCAGCGGCACCATGCACTCAAGCATGGGCAGTGAGATGAAACTGCCGAGCGCCTTGAGAG
>JANOBP010000770.1:0-6899 GCA_031411715.1 Verrucomicrobiaceae bacterium | reverse complement strand
GGCTTTGTGACGGGCAAATCGGGGGAGGAGTTTTGCTTCGCCTTCATGGTGAATCACTTCACGGATGCCCACGCGGTCGCTGAGCTGCGCCAGCGGCTCACGGAGGCGATGTTGGCGCTGTGAGTGCTTCCTGGTCGATGTATTCGATGGCTTTGGAGAAGCTGGCCTGAATAAGACAGCATGAAGAGGTGGAAATTTATCGTGAACACCAGCGGACAGGCGTTAAACTCCCGCCATGACACTTGTATTGCCCGACGACCCAGTAACCGCTTCCTTTAGCCCGAAGTACCTGCTGCAGGAACTGGCCTGCGCTTTGTATGCGCGGAACCGAGTCAACATGTCCCAAGGTGCTCGTATCGCAGGTATGGAGCGCATGGATTTCCAAGAGGCACTGTGTGAGCGAGATATCGCTGTTCACTATTCGAATGATGATCTGCACTCCGATCTCGAGTCTCTGCAAGCTTTGAGTGCGGCATGATCGTCGTCGCAGACACCTCCGTCTTGCTCAACTTGGCTCTCGTCGGTCAGATCGAGCTTCTGCGAACTTTATTTGGCCGCGTTCTAATTCCCGAAGCCGTCCAACGAGAGTTTGAGCGGCTTGCAGCTTCTCAGGGCCGCTTTGCGGGTTTGCTCATGCCGGTATGGGTGCAGACAGAAGCACTCTCTGATCCTCAGGCCGGCGAAGACCTGTGCAAACTGCTCGACCCAGGCGAATCCGAGGCAATCTGCCTCGCGCTAGAGTTGAAAGCTGACGCCGTGCTCATGGATGAAAGCGAAGGTCGTAGGATCGCCATCTCACACGGCCTGCGTACCATTGGCATTCTTGGCATTCTGATCGAGGCCCGCCGCAAGAACGTGTTACCCGCCATCGCTCCAGTCATCCATGATTTGCGTGTGAAGGCCAAATTTCGCCTTGCTGACAGCTTGGTGAAGCAGGTGCTTGAGACTCTAGGAGAAGTTTGAACTATTAAAGCGATGTTGGGGTTGTGAGTGCTTCCTGATCGATGTATTCGATGGCTTTGGAGAAGCTGGCCTGAGTGAGGAAGTGATTGAGACGTGGCGGGAGCACGTTGCGGAGGCGCTGGTGCTCGGACGTGAGTTGCTCGGAGGTTTGCTGGAGCGCGGTGAGATGGGCTGCGGCGTCGCGGTCACGGAAGGCGTGATCGGCGATGATGTCGAGGCGCTGCTGGAGGAGGGCACGGAGGGTGCTGAAGTCGGGGTTCATGCGTGGAGCAGAATAGAATGGAAGAGCGGAATGGGAATCTTGATCTTGAGTGATTCACAGGCACGGTGAGCACATGAGAATGCTTGTCTGTGTTGCTTTGATGTTAGGGGTGAATGCGCTGTCCGCGGCGGATTGGTCGCAGTTTTTGGGCCCGCAGCGTGACGGGCATGCGGCAGCGAGTGAAGCGGTGATCACGGGTGCCAAGGAGCCGAAGGCGCTGTGGGATCGCAAGCTTGGAAGTGGCTTTGCCGGGCCGCTTGTGGTGCAGGGAAGGGTGATCGTGTTTCACCGTGTGGATGATGAGATGGTGACGGAGGCGCTGGAAGTTAAGGATGGCAAGGCGGTGTGGGTGCACCGGTACAAGACGGATTACCGCGATAGTTTTGGTTTTGATAATGGGCCGCGTGCAGTGCCTGCGGTGGTCGATGGCAAGGTCTTCACGCACGGTCCTGAGGGACGTGTGGAGGCGCTGAATTTGGAGGATGGCAAGTTGCTGTGGACTTACGACACGGTGGCTGAATTGAATTCACCACAGGGCTTCTTTGGCCGTGCGTGCTCACCGCTGGTGGCGGATGGAAAGGTGCTGCTCAACGTGGGTGGTGCGGGAGGGGCGGGGATCATCGCGCTGGATGCGGTGAGCGGGAAGTTGGTATGGAAGGCCACCGATTATGAGGCTGGCTATTCAGCGCCGGTTTTGATGCCGGGAGATGCGGGCGTGGCCGCCTTTTTCACGCGCAACGGCATTTCCGTCGTGCAAGTGGCTGACGGCAAGGTTTTGGCGGACGAGACGTTTCGCGCTCGAATCGATGCGAGCGTGAATGCGGCAACGCCGATGGCCTGTGGCGATGGGAAGCTGTTTTTCTCGGCTAGTTACGATGTGGGTGGGGCTTTGTGGCAGTGGGACAAGGCGGCGAAGAAGCTGACGAATGTATGGAAGGTGAATGATGCGATGGATTGCCATTACACGACCGCCGTGCGGCATGAAGGGCATCTCTATGGCTTCCATGGTCGCCAGGAGACTGGCACGCATCTGCGCTGTGTGTCCGTAGCGGATGGTAAAGTGGTGTGGGAGGCACCGACGCGGCTGCCAGGAGGCACTTTAATCGTGGTGGGAGACAAACTGCTGGTTACAACCGAACAGGGTGAGCTGTGGATCGTGAAAGCGACGCCCGAGAAGTTTGAGTTGCTGCAAAGCGTGCAGATCATGCGTGGCAGTCATCGCAGCCATGCCGCGTTTGCCGATGGTGTGCTGTATGCGCGTGATGCTGAGAAGATGGTGGCGGTGCGGGTGGAGTGAAACATTTGCGGGCTGGGTGCGATTGATGTGAATGCGCACTCTATTAGCACTCCTGATTGGCTCCTCGTTGCAGGCTCAAGTTTTACCCGGCACGACGGTTCTTGAACCGAACGCCGATTTTTCTGCAACGATGGTCGCAGGCATCGACAAGATGGCCTTGCGGCTGATTGATACCTCGAAGGGCACGCGGAAACCGACGCGAGATAAATTGAAGGCGATTTTGGGCATGGTGGATGCGCGCCTGCCGGTCAAAACGCTGGAATTGGTGGGTGATACAACTGCTCCATCATTGCTGGCTGAAACGGAGACGGCGCGGGTGCTGCGAGTTCGCTGGCCTGTGTTTGAGGGTGTGCATGGTGAGGGGATTTTGATTCAACCCAAGGGAAAGGCGTTGGCGCGGGTGATCTACATACCAGACGCTGACACCGAGCCTGAGAAACTGGCCAATGATGCCATGCTGGCCTACAGCGGTTGCGAGATCGTGATCCCGGCGCTGATCAGCCGTGGCAGTGAATACAGCGTGAATGAGAAATTCGGTGTGAAGACGAATGTGCCGCATCGCGAGTGGATTTACCGGCAGTCGTATGAGTTGGGGCGGCATATCATCGGCTATGAAGTGCAGAAGATGCTTTCGCTGGTGGATTACTTTGGCACTCAGACGCCATTGCCACTTCTCGTCGCTGGTTTGGGCGAGGGTGGGCAAATTGCGATGTATTCCGGTGCGGTGGATGAGCGTATTCACTCGGTTTATGTGTGGGGCTATTTCGCGCCGCGTGAAGGTGTGTGGGAGGAGCCCATCTACCGCAATGTCTTTGGCCTGCTGCGTGATTTCGGAGATGCGGAGATCGTCTCACTCATCGCACCGCGGCATCTGGTGGTGCAGAATCTCGGCTTCCCAAATGCGCGCGGGCCGTTGGAGGTGAAGGGTGCGCGCAACATCGCCGCACCTGGAAAGATCACGAAACCGACACTGGAGGCCGTGAAAGCGGAGATCGCTAGGGCAACGCCGGGCGTCTGGCTCAAGCTCTGCACGGAGGAGCACGGCCTCAAGGAGGTGGTGGCACATCTGCTGCCGGCGGAGGTGGCGGAAAAGATCGTGAAGAGCATTGAGCCGATCATGCCGCAGAAGAATGAGCAGCATGCCCAAGTGGATGTCACGCGCCAACAGCGACTTGTGCGTGAGTTGGAAAACTTCACGCAGCGTTTGCTGGTGACCACGGAGATGGAAAGGGATGCGCAGTTCTGGAAAAAACTGCCGCTGACCTCTGTGGCGGAGTTTGAGAAGCACACGGCGAGTGAACGTGAACGTTTTTGGAATGAAGTCATCGGCCGATTGCCAAATCCGAATCTGCCAATGAATGCGAAGAGCCGCTTCGTGCGTGAGACGGAGAAGGTGGCGATCTATGAGGTCACGCTCGATGTGTGGCAGGACGTCTTCGCGTGGGGTTGGCTTTGTTTGCCAAAGGATCTCAAGCCTGGTGAGAAACGTCCCGTCGTTGTTTGTCAGCATGGATTGGAGGGCATTCCTGAAGATGTGGTCACCGATGATCCAGCCAATCGTGCCGTTGGTTATTACCACGCCTTTGCTCAGCGCCTTGCCGAGCAAGGCTTCGTCACCTTCGCCCCGCACAACCCATATCGCGGCAAGGACGCCTTCCGCACACTGCAGCGGAAGCTCAATCCGCTCGGCCTCACGCTCTACAGCGTCATCAATGGCCAGCATCAGCGCATTCTCGAGTGGCTAAAGGCACAACTCTTCACGCAGCCGGACAAGATCGCCTTCTATGGCCTGAGTTACGGCGGCAAATCAGCCATGCGCACGCCTGCGGTGCTCACCGACTACTGCCTGAGCATTTGCAGCGGAGATTTCAACGAATGGGTGCGCAAGTGCGTGAGCACGGACATGCCGATGAGCTACGTCGCCACCGGCGAATACGAAATCTGGGAGTGGAACATGGGCCGCACCTTCAACTACGCCGAAATGGCCGCGCTGATCGCTCCGCGCCCCTTCATGGTCGAGCGCGGGCACAACGACGGCGTCGGCATCGACGAATGGGTGAACTACGAATTCGCCAAAGTCCGCCGCCTCTACAACAAGCTCCTCATCGGCGACCGCACCACCATCGAGCACTTCGACGGACCCCACACGATCCACGGCGTGGGCACGTTTGAGTTTCTAAAGAAGTGGCTGAGGTAGCTTGGCGAGGTGGCTCACCATGCAGGCGAAAGACCATTGCCTGATGAGGTTTTTGCATTCTCAGCTCAGGCTTTCATCGGTGCCGTGGCGAGCACGGGCTGGATGTGGTGCTCGGAGACGAGGGTGACGAGGAGGTTGTTGACGAGGGCGGATTTGGAGGCGGAATCGAGTTGGACGATGCCGTCGGTTTCTAGTTTGCGCAGGGCCATTTCAACCATGCCGATGGCTCCATCGACGATCATCTGCCGTGCGGCGATGACGGCCTGGGCCTGCTGGCGGCGTAGCATGGCCTGGGCGATTTCCGGACTGTAGGCGAGGTGGCTGAGCTGTGCCTCCATGATCTCGATGCCGGCGACGCTGGCACGTTCCTGCAGCTCGGAGCAGAGCTTCACAGCGACTTCATGCGGATGGCTGCGGAGGGAGATCTCGCCTTGGACGTGCGGCTCGTAAGGGAAGAGGTTGGAGAGGTGGCGCAGGGCGGTCTCGCATTGGAGGTGGATGAAGCTGTTGTAGCTTTCGACTTCAAAGGTGGCCTTGGCGGTGTCCACCACGCGCCAGACGATGACGGTGGCGATTTCGATGGGGTTTCCGTGGGCGTCGTTGACCTTGAGCTGCTGGCTTTGGAAATTGGTGATCTTAAGGGAGACTTTGGTGCGGCCAGCGAAGGGATTGACCCACCAAAAGCCGTTGTGGACCAAGCTGCCGCTGTAATTGCCAAAGAAGGTGAGCACCTGCGCTTCATTGGGTGACACAATGGCAAAGCCTTTGGCCATCAGGACGCCTAGGATGGCGGCGGGGACCGTGAGAAACGGAATGAGCTGGGTATAGGCGTAGCAGGTGAATGCCACGATGCCGAGTGCGGTGAGGATGACGAGGATGCCGGGTATGGCGAAGGCGTTGCGTTCTTTCATGGTGCGGGAGTGGTTTGAGGCTGGAACTGAACGGGCGGGGACGATGGACGTCACGGGGAATTTTGGGCTGATTTTCCAAGCAGGTCTGATGGGTGATCGCTCGTTTGCAATTGAGAGCGGAGCCGCTAATCTCACTGCCCGAACCCCCAAAAACGACTGACTATGCAAGCCCCCCAAATCACCGCCTACCTGAAGACCTACTGTGGCTGGAGCGAAGGCATCCGCGCCATCTTCCGCAAATATGACCTCGCCTACGAAGAGAAGGACATCATCAAGAACCCCGCCTTCCGCTGGGAGATGGAACAAAAGAGCGGACAGCCACTCTCCCCGTGTGTGGAAGTGAACGGCACCATGCTCCCGGACATCAGCGGCGAAGAAGTCGAGCGCTGGATGACCGAGAATGGTCTGCTCAACCTCAGCGATGCCCCTGCTGACGCCCCAACGAACTCCGCCTGCACAGACGCCCAGCATGCGGCCATGGCTGCGGGAACCGTGGGCAACATCAAGTTTGTAGCCTAAGCCCCCATTCGGCCTCTATTTGAGCTTCATCACTCGTAAACCATGTCCACGAACCTCCGTTCTCTCTTAACTGTTGGCCTTTGTGTCACACTCGTCGCCTGCAACTCGATCTATTACTCGGCTTGGGAAAAGCTGGGCTATGAGAAGCGCGACTTGCTGATCAGTGCGGTCAAAAAAGCGCGCGGGGAGCAAAAGGACGCCGGCGTGGAGTTTCAGGATGCGATGACGCAGCTCAAGAAGCTGACCGGTTACCACGGTGGCAATCTGGAGAACGCGTATGACAAGTTCAAAGCCGAGTTCGATGACTGCGAGCAGCAGGCTGCGGTGGTGCGCACGCAAGTGCGTGAGGTGGATACGGTGGCACGCGATCTTTTCCGCGAGTGGGAGCGCGAGGCACGTCAGTATGAAAGCGCCACGCTCGCTGCTGACAGCCGCCGTAAGCTGGCAGAGACGCGCAGCCGCTTTGAGCAGCTCTCCAGCTCACTGCACGCAGCAGATGCCAGCATGGACCCGGTGCTGCGGCAATTCCGTGACCAGGTGCTCTACTTGAAGCATAACCTCAATGCGGCAGCGATCGGCTCACTGCGTGGCACCGCCGATAACATTCAGGCCAACATCCAACGTCTCCTGGAACAGATGAACCGCTCCATCGCAGAGGCAGACCGCTTTATCCAGACTCTCAAGTAACGACATGACGCCCAAGATCGACCCAACATTGCATCGCGAAAAGAAACCGGACTGGATCCGCGT
>JANOBP010000769.1:0-5301 GCA_031411715.1 Verrucomicrobiaceae bacterium | reverse complement strand
TCGGCGTCATCCAGGATGAAGGCCAGTCAGTAGGCGCAGATGCCAGCGCCTCCGGCGACTCCCAAGCGCAAATACTGATCCCCTCCGACACGCTAATGGATCAATACGGGGAGACCTTCTTTCGCTACCGAACCGGCAGCTTCGAAGCGGAGAAAGTGGAATATCACGAGGCTATCATCCGCGTTCAAGATGTGACCAAGGTCGAAAGCCGCGCCGAGGCCCTACGTCATCTCATGCGCACAAATCACAAAAAAGAAGACTGGCGCATCATCGTGCCAGTCGAGTTGCTCAAACAGGCAGAGCGTACCAAGCAGATTTTCAGCATCGTTCTCGGCAGCATCGCCGCAATCTCACTGCTCGTCGGAGGTATCGGCATCATGAACATCATGCTCGCCAGCGTGACCGAGCGCACGCGGGAGATCGGCATCCGCCGCGCGCTGGGTGCCCGGCAGGCAGACATTGTGGTTCAGTTTCTTATTGAAACTGTGCTCCTCGCCGGTGTTGGCGGCATTTTGGGGGTCATTCTCGGCCTCGGCATCCCCATGGCTGTGCAGCACTTTGCTGGCGTGACCACCGTGATCAAAATGTGGTCACCCGTCCTTGCCTTCTCCATCTCCGTGCTCACAGGCGTGGCCTTTGGCATCTACCCCGCGCGCCGCGCCGCCATGATGAATCCCGTGGAAGCACTAAGGCATGAGTGATTTTATCTGCAAACTGTGTTGTGCTTGCGATTGAAGCTCATGCACTACTGACGTGAGGTAATGACCACAATGATACTCAAGCGCAGAACTACACAGCCCGAAACAGTCATTTGGCTCTGGATCGAGAACTCAATTCACACCAGAAATCCATGAAACTTCGTATTTGAGTTTCACTGGAGTTGTGAAGCAGCTTTACCGTCCCGGACGTTCGAGCGGAGGATATTGAGAAGTGTCCACCTTTGTTTCTAGTGGCATTGAACCAGGCAATTCTCTGTACGTATTTTTGTAATCCACTTTATCCATCAAGGCTGGGGCTGCCGCCGACATCGAATCATCGCCACCCTTTTTTTCCCACTCAGGATCACTTGATACCGGAGTCTCAGATATACCCTTGTTATACATAGCAATGGCCATCATGGAAAAGACCGACAGCAAAATTAACATGATCAAAGATTCCAAAATAGAAAAACCATGTCTGTTTTTTGGGGTCGTCATCATTCAAATGGGTAGTGTGTGGTCTAAACAGAGCAGATTGAAGTAATCCCGATAGCGAGATTCAGCTTGGGATATTCCCAGCAATTTGGAACACAGGTCCAATTAATAGCCTGGACTCGCGGTGTGGAGTGATGGGCTTTGCAAGCCTTGCTGACGACGGCCCGGTGTAACATCCAAAGACAGGATAGGCTCTTGGCGACGAAGGTCTTTTGGAATGAACTGTTCCATTGAACCCATGGTTCTCCCCTGTCCCCCAAAGTAATTGCCCATTTTGCTGTTCCCAAAAGGATAAAGGGAACAACTGGATAGCATACAAACGGGAACTAGGAGAAGTATAAGTCGATAAATCATGGCAGTGAGGCTTTGAGGATTGAACGCTCCAACTAGTGGATGAACAAGCCAATAGGGCATGAATCGTTCCAAAAAAATGTTTTTCAAACTTTTTAATCTACAAGAATGCAAAAATCAGGCCCCTATCATTTTAGTCCGCTCCAAGTCGCAAATAGCTTGGATTGGGGGCTTTTTCATGCCTAGGCGAGCATGCTAAAACGGGAATATTTCGATGCCCATTCTCACGGCTCTGAGCATCACCATCGGAGGCTGGCAACGCCCAATGCCAAGCGTGATTGAGATCATCATGGCGGCCACCTCATCAAGGAATGATCACCTGAGTTGTCGTGCCGTCGTCGAAGCTGACGTTCACCAGGAGGCGGCCGGTGCCGTCCATGACGGGGGTTTCCCAAATGTGGCCGTCGTAGCCGGAGCCGGGGATGTCGATGTCGTAGACAACTTTCGAGCCTCCTGGGGTGACTGTCATGTTGCTGCCAGTGCGTAGCACCAGGGCTGGGGCGTTTCCGTTGAGTGAGCGCCAGATCCCTTTGTTGTTGCTGGCTGTGGTGCCGCCGCCGGTGACGGTGGCCAGGAAGGCGAGGTATTCATTCGGCGCTTTGCCGCTGACGACGGGGTGATCGACGTAGAACATCGTGGCTCCCACTGGCATGCCTGGTGCAGCGTCGCCGGAGCTGATGAGCAGATTCATGGTGCCGCTCATGTCGGTGTAGATGCCGAAGGTGTCGGCGGGATACGCGCTGATGCCGTTGCCGCCGAGATCGACCCAGCCGAGCCAGGCTCCGTGGTTGCTGTTGTTGAGCCAGCCGCTGTAGATGTTGCCGGCTTTGATGGTGCCGTTGGCAAAGAGGCCGGGGCGGTTGGTGTTGCTGTCACCTCGACGCAGGATGTTGGTGATGCCTCCGGCGGTGGTGCCGCGCCAGATGCCGTCGTTTTTGTCGTTGGCGGCGTTGTCGCCGACGGTGTTGAGCACGCCGCGGAAGCTGAAGGTGCCGCTGTCGCCCATGATGGGGAGGTCGAGCGCGAGGAAGGTGGCACCAGTGGTGCCTGGGGCGGCATCGCCGGCGACCATGGCCTTGGCGGGGACCCCGCCGGCGACGGGTTGGTAGTAGATGCTGGTTTTGCCGCTGGGCTTGAGGACGGCTCCGAAGACGATGTTGCCCTGGGCGTCCATGCGCACGGCGTCGGTGTAGGTGCTGTTGAGGTAGCCAAAGTTTTCTCCCGCCACGCCGGGTGCCGCAGTATTTTCACGGGCCACGACGCTGACGGCGGTGGTGTTCGCTCCGATGATGCTGGTGCGCAGCAGCGCGCTGTCGGTGTTGCCGCCTTTGAAGGTGACGGTGAAGGCGGCCTCGCCACGACCCGTGCCAGGAGGGCTATCGGGGAGTTTAGCGGTGGCAAAGCAGCCGCTACCGAATCGGCCCAACAAGACACCGGCGGGGAGACCGGGGATCTGGTCATCCTCGCGAATGAGGATCTGGAAGCCGGTGCCGCCGAGCTCGCTCCACAGGCCGGTGTCGTTGTCCACCGTGGTGGGCGGGGTGCTGGCGGGGTTAGCGGCGAGCTGCGCAAAGAGGGTGACCTGGCCGTCGTCGTTGATGCCGGGGATGAGTGGCAGGTCGCTGAATTTGGCGGCGGTGGCTCCGGTTTCAGGGGCGTCGTCGCCCGTGCGCGCGAGGCGCTTGAGCGAGGTGCCATCGTGCTTGAAGAAGCCTTTGAAGTTGGTGGCATTGACTCCGGGTCCGGTGAGCTCCGAGGCGAAGGCGAGGTTGCCGTTCTCAGCGATGAACCCACTGCGCGTGACGATGCTGAAGTCCAGACCGCTATCGGCTCCGGTGGGGTCAGGGGCGTTACCGCCAGTGACGGCACCTTGTCCGCCCGCCGAGACGACGGGAGCCGCTGGTGGCGGCGGCGGTGGGCCTGCGGAGTAGATGTAGGTCTCGCCACCGTCGAAGGGTGTGTTGCTCACCGCATTGCCCGCAAGGTCGAAGGTCTGCGGCGGTGTGCCGGTGCCTTTGATGACGAAGTCGAAGGGGTTTTCATTCGCGTCGTCATTGCCAAAGCTCACCGTCGCTGAAGTCGTCGCCGCCGTGGTCGGATTGAAGGCGATCTTAAACGTCGTCGTGCCGCCGCTGATGGCCACGGGAGTCGTTGGCTGCTGCGTCACACTGAAGTCGGTGGCGGGCGACACGCTCACGAAGTTCGGTCCGCCTGTCAGATTGAGCGCTGCATTGCCGCTGTTGGTGATGGTGTAAGTGATCTCGACCACACCACCCTGCACCGGCGTGCTGCCGAAGTCGGTCGCATTGGTCGTCGTCGCCGCCGCGAGGTTCGCGCCGTCGGCGATGTTGTTGGCGTTGCCACTCACCGCGATCTCGGGGGCCGCGGCGACAAAGTTGGCCGTGATCGATTTTGGAGCATCCATCGTCACCGTCGTTGCCGCGCTGCTCGCGCTGGCCACCGGGCCGGTCCAGCTCGAGAAGGCAAAGTTCACATTCGGCGTCGCCGTCACATTCACAACGGTGCCTGCATCATAGAAGGTGCCGCTGGCCGGAGTCACCGTGCCGCCCGCGCCCGCCGCCGTGGTGAGCTGATGCTGCGTGGTGAACGTGCCCGTGATGGAGAGCGGAGCCGCCGCCACGGTGATCGAGTGCGAGATCGCCCCCGCATCCGACCAGCTCACAAACACCGCCCGCGTGCCTGCCGCCAATGTTTGCGGTGTGGTGGTGGAGAGCGTGTAGCTGCCTGGAGCCAGCGGCACTGTCTGCGTGTCGGTGTAGCTCACACTGTTGAGCGTGAAGCTCACCCCAGTCGGCACCGTGACCGTGACATTCTGCGGCGGCAGCGCGACCGTGCCGCTGATCGTGAAGTTGTAGGGGTTCTCGTCGGCGTCATCATTGGTGAAGCTCAGCGTGCCGCTCGGCGTGGCCGCTGCGCCAGCGCTCATCGTGATCTGGAAGGTCGTGGTGCCGCCGCTAGCTGGGACGGTGCTACTGACAAAGTTCTGCGCGATGGTGAAGCCCGAAGGCACGGTCAAAGCGGAGAGATTGAGCACCGCCGAGCCGCTGTTCGTGACAGTGAAGGTCTTCGTCACCGGCGTGCCCACCGTGGTCGTGCCGAAGGCGAACGCGCCGCCATCGGCGACATTGCCGATGCCCGTTTCCGTCACGGCGATCTCAGGGGCGGTGGCCGCACTTCCTGTGCCGGTGAGATTCACCACATAGGGCGAGCGGTTCGGGTCGTTGCTGGCGATGCTCATCGTGGCGCTGCGCGCTCCGGTGGCTCCGGGGTTGAAATTGATCGTCATCGCGGAGTTGGTGCCGGCGGCGACGGTGCTGGGGATGGTGTTCGTCGAGAAGTCGGCGGCGTGGGTGCCGGTGAAGGTGACGGTGATGCCGGTGAGGTCGCCGTTGCCGGTGTTGTCGATGTTGAAGCTCTTCACGAGCGGGCTGCCGACGGCCTGCGAGCCGAGCGCCGAGGTGCGCGTGCCGTTGAGCACGCCGCCGGTGTTGCTAACTGCCGTGGTGTTGCCGTGCAAAACCACCATGTTGGGTGAACTCCAAGTGCCAGTCCCCTGGAAGCGGCCCGCCGGGGCGTTCGTGTTCGACAGGGTGCTCCAGGTGTTGCCCACGGGATCATAGGCCGTCGTGTCATTGGGGCGGGTGCTGTTGGCAATGTAGCCGCCAAAGACGAGCATGCGATCGCCGGTCCACACAGCGGAGTGGCCGATCCGCCCCGCAGGTGCGCTGGTGGTTTG
>JANOBP010000768.1:0-1745 GCA_031411715.1 Verrucomicrobiaceae bacterium | reverse complement strand
CGTCAGCAGCCAGCTACCCAATGCTGCGCCAACAAGACAGATAGGAATGAATCGCCACAGCAATTCACGAATCGCTTTCAAATGACCGCGAAAGCTCACAATACTCCCCGCCGTGCCAATCACGAGTCCCACCGTGCTCGTCGCATTCGCCATCACCGGCGGCGTGCCGCACATCAGCAGCACGGGAAACGTCAACATCGTGCCACCACCCGCCACAGCATTCACCGCACCCGCCGCGCATCCGGCGGCGATGAGGGAGAGAATCTCGAGAGTGGTCATTGTGTGCCACTAAAGTAGTCCTGTTGCTGTGCAACAGGCTTGTGACTCCAGTTGCACAGCAACTGGGCTACTTCGCCTTCGGATTCTTCAGAAAATACAGCCGCCCATCCTCGGCACCGATGAGCAGATCAGGCAGACCATTCGCATCCCAATCGACGGGAGTCGGACTCGTGTCGTGGCCTTCGATGTTGCGGTCGGAGACATTGCCTTTGTCTGCAAAAAGGATCAGACCATTCTTCTCGCCGGTTTGGCGGAGGAATTGGGCGTTTTGGCTGTTGAGGAGGATGTCGAGCTTACCGTCGCCTTCCCAGTCCATGAGGCAGAGTTTGCGACGGCCGCTTTTACCGGCAGCACCAGCGTTGAGTTGTAGGAGCTTACTGTTTTGATCTGCAAAGATGCGCTGCGGCGGTTGCAGGCCGTTTTTCGTGCGCTGGAAGAAGCTGAGGTAACCTTCGTGGTCGAGCATGACGAGGTCGGTGAGGCCATCTTTGTTCCAATCAATCGCGACGGGCGTGGTCCGCCACTGCGTGAGCAGACCTTTGCCTTCGGGGCGCAGCCAGCCCCAGGCGAGTTTGGGTTGCTCCCCACTCCATTGGACTTCCACGGATTTCTCGGCGGCGAGTTCGGGCTTGGTCTTGCTGCCGGTGTTTTCAAACCACACGACTTTTCCAAGAATGCTGTTAGCGATGAGGTCGAGGTCGCCGTCGCCATCCCAATCGGCCACAGTTTGCGTGGTGTAGCCCCATTTTGCCTCGGCAGGGCCCTGGATACTGCCGTTTTTGCCAGCCATGATGCGGAGCGCTTTACCACCGGCTTTAAGTTTGACCGGGGCGGCGAACTTTGGCTCGGCGATGCCTGGATCGCTCAAATTTTCGATGAAGGCGATGTATCCCGCGGTGTTACCCGCAATGACATCGGTGTCTTTGTCGCCATCCCAATCACAACCGAAAAGCGTGACGAGAGCTCCAAAGTTAATCTCATCGGCCTCCTGCTTAAAGTAGCGTGGCTTTTCAAAAACGGGCGATTTGTCGATGCTGAGCTTGCCAGTGTTCTCTATGAAGGCCACACGGCCATCTTCGTCGCCGCAGATGAGATCGAAGTCACCGTCCTTGTCCCAGTCGAAGGCTACGGGGGCAATCATTTCGAGGTCCATGTGCAGATACTTTCCGGCTGGATCAAAGACGCGGCGACGGTTGGCATACTTTGGCTCTGTCCGCGTGCCGATGTTTTCAAAGTAGCTGAACTTGTCCAGGAACTCACCGCAGAGCAGATCAAGGTCGCCATCCTTGTCAAAGTCCTCAAAGTTCGGCGAAGGGCAGCCAAAGGTGTCCACGGGTTGCACGCGGAATGCTTTTTCATACTTGGGCTCGGCATCGGTACCGGTATTGCGGAAGATGAAGACAAAGCCGTGCAGTGGCCCGTTCATCCACTCGCCCTTCTCGTTCCAGGCATCGTCCCAGCCGTAG
>JANOBP010000767.1:0-12828 GCA_031411715.1 Verrucomicrobiaceae bacterium | reverse complement strand
CCACCTGCGGGAGGATGTCGTTGGTGAGGCACTGGCCGCCCTTGAGGAAGGGCTCGACGAGGTTTGCCTCGGTGTAGTTCCACACTTCGACGTTTTGATGCGGTGTGTCGCGCTTCGCGTCGTCGATGGCTTGCTGGCGGACCTTGAGCCAGGCGATGAAGTTCTCGCCAAAGCGCTCGGGGAAGGGCTGTTTCGGGTCAAAGTGCGGTCGCAGATGCCAGTCGCCCTCCCAGTGACCAAGGTAGAATTTTTTGCCGCTGCCGCTGTAGGTGCGCAGCAGGTGCGAGACGAGGTCATGCATCTCGCGATACTCCAGGTCGCGCTCCGCGGGCTTGAAGGTGCCCGCGCTGCCATGCGTGGTGAAGGGATAGGCCCAGATGAAAAAGTGCGTGAACGGCATGTCGAGCACCGCGCGATGCGTCGGCTCCTTCTCCGCGATTTCGGCGAGCGTTTTCAGGCCGGGATTGCTCTCGCGCGCATTCGCCTTCGTTTTGCCAAACGAGGCCTGCTTCGAGATTGAGAACTTCATGATGCCCGACCCCAGCTCCGCGATCAGCTTCGCGCTCTCCAGCAGCGGCTCATCCTGCGTGAACTGATACCGCCCGCCGATGGCCTGCGTGCCGAGGAGCATGTTCGGCGGCTCTGCGGGGAATGCGGAGAGCAGTGGGAAAAGAGCTAAGAGGATGAGGCGCATGAGACAGAGGTTTGCTGCGGCCGACTTGGGAGACTTCCGGCCTTCAAAGTCAGATCGGGGGAGGCGACGGCGCAACAGCTTGCCAAGTGACCGCGAAAATGGCAAGCGACTCCCTGTTGGTGATCAGACGTAAAAACCGCTTAATTGCCAAAGGCTGTATTTGTTGGACAGTCGGTTATGACGGTGATTCAGAAGCCCAAACTCACACTGGCTGAAGTTCAAACAATCTGTAGCCACAGGGGAATCCAGTGCCTCGTTACCGAATATAGAGGCAGACACCATGCCATTCCCTGTAAATGCATGACTTGCGGCTGGGAATGGAGCCCTCGCTTTGGTAAAATTTTGATGGGTCAGGGGTGCCGAGTGTGCTCACAAAAAAGGAAGACACAGAGTGTCACCAAACCTGTAGAGGAACTTCGGCCAAGGTTTTTGGAGTTGAGCTTGGAGATCATTGAAGAGTTTCGCGTCACAAAAAGAAGGAGACGCTTTCGATTTCGATGCCTGAAATGTGGAGACGTTTTCCCAGGCGACCCTTACTCAAAACTGTACCAAAAATCTGGCTGCAAAAAATGTGCGTCGCGAATTATGGGTGAAAAGAGCCGCCTAATTGTGTCTGAGGTGGACGACAGGCTGCGCAGCAAGGGTGTAACTCGACTATCTGAGTTTCACTCTACAAGCCGAAAAATGACTGTGCGCTATGATGTTTGCGGGCATGAAGTCGAAATGACGCACAACAGCATCATGAGAGCTGACGGGTGCCCCAAGTGTGCAGGACATGTTCGGATAACAGAGGAAGAATACACGGCCGTCGCAGAGCAGTTTAATGGCGCGATCTTGGAAATCGGTAAATCCGTGGATCAGAACTCCCGGTGGCGTTGCGCTTACGGGCATAAATTCCAGAAACCACTCTCGGCGATCAAATACCATCGAAGCTTTTGTCCGAAGTGTTTCACGTCTGTGGGAGAAGAATTGGCTAGGGTGATCGCAGAGCGCTTGCTTGGGGCAGAATTTCAGAAATGCAGGCTTCGCGAGTTGAGAGGGGACTCCCGATACCCGTTAGAACTGGATATTTACAATGCTCGCCTTCGTTTCGCCATTGAACATCATGGAGAACAGCACTTCCAGCCCCAGCGCAATTGGGGAGGACAGAAGACTTTTGAGGCGATTACCGTCAGAGACCAAGAGCGGAGAGACGGGTGCAAAAAGTTGGGAATCACTTTGCTTGAAGTGAGGAGTCTCGATCAACACACGAGCCTGGAGGATTTCAGGAAACAACTCAAGCGTGTGTGCCTAGACAATGGGATAGAAATGGCGGCTGATTTTTCGAGCGTCAATTTGGAGGAGATCAAAAACAAGCTTCTGATTCCTGGACGCGTCAGGAACTATGATGACCTGCATGCTGCTGCAGTTGCGCGTGGCTATAAACTACTGGAGGATCGATACCGAGGTTCGCAGGTGCTTCATCGTTTCAAGTGCCCGAACGGGCACCTGTGCGAGATCAAGCCCAACAAGTTTCTCAATCGAAGAGGATGCACTCAGTGCCCGCGTGTGGCCTACAACAAGGTGGCCGTCCAAATTCAGGGTGTCGGCAAGTTTGATTCGATCACTTTGGCTGCGGCTCATCTGGGGGTAAACGTCGGCACCCTATGCTCGGCAATCAAAAACGGGAGCAAGTGCAGAGGTTTCACGGTAACGAAGTGCAAGTAACTGGCGGGAGGCTACCGCAAGAGAGCTACGGCCTTCAAAGTCAGACCGGGGGAGGCGGCACTCGTGTCTTTTTCACGGGCACGAGTTCCCCCCCCCCCAGCGGCACCCTCCGGCGCTCAAGCCCCTGCCCCTACTTGGCATCGTGACGCAACTCGTTTCCAAACTCGTGTCATTTTAGGGCTGTTTTGAGGCTATTTTGTGCCATTTGGCCCAAAATCGAAACGTGCCGATTTTGACAGCAAAAAGCCCGTAGAACATTGATTCTACGGGCTTTTGAAATTGGTTGCGGGAGTAGGATTTGAACCTACGACCTTCAGGTTATGAGCCTGACGAGCTACCGGGCTGCTCCATCCCGCGATCTGGATGTGGCTGAAGGTGTCGCAGCCAGTTGCAGTAGCAACCTCTTTTTCCCTCTAATTTGGCTCATTCTCTCAAACCTTTCGCACAGGTACTATCACATCACCATTTGCGAAGACTCCGCGCATGACATGGCGATAAACATGCATCTCCGGGCGCACCATCGCATGCGTAAGGCCGCACTTAACCTTTGTCACAGCTAGGCCCGGCGACTCCTCCCAGCCTTGGCCCCCCAAGCTTAACTCGTCACCTTGCAAATAAAGCGTGTGATCAAAAGTCTCCTTCGTGTGAATTTTGCCATCATGAATATGCAGTGTCGGGAAGTAAAGATGCTGGGGTGTCGAGGTTGGGAAGGAAAACGCCATCGGATGCACCTGTGCGTTCCCCTGCTTCAATTTAAACACGGCAAAACCAAACTCTCGGTAACCGGGAAGCTTGGCCCATACCTGCTCAGGCAATCGAAACCGCTCATCCAACCGACTGAAATCAACTATCTTCGGCACAAAGCTCGCCTCGTAGGCACCCACATTAACAACACGCAAGGTATTGCTTCTCGAGGCAGGTGCCGCCGCAAACGGATCACTGCCGTAGCCAGTTTGTTGCTCCGGAAAGAGCTTCCATAGATCATCAAATACGGTGCCATAAGCCGAGAAATCGAAAAAGGTCATGGCTTCCTCACTGCTACCCGGTTTCACCGGCACCGGCAGCACCATGGCTAAATCCTCCGGCGCATTGAGGGCCATTTGATAAATCAGCACCTGATTTCCACGCCGCCCCAGTCGCGCAAAGATGCGCGTATTTTTGACTTCCTCGACTTTTCTGGTGAAGCAACACATGGTGGCATGCTACTGAATGTTCCCACTGCCTGTCCACCATGAAAATCGCTGACCTCGTTTCACACCTCGATATCGAATTGCGCATCGCTGAGATCGCCGACTATCCAAACGCGCTTAATGGTCTGCAGCTTGAAAATCACCATGGCAACGTCACCAAGATCGTAGCTGCAGTCGATGCCACCTTGCCGGTGATGCGCAAGGCTGTCGACGCCGGAGCAGATTTGCTCATCGTGCATCACGGCATGTTCTGGAGTGGCCTGCAAACTTGGACGGGGCCGATTTTCCAAAAAATGAAGCTTTGTCACAATAGCGGACTTGCCGTCTATAGTTGCCACCTACCGCTCGATTTTCATCCCACACTCGGAAACGATGCCGTTCTCGCTCGCGCACTGGGTTTTGAGCCCAATGGCAACTTCATGAAGACAAAGGGCACCGAAAACGGGGCGCGTATTCAGACGGAAATATCGCGGGATGAATTGGTGAAGCGATTGGAGCATGCAACGGGCTCACGCGTCCATGTTTGTGCCGGCGGACCAGAGATGGTGCGCAACATCGGCATCATGACCGGTGGGGCTGGCTCGGAGGTAGCCACCGTTGCCAAGGCTGGTATCGACACCTTCATCACAGGCGAAGGCCCACACTGGAGCTACACGCTGGCAGAGGAGCTTGGCATCAATCTCATCTATGGCGGTCACTACGCCACCGAGACCTTCGGTGTGAAGGCGCTCGCTGAGCACATCAAGGTGAAGTTTGGCATCCCGTGGGAGTTTGTCGATCATCCGACGGGGTTGTGACGTGGATGCTCATCAAGCTACGCCTGCACCGATAAGCAGTCGCACGATCGCAACGACGCCGACAACGATGTTGATGGTGAGGCCGATTTTGCGCTGAGGGAACACGCCAAAGATCACACCGACGACGCAGCACACCAGTGCAGGCCATTGGAATAGACCGAGGAATGGAATAATGCCGATTACCATCCAGAGGGCGGCAAACAGACCGATGATGACAGAGAGGAACTGACAGATGCTTTTCATGACCCCGCTGAATCACCCCGCGTCCCCGTCCGTGCAATTGGAAATCCCGCCTCAAATTGCAAGCCCGTCTTGCAATCCTTCCCAGTCACGATACTCTTTCGCACGCTGTTCGCGAAGGAGAGGTGGCTGAGTGGTTGAAGGCACCTGATTCGAAATCAGACGTTGTCGAAAGGCAACCGTGGGTTCAAATCCCACCCTCTCCGCCAGCGCCACCTCTTAGCGAGTCGCAGCTAAAAAAGTCTCGGGTGCATCCACGAAAAACTCGCTCGCGTCCCCATCCGGCATCCCGTGGCTACGGATACCTTCAAGCCGGCGACGGCTGCCACGCTCGCTTCCAGGTCGATTGGCCGTGCGCTGCACAATTTCCGTGATCACGGGAGCTGCGACCGCTGCACTGGCCGCGAGTAATGCTAAAGCGATCACATTGGATGAGCCTCGACGCATGCCACGTCCAAATAAAATCCCCAACGCGCAACCCGCCGCAGCGGGTGCGATAATGGATGCATAATTCTCGTAACGGATGGCGGTTGGGGCTTCCTGCATGGGCGAACATAAGCCGACCTCAACAAAACTCCAAAGAGGAATTTGCCCGAACCTTGCTTCATTGCTAAAGGAAGGCACATGAGCAATCCATCCACCACTCCCAAACGTTACGCCTTGATCCTCGCTGGTGGCAGCGGACAGCGCTTTTGGCCCATCAGCCGGGATGCGCAACCCAAGCAACTCCTGAAGCTCTTCGGAGACAAAACCCTTCTGGAACTGACCATTGAGCGTCTCGACGGTCTGGTGGCTAAAGAAAACATCCTCATCCTCACCAACACACAGCAGGAAGCCTCCGTGAGGGCGATTATCAAAGACCTGCCTGCCGAGAACATCGTGGCAGAGCCTGAAAAGCGCGACACCGCGCCCGCCATTGCCCTAGCTGTCGGTTGGGTCGTTGCACGCGACCCTATGGCCACGATGATCGTCCTCCCAGCGGACCATCTCATCAATGATCATGCTGAATTCCAGCGCGTTCTCTCCAACGCCTCCCTTGCAGCCGAAAATAGCGGCAGTCTCGTTACTGTCGGCATCAAGCCCACATGGCCCTGCCCCAGTTACGGCTATGTTGAACGCGGACGCCGCGCCAGCATCGGTGGCGTCAATGATCTGCCAGTCTGGGAAGTTGCCCGCTTCCGCGAGAAGCCCAATCCCGATCTCGCTGAGCACTTCATCAGCCAAGGCACCTTCTCCTGGAATGCCGGCATGTTCATCTGGACCATTCCCGCCATCTTTAGCGAGCTAAGCCGTCACTGTCCCGTGCTTGCTGACTTCGTCTCCGAGTTGCGCGGCTCCAAAGACTTTACTGCCACCGTTGCCAAGCAATTCGGCAAGTTGCCCAAGCTCTCCATCGATTACGCACTCATGGAGAAAGCATCCCGCGTCCTCAACATCGAAGCCACTTTCGACTGGGACGACGTTGGTAATTGGACCAGCGTTGGTCGATACCTCAAGCAAGACTCTGACGGCAATCAGCACAACGGCGCCCTCTCGCAGCAGGATGCCTCAAACAACATCGTCTTCACTCAGACCGGTCAGCACGTCGCGCTGATCGGTGTGCAGGATCTTATTGTCGTTGCCTCAAAAGACGGGCTTTTGGTTACCAGTCGTAGTAAGGCTGAGAGTATCAAAAAACTCGTCGATGGCCTGCCAAAAGAGCTGCGCTAAGTCTTAGTTGCCCGCCAGCCACTGCTGAAATGCTGCGTCCACGCGTTGCAGCATTTCGGACTGGTTACGTCGTAGATCGCTGAATCGATTCCAACTCGTCAGATCTCTTTTAGCACCTGCACCCTCGATTTCCGCGATGAATTCGGCGACCAAATCCATTTGATCTCCATGTTGCTCCTGAAGATGTGCTTTGCAGGCAACACCCGTTTCGTGCAGTCGATTTTTTGTTCCTAGAGCCATGCCATACTCATCGTTTGACCAGCCTCGCTCGCAAGAACTATCACGCACTCACCTTGGCACCAGCCATGTCCCGGCAATCATGTCCTGCAGGCTGCGCTTCCGCAGTGCGAGCGAAGCAACAGCGGAAACCACGATCACCGCGACTTGTAGGGCGTATTGCACAAGCGTGGCATCATAGGCGGAGGGATCGGTCACCAGCGTGATCGTCAATGCACTTAGCAGCACGGGCGACCAGGCAATGAGGGTGCGTCCGAGCAGGCGGAGCCGCGAGGCCTCATTGCCGTCACGTGTGACGACTGCGACGCCGAGGAGCCGGAATAGGGGACCTAGACGGAAAATCGCTGCGCATAGCAGACTCGCCGCTGCAATGAAGACCAATATCCAGTTCAACAGGATGTGTCCGAGCGTGCGCATCATTTTGGTCATTTCGGGCATCTTGGGTCCAGCAGCAATCAATTCGTCCTTGGTGCCAACCAATGGATGTAACCTGCCCTCGGCCAGTTTCAATTCCTCGGCACTTACTTGAGGATGTGCCGCGACGATGCGCTCGATGGTGGCACGATGCTCGCCTTGGATGAGAATCTTGTAATTTCCCTCGGACCATAGCTTGGGATCGCGAAGAATGTGTCCGTATCGTCCGGCGATGATGATCTCCATATCAGCTCGGGCTTCGTTGATGGGATAATCCAATGACTTGCCGATCTCATGTTCCCCTGCTTGCAGAAGTTTGTTCATTTCGAGCGTCGTGAGCATCGGCATGAGTTCTGGATCGGTTGTCTGCCAGCGATCCGCGATCAGGGCACCCAAGAACATGAGCACACCCATTCCCACCGCTGGAGCCGCGCAGATCAGTGTGGTGGCGAGCCTCTTCCACCACGGGACGCATGGCGGCATTTGCAGGATCGGCTTGAGTTCAGACGTGAAATCCTGATTGGCTTCTGACGCTGCAAGGCCACGCAGCAACTTGTGTGCGCTGAAAGCCAGTGGCGCTTCGACCATGCCTGCCGCTTCTTCCGCGCTGCAAATGCGGCCTTCCAAGGCAGATTTGGCGACTTGATTGATGAAAACTCTTCCGGTCAAGCTGCCGGATGCCGGTGACGTGTGCTTTGCCCCAGGCGCGGTGAAATTTAACAGTTTCACATGGCCATCCGTCGTGATCCACACGCGGTCCAGGCTCAGCATATCAGGCATGGATGCATCCTTCACGGCAGTATCGAGTTCAGTCGAGAGGTCATGCAGCCAATAGCGCACGGTGTCCCACGGCTGGCTTTCATGAAGCAGGTTCACCAACGGGACACCGCCGACGGCCTCATACACATCCCACGACTCGCTCGCGGTGCGCTCGCCTTGCAACCAGCGCAGGCGCGCAGGTCGTGCGAGGTTGCGCATCCTTTGCGGCACTGGAGGCTCGCCGGATTTTGTCTGACGTATCCACACCTTGCGCAGCAGCTTGGCATCGTAGCCGAGTAGGATCGTCTCGCAGTCATTTTGGGAAAGAGTCGAAAGCACATGATAGGGACCGAGCACCGGCATCGCTTCGGTTGTTCCCACCATTGGCTCGGTCTGCGTGATGAGGGTGCGCGGTTGATGCACCGGCTTCTGGATCACACGCGTGCCTGTGAGCATGTCATGCACGGCGGCAAAGCCATTCTTCCGACGGGCATTCGCAAACATGCATAAACAATAGACCACGCTGAAAGCGACAAAGCCAATCTCTGGCAGATTTGACTCGTCTGACATAGTCTCGAGAGAGAGCTTGTTGAAAATCAGGTAGCTGGCCAGCGTCATCCAGCTCAGGATGAAGTGCCGAGCCATTGCCCGCGGGATGCCAGGAATGCTGCGGTTCAGTCTCGCCACGCGAAGACCCACCAGCGCCTTGCCTGCGGAAGCACCCCACAAGCCCTCAAGGATGCCCCAGTAGCAGAGTTGCATCATGTACAAGCCCACTGAGACGAGTATCCAACTGGGCTTCTGAAATCTCGTCGGATCGTAGAGTTGGGAGAGGTCCTGATAGCAAAGCGCCATCATCGTCCAGTTCATCAGTGTAAGCACCACCGTATCCGCGATCATCGCCACAAAGCGAAGGCTAAGTGTCGCTGGCGTGGGCGCAGTGGAACTGAAAGGCATCAACACGCGACGCAGCTCATCATAACTACCGAAGCGCGATGCCGGAAGTTTTTCCAAGCAACGCAGCACCACACGTGAGAGCGAATCCGGCACCTCCGCGCGAAACTGCGTGGGCGACAGTGCCGACTTCTCCAGCGCGTTCGCGAGCAGTTGCACCATGTTCTTGCCTTCAAACGGCGTGCGTCCCGTAAGCAGATAAAACAAGGTCACGCCGACCGAATACATGTCCGAGCGCACATTGAGTTCATCTCCACGCAACTGCTCTGGCGAGCAAAAAGCAGGTGTGCCCAGAAAAGTGCCATCGATGGTCAGATGAGATTCCCCGCGCGCAGCGGTGGAGATGCTGAGGCCGAAGTCGCCCACCTTCACGCTTCCATCCAGGTCGGTGAAGCAGTTCGCGGGTTTGATATCACGATGCAGAATTCCGATGGCCTGTGCCGCTTCCAATCCAGCAATGATTTGCAGCGCCGCATCCACCGCATCCCCCACCGGCAATGCTCCACCGCGCTGAATGCGATCCTGCAACGTGCCACCGGCGATGAGTTCCATCGCGATCACCGGCGTGCCTTCGATCTCCTCCGTGCCAAAGACATACACGCTGTTGGGATGATTGATCGAAGCCGCCAGCCGTCCCTCACGCAGGAATCGCGCACGCGCGTCCGCCGAGTCGAGCTGATGGCTCAGCACCTTTAGCGCCACACGCCGCCCGCTCGCCAACTGCTCCGCTGCATACACCGCGCCCATACCGCCACGTCCGAGCTCTTGTTCAATGCGGTAGCCGCCAAAAACCTCGCCCACTATTGGCAACGCACGCGCCCTTGGCTTCTCGACGATCATCGTCGCACCCGGATCACACTCAGACGGCAATGCACCGCTCATCAGGCAGGCTGGGCAAAGAGATTCAGGCGCATCTGTAGGAAGTGCTGCACCGCATTGAGGACAGGAGTGAGTGGGAGTCATGGTGAAGAAAAGTGGGGTTCACGGACTTCCTGAAAGATCATGGAGCGCTGGTTACAGAAAAAAATCAACGACGCAGCACATTCACCAGATGACGCATCTCGTCATCCACGTCTGCGGATAAATCGACCGTCTCGGCGATCTCCGCGCGCAACACCTCGCGGTAGCGCTGCCGCAGGCGATGCACGGCCACCTTGAGCGCACCCTCGCTCATGCCGAGCTTTTTGGCGGTTTCCTCACGAGATACCTCCGCGCCGCTAAGCGTGCCCTTCAGCACATCAAAGGTTGATTCGTCCTTTTTCGCCGTAAACTCGCCACGCAGACGTTTCATCGCGCGATCGAGCAATTCCATCGCCCAGCGCTTGTCGTAGAGCGTGTCGGCGTCGTTTTGCTCTAGCGGCTCCAGCGCATAACGTGATTCGGCATCCAGCGCGTCCCACTCCACTATCATTTGCCCACCACCGCGCTTTTGTGTCTGCTGACGGTTCCAATCATTGGCGAGGAAGTGCTTCAGGGCACCCAGCAGATACGAACGGAATTTCCCACGCGAAGGGTCGGCCACCGTGGGATTGCGCTCCAGCAGGTCGGAAAAAAACGCCTGCGTCAGATCCTGTGCATCATGCGGCGCATGACCGCGACGACGCACAAAAGCGTAGAGCGGATACCAGTAGTCACGGCACAGCACCGACATGGCCTTGTGCGCACGTGTGGCGTCGCCCGCATGCTGCGCCGCCAGCACGAGGCTCCATCGCGTCGTGTGGAACTCACGGGCACCGGGAGCGATGGAGTCGTTCATACTCGCATCTCACCAATGTTCTATGAACGTGTCAAGCAACTCAACCAAATCTGCCTAAACGAAGATCACGCTCTTCAAAGACAACTGGGTATGTTTGTTTGCAGGAAAGGTAGTTGCTCTGCCTTCGTTTCAGGCGCGCATGAAACTCGTAATCACCCTCCTAACCCTGGCCTTCATTGGCACCACCGCTTTCTCAGCGGACGCAGCCAAGCCAAACATCATCCTCATCTACGCCGACGACCTCGGCATCGACGGCGTGAGTTGCTACGGTGCGGACAAGCACAAGACGCCGAACATTGACAAGCTCGCAGCCTCCGGCACGCGCTTCACGACGTGCTACGCAGCACCGCTGTGCGGGCCATCGCGTTGCTTGCTCATGACAGGGCGCTACGCCTTCCGCACTGGCGGCATCACGAATGGATCGTGGCGCGGTGGCGGCCCAGGTGCCAAATCCGCCGACGAACCTTCAGTCGCAAAGCTTTTGAAGCAAAGCGGCTATGCCACAGCTCAAGCTGGAAAATGGCGGCAGGTCGGCGAAACGCCCCGTGATTGGGGGTTCGATGAATACGTCACCGATCCGACCGCTGGCGGCTGGTTTTGGAAGGATTCGTATGAAAAGAACGGCGAACAGATCAACGCGGGCAAGGAAGTCTATAACCCCGACATCATCCAGGCCTACAGCATCGACTTCATCACGCGTCACCAAGAGAAGCCCTTCTTTCTCTACTACGCCATGCACCTCGTCCACGGCCCTATCCTCCGCACGCCTGATACGAAGGAAGGCAGCGACCTCTACGAGGACAACATCGCCTACATGGACAAGCAAGTCGGCGGCATCGTCGCGGAGGTGGAAAAACTCGGGCTGCGTGAGAAGACGCTCATCATCTTCTCCGCTGACAACGGCACCGCACTCAGTTATCCGAACACCATCGGTGGGCGCATGATCAGCGGCAAAAAAGCCTCCATGCTCGAAGGTGGCTCCCGCGTGCCCTACATCGCCAGTTGGCCCGGCGTGACGCCTGCGGGCAAAGTGAGCACCGACATCGTCAGCATCGCCGATCAACTCCCCACCTTCGTCGATCTCGGCGGCGGCAAACTGCCCGAAGGCGTGAAGATCGACGGCATCAGCCTCGCCCCGCAACTTCGCGGTGAAAAAGGCACCCCGCGCGAGTGGGCCTACGTGCAGCTCGGCGCGCATTGGTTCGTGCGCGAGCAGGGCTGGAAGATGAACGAAGCCAGCGAGCTCTTCGACATGAGCGACGCTCCCTTCGTCGAAAAACCCGTCGCTGCTGCCGAAGACACTGAAGCCAGCAAAGCCGCCCGTGCCCGCCTCACCGCCGTGCTCGCCGACCTCAACCCCGCCGCCGGCAAAACCGACGGCGGCGATGGCAAAAAGCCGGGCAAGAAAAAGAAAGGCAAGAAGAAGGCGTAAAGCGATTACCTCTCGGGATCGAATGTCGCGAAGCGTCCTGGAGTGCGGTGGCAGAGATGCCGGGGCCACTCGGCATCGCCGACACCGCTCCCGCTAGGCCAAGAGATGCCGCAGTCCTCAAATCCACCGCCGGAGGGGCAAAACCACGCGCATTCCACTCAAAGGATTCCCTCTTCATCCGCCCATCACGCGCTCCGTCGAGAGCGGTGTCGTCGAGACAAGGGCCTTGCCCTTGCCTCTTTGCCACCGCACTCCGGGACGCTGCCGCGCTTTACATCACCCCTCACCAGTCAGCATCCACGTCATACTCGTCTGCCATTTTGTCCGTCTTGAATCGATAGATGCTCTTCACCATCGCCGGGCTCGTGTGCTGCTCGAACCATGCGGCAGAGCACCAAGGGTAATCCTTCGCCACATTCACTAGACCATGCCGCACCGCGTTCTGGTGCGTGTAGTTCAGCCGCGCGAAATACGTCGGCTGCTCCTCCAGCTTCGTCTCCCAGTAGTTGTGCCACACCTGACGACCCGGCGCGGCATCCAGCTTGTTCACCCACTTCGCCAGCTTCTCATGCAGCGTGCCCAGCATCACCGGCAGACTCTCCGCCGTGCCCGGCGACTCCGCCACGAAGTGGTAGTGATTCGAAAAAACCGCCCAAGCCTCCAGCCGCCATTCATACTGCGCACACATCGTCAGCAGCCCCCGCTGCAGCACCTCCAGCCGGGCTTTGGAGCGAAAATGATGCGCGTGATGCAGCGTCGCCGCCGTGACGAAGTAGATGCCATGTTCCGTCAGCCGATGCACCGGCGCATGAGGCCACGAAAGACGATCTGGGGAGTCCGACATGGCGCTGATGTTAGAAAAACGCATCGAGTTAGCAAGCGTGATCAAAAGTCGCGAAGCGTCCCGGAGTGCGGTGGGAAGCGATAGCGCCACACCG
>JANOBP010000766.1:0-2161 GCA_031411715.1 Verrucomicrobiaceae bacterium | reverse complement strand
CGTATCTTCCGGGCTGATCATCGTCGCGATTCTGGCGGAGATTTCCTCGTTGGTGAAAGGCGCGTAGATGGCCTTCACGGCGTTGCGCATCTCTTCTTTGGGTTTCTTCAGTTCGGCTAGGCAAGCAAAGTAGGTTTCCCGCACGATGTGGGACAGTCCGCGTGAGCGCAGCAGGCCGATGGCGGCTTGGAAGGCGATGAATTTGCTCAATTCGGCCATGTCGATGCCATAGCAGTCGGGGTAGCGGATTTGCGGCGCAGTGGAGCACACGATGATGCGCTTTGGATTGGTGCGCGCGAGGATGCGGAGCAAACTTTTCTTCAAAGTGGTGCCGCGCACGATGGAGTCGTCGATGACGACCAGATTATCCTGTGGAGTGACGACGCCATAGGTGATGTCATAGCTGCCGGAGACGAGCGCGTCACGCCCGGTCTCCTGGGCGATGAAGGTGCGCATCTTGATGTCCTTGAGGGCGATTTTTTCACCGCGCGGCCAATTGCGAAGGACGAGGTCATCCAATTTCTCCTCATCAAACTCGCCACGCTTGAGCATGTCCATGAGCGCATCCTTGACCACCACACGGCGGCTTTTGCGCAGGCCGTCGAGGAAGCCGTAATAGGCGGTCTCAGCGGTGTTGGGGATGAAACTGAGGACCGTGTGATGGAAGTCGTTTTCGATAGCCTTGACGATCTGCGGCACGAGTTGCTCACCCAGGGCCTTGCGCTGGCGGTAGATCTCCGAATCATTGCCACGGGAGAAGTAGATGCACTCAAAAGAGCATGGCTTGAACTCACGCGGAGGAGCGAATTCTTTGATGGTCATGCTGCCGTCAGCTTTGATCACGGCGACATGGGCAGGGGTCAGTTCATGAATCTCCTCTTCACTCACGCCGAAGACCGACATGAGAGCGACGCGCTCAGAAGCGATGGTGAAGATCTCATCATTCTCGTAATAGTAGCAAGGGCGGATGCCACTCGGGTCACGCATGACGAAGAGATCGCCATTGCCGATCACGCCGACGATGGTGTAGCCGCCATCCCAGCGCACGGCGGAGTCACGTACCACGGCGGTGACATCAAGCTGCTGACTGATATGTGCGGGAATTTCTTCTCCGGGCATGCCGGAGTCACGCAGTTCATGGTAGAGCTTGGTGTGAGCCTCATCGAGCTGGAAACCGATCTCCTCGAGCACGCTCTGAGTATCGGTGCCAAATACGGGGTGCTGCCCGCGTTTGCGCATGACTTCATTGAGCTCGTTGGTGTTGGTGAGGTTGAAGTTCCCCATCACCATGAGTGTGCGCGTGGGCCAGGTGGTGCGGCGCATGTACGGATGCAGGGCGCCTTTACCAAAATCTCCGCAGGTGCCGTATCGCAGATGGCCGATGTAAATCTCACCCGCCATCTCGAACTCACGCTTGATGGAGTCAGGGTCGTCCTCAAAGGACACGAACTCCTTGCCCTCCTGATCGCGTTCATCCTTGCGCTGCTTGTCGATTCGGCGGGCGATGCGCTTGAACTCCTTGCGCTCGTCATCAAACACCGCCGCGATGCGCTCCACGCTCTCCGTGCTGCGCACGCGGAACATGTAGGGGAGACCGGGGGGCATATCCAGCTTACAACAGCCGATGCCGATGCCGTCTTGGCCGCGATTTCGCTGCTTGGTCATGAGCGCTTGCAGCGCGTCCAAGCCGTAAAGCGTGTTGCCGTATTTTTGGTAGTAGTATCCAAGCGGCTTTTTCAGCCGCACCACTGCTATGCCGCATTCGTGTCCGATTGGGTCGCTCATCAGGAAGAGCGCCCATTCATGGCAAGTGTGGAGAGGAGTGCAAGGAATGCATTTGGGTCAGGTGCAATTCGTTCTCAGCCGAATAAGGTTCGATAATTCAACTCGATTTGCTTCTCCAGTGTCGGCAGGTCAATGTGATGGCATTCCGCTAATAATTCGTAGCTCATCTGGAGATTGGCTGGGTGATTGAGCTTGGTGCCAGTGGAAGAGGGCAGGGGATTGGGATTCCGCTCCTCGGGCGGCCACATATCCGGTGCATCCGTCTCCGTGAGCAGCCGGTTGAGCGGTATGTGGCTGAAGGTTTCCAGTTGAGCGGCTTTGCGTGGATGGGCGAAGTAGGGGCTGATGGAAAAATAAGCGCCGAGCCTGATAAAAG
>JANOBP010000765.1:0-3088 GCA_031411715.1 Verrucomicrobiaceae bacterium | reverse complement strand
CCTTCCGCCAGCACTCTCTCGAATGGGGCCATCGCTGCCGTAGGGCTCACCGGTGCTCCGCAGGCAGGACAGAAGCTGCACCCATCCGTCAATTCGGCGAGACAAGCTGGACAGATGTCGGCTCCATCGAGGCGGTCATCTCCGACATCGTGTTCATCCGGTTCAGCGGTGTTCATGACGGCAGAATACTCGATTCTGCCGCAACACTGCAATCACCAATCCAAAGCGAATAGCAGATTACTTGAAGAGCTTCGTTCCCGCTTTGAGATGCTCAGCATGCTCGACCATGCGCATTTCGACGCGTTCGCGAATGGTGCGCTCGCCGATGCCGTCGTGCTTGGTGGCGACGAGGGCTTTGAGGAAGGCGATGAGTGCTTTCAGGTCATCCATCATGACGAACTCTGGGGCGATCTGGCGCTTGTCGGAGACGTTGTGGTAGTTGCCAAGTGGGACAGAGATGCCTGCGCTGCGGATGCCAGCGGCTTGCACGGCAGTGGCTTCACAGGCACCAGCATCGAGCAGGCAGCGCTGCACGCGAATGGCCTGTTCTTTAGCTGTGGTGGTCAAAACAGCGACGGCTTCGCTATCAAAGACGGACACACGGTCTCCAACGCGAACGATAGGCCCACCACCCATCACGGCACCGTTGACGGGGCGGCTGGTTTCGATGGAGAGAAAGACGCTGTCTTTTCCAAAGGGCCAGTTTTGTGCCAGATGCCACGCACCGAGCCAGCCGACTTCTTCAGCGCGGGTGAAGGCGGCATGCACCGTGGTTTGGATGTTGAGGCGGGCGAGTTCAAGGAAGGTCATCACAATAGCGGCGCAGCCGATGAGGTCATCACACGCGGCGGCTTCGATGCGGCTATCCGTGATTTTGACGGGGAAATTCCAAGTGGCGATCTGGCCTTTGGCTTTGCGCAGGCCTTTACTAACGCCGGAATCGACCTCCGTCGTCGGCACGCCGCCGAGGAATTGCCAGTCGTTCTTCTTGGTGCTGCCCAAGGTCCTGACAAAGGCTGGGTGATCCATGTGGGAGGCGAAGACCCACGTTGGGCTGCTTTTCTTGCTGCCGTTTTTATAAGTGGCGAGCAGATTGCCGAACTTGTCGCGCTTGAGCTTCACGTTAGGGCAGTCTTTGAGAAGCGCTTCGATCTCTGCGCGCACATGATACTCGTGAAACGGTGCGGTGGGCTGCTTGAGAAGACGCTTGAGGATGCTATTGAGAGAGGTGACTGCCATGTCCCCATCGTAACGCACTTTTACCAAACGCCAACTGCCTCGTGAAGAAGCTCCGCTATTTCTTTGAATCCGCCTTGATCGAAACCATCGCATGGACGCTACCGCGCCTGCCTCGGTGGCTCTTGCTCATGCTCGCACGCGACATTGGCTCACTGGCCTTTTACCTTGATAAAAGAGGGCGTACCACTGCACTGGAGAATCTGCGCGCTGCCTTTGGCAAGAAATACAACGAGCACCAACGCCGCAGAATCGCTCGTGGCTCGTATCAAACCTTCGCCCGCACGTTTTTGGACCTTTTTTGGTCCTCCAAGCTCACGAAAGACAACTGGCAGCAGTATTTCACGCTCAATATCCCGCAGCCAGAGATGGAGGAGCAAGCTCGCAGGACAGGCGGCGTTTGGGTGACTCCGCACTTCGGTAATTTCGAGCTGGTGAGTCAGGTGTGGGGGTTCCGCGGCTTTCCATTCACCGTGGTGGCACAGGATTTCAAAAACCCTTCACTCACACGTGTTTTTAAGCGTTTGCGTGAGCAGTCTGGTCACACGGTCATTCCCCAGGAGAATGCCATGCTCAAGCTCATGAAGGCGCTGAAGCGGCAAGGGCATGCAGGCATGCTTACGGATTTAAATATTGTGCCAGGCCGTTCGGCTGTCGCCATCCAGTGCTTTGGTCTTTGGACCTGTGTGCCAACTTTACATGTGGAGCTCGCCAAGCGCCTCGGCCTTTCCATCATGACTGGCGTCTGCCGCCCGCTGCCCGATGGTCGATACGAAGCCTGCCTGTTTGATGCGATCAAACCTCAGCCGGAGGATGACACTCGCGAGCTAACTCAGCGTGTGTGGGATGATTTTGAAAAAGCCATCCGTGCCAATCCTGAATGCTGGCTCTGGATGTATAAGCACTGGCGCTATCGCCCTACGGATGATGTGACATGGGTTGATCCCAAATATCCATCCTACTCGAACGCGTATGATGCGTTTATGAAACTGGTGCCAGAGGAATTGCGACCGGTGAAACCACTGACGGCATGAAAAAAGCCAGTCGGTTGCCCGACTGGCTTCTGCAAAGTGATTGAAGCGATTATGCTTCGGCGTTTTCTTCGACGTAGCGGACGACGTCGCCCACGGACTGAAGTTTTTCAGCTTCTTCGTCAGGAACGTCGATGCCGAATTCTTCTTCGAATGCCATCACCAGTTCAACGGTGTCCAGCGAGTCGGCGCCGAGATCTTCGATGAACTTGGCCTCCAGGGTGACCTGCTCTGGGTTCACGCCGAGTTGTTCAACGATGATGTCTTTGACCTTTTCTTGGATGTTATCTGCCATGTGTGTGTAGGGGGGTGTTGGGCCGGAGCTTTAATGGCGGGTTTTAGTTTGGCAAGGAAAAATATCCAGCCATTCAGTGAGGTCAAAATTCGTGGGCTTAACTTGCATTTTCCCCAGTATTTTCTGTCACTGCCGTTTCCGCGACTTCAGAGTCTGGTTCGGTCACTTTTTCGATCAATTCGCCATTGAATCGGCTTAACAAGCGCTCCAGCACTTTATCAGCACCACCATACATCAGATCATCGATGACGGCTCGCTTGTCCTTGCTCGTTTCTGAGGGCTTGAACCACGCATAGGCTAGGCCTTTGTTGTCCCACTTTCGTTTATCCACTTTGAAGACCTCGGAGAAATTCACCCGCACGCCATCTGGTGTCACGAAATGGTCCGCTTCACCACGTAACACCGTGTTTTTGCGCAGCAGCACCACGATACCAACCACCAGCGCGGCAAAGAGGCAGCCATAGCCAAAGTAAAACTGCTCAGCGATCTCGCGCTCGGTGTAATGATGGGGATCTTCTTCCCAGCC
>JANOBP010000764.1:0-2689 GCA_031411715.1 Verrucomicrobiaceae bacterium | reverse complement strand
TCGAAAGCAGACCCGATGGCCGCTGATCCCACCGTTGGCATGTCTTTCGTGCATGCGGTGAGCATCAACACTATCGAGGCCGATGAAAGCCCCCCTGAAGACCTCAGCGACCTCCGCGATGAAAGCGGCGCGTGGCTTGGTGACTCACAGCCACCACCCACCACCACCGAGCGCGACCACCGACCCGCTACGCCGGACACCATGCCTTACATCGTCGTCATCGTCGATGAGTTGGCCGATTTAATGCAGACCGCGCCTGCTGACATCGAGGTCTGCATCGCCCGCATCACCCAGATGGCGCGCGCGGCTGGCATCCATCTCATCGTCGCCACACAGACACCCCGCGCCGACGTGAGCACCGGCGTCATAAAGGCCAACATCCCCACGCGCATTGCCTTCCAAGTCTCCTCAGCACTCGACAGCCGCGTCATTCTGGATCGCAAAGGGGCCGAAAACCTTGTTGGCAAAGGTGACATGCTTTACGTCCCACCCGGCGGCGCGCAGCCCATCCGCAGTCAGGGCGCACTCGTCACCGACGATGAAATTCACGCGCTCGTCAGTCATTGCGTTTCGCAAGGCAAGCCAGTCTTCGATGTCAAAGTGGATGCCGATAGTGGCGAGTTCATGAGTGATGATGAAAACGAAGAAGGAGCCATGAGCACCGAAGAAGCCGAGACACTTGAGCAGTGCATCGAAGTCATCCGCCAGGAGAAAAAAGCCAGCACCAGCCTTTTCCAGCGCCGCCTGCGCCTTGGTTACGGCCGCGCAGCCCGCATGATGGATCTGCTCGAGGCACGCGGTATCATCGGCCCGGGAGACGGAGCCAAACCGCGTGAGATTTTAGTCCAGATTGATTAATTCAAGCTCGGCGCAGCGATTCATTCAAAACTCACCACGTCCTCCTGAATATGAAGCTCATCCAAAACTACATCGAGACCCTCACGGATCACGTGGAAGGCTTCGCCACGGCTGGACCTAAATCTTTGGCCAAAGTCGCGAGCTTGGAGCGCGCTCTGGCAGTTACCTTACCACCAAGCTATCGCGACTTCCTTCAGCGCTACGGTGCCGTCAGCCACTTTGGTAGCTACATCTGCGGCATCTGGCATGCAGACCCACTGCGCGCCACCGACGGTTCCGTTTACAACGAAACCATTCAATTCCGCACGGAGGATGACCTGCCAGCACATCTCATCGTCATTGAAGCTGATCCCGACGCTCCTTGCTGCATCGACACCCGCAAGCCAAGCACCAACGGCGAGTGTCCCGTTGTTTGCTACGACCTCCACGCCCGCGAAAGCGAGCAAATCGCCTCCAGCTTCGAAGCCTTCGCCCAAGAATGGCTCGAACTTCGCGCCATGGACGAAAGCGAGTGGATGAATTAAGCCGCCGTTTGCTCAGCTTGCAGCTTCCCCGCTCTTCGGCTCACGCACCACGCGATCGACGCTGTGTTTGGTGATGATGTTGCCCTGAGACTCGCGGCCCTTGATGGCGACGGAGTTGAAGGGGAACTTGATGGTAAGATTGCGCAGGTAGAGTGCTGGCTTAAGGTGGACGACCACGTTTTGGGCGTTGGACTCCTCTTCGGTCTCGTGACGCATGAAGTAGAGCACGTTGCTGCCAGGGGTGCCTTTGGTGAGCACATACTCCTTGTCGCGGGTGACTCCACCAATGCGGAAGCGCTTGGCCATGAGGCTGCCTTGGCGTCCGTCTCGGAAGATCATGGTATAGACGGCTTCGTCGTCTTTCTTGAAGAGATTGATGTAGTGCGGGTTCTTGCCGACGAAGAACTTCGGTGCGGCCTTGGTGACACTCATGGTGCCCTCACGCGTGAAGAAGATCACATCGTCGAGGCTTGAGCATTTGCAGAGTGGTTCACCCTCACGCTTCAGGCTCGTGCCAGCGAATCCTTCCTTGGCGTTCAAGTAGAGTGTCTCGCCTTGAATGATGACCTCAGAGGCCGACACGCGCTCAAAGCCACTGACGACGGTGCGGCGCTCGCGGCCTGGGCCATAGGTCTTCTTCAGGCGCTCAAAGTGGGCGATGGTGTAGCGCGTGAGCTGCTTGAGGTGCTTATTCACCTGTTCGATCTCGCCTTCGAGCTTCTTGATGTGCTCGTTGGCCTCGAAGCCGTTGAATTTGGAGATGCGCTTGATCTTGATCTCGGTGAGCCGGGCCACGTCTTCATCGGTGATCTCGCGCTTGAGCAGAGAGAGGTGCGGCTTCAAGCCGGCCCAGATGGCGGCGATCACGGCCTCCCACGTCTCGCATTCCTCGATGCGACGGTAGATGCGGTTCTCGATGAAAATCTTCTCCAGCGAGCTGAAATGCCATTTCTCTTCGAGTTCGCCGAGCTGGATCTCCAGTTCCTTGCCAAGCAGGATCTTGGTGTTTTCCGCGCTGCCTTTGAGCAGGTCGTTCACGTTCATGAAACGCGGCTTGTCGTCCTGAATGACGACCGCGTTCGGTGAGAGCGAGATTTCGCAGTCGGTGAAGGCGTAGAGCGCCTGGATGGTCTGCTCAGTGTCAGTGCCGGCGGGCAGTTGCACGGCGATCTCGACCTTGTCGGAGGTGTTGTCGTCCACATGTGCGATCTTGATTTTGCCCTTCTCGTTGGCGGCGACGATGCTGTCCATCAATCCACCCGTGGTGGTGCCGTAGGGGATCTCGGTGATGACAAGCAGGTTTTTCT
>JANOBP010000763.1:0-15263 GCA_031411715.1 Verrucomicrobiaceae bacterium | reverse complement strand
TGCTCGATGAGCAGATGAAGCCCGTCTGGGAGCAAGAGGTGAAGAAGAAGTTCGAGCCCCGTGAAGAAGTCAGCGTCAGCGGACGGCTTGAGTTGTTGTTCACCAACGCCTTCGCTGATGCCACGCAGGACACGTTTGATCCGAAGCAAGTCATCACCGACAAACCCGCGAAAGACAAAGGTTGGGCGCTGGCTGGACACACGGGCAAAGATCACGCGCTCACGTTGCTGCCAGCACGCTCGGAGAAAATCGCCATGCCTTCGCGACTCATCCTCACGCTGAATCAAACATCGCAGTGGGCAGAGCACACCCTTGGAGCTTTCCGCGTCAGTGTTTCCAATGATGCGCGCATCGCGAAGTTAGCTCCACTACCCGCAAACGTTCTGAGCGCCCTTAGTGCACCTGCCGCAGGCCGCAAAGCCGCAGAAACGACGACGATCCGCGACTATTTCGTGCGCCAAGTCGCACCTGAAACCAAAACCGAGCGTGAACGCATCGCCGCGCTCAATAAACAACTCGCCGCGCTCAAAATGGTCACCGTGCCGATCATGCATGATCTTGATCCGAAGCAGCGTCGCGTCACCAAAGTGCAGCTTCGCGGCAACTGGCAAGCACTTGGTGATGAAGTGAATGAAGCCACCCCCGCGATCTTTAATCCGCTGCCCACGAATGCGCCTAAGAACCGTCTCACGATGGCAAAATGGCTCGTGAGCCGTGACAATCCGCTCACCGCTCGCGTGACGGTGAATCGCTTGTGGGAAAGCATTTTTGGCACCGGCATCGTGCGCAGCAGCGAGGAGTTCGGCAGCCAGGGCGATCTGCCTTTCCATCCCGAATTGCTCGACTGGCTCGCCGCCGAGCTGATGGACAGCGGTTGGGACACCAAGCACATGCTCAAGCTGATGCTCACGAGTCAGGCCTATCAGCAAAGCTCCAAATCCACGCCCGAACTCAACGAACGCGATCCCGACAATCGCCTGCTCGCCCGTGGCCCACGTTTCCGCCCCACCGGTGAGCTGCTACGCGATCAATCGCTCGCCGTGAGCGGTCTGCTTTCGGCAAAGATGTATGGACTGCCCGTGCGACCTGCCACACCCAACATGGGGCTCAGCACCGCCTTTGGCCGCAGCAATGACTGGACCGTCAGCGAAGGCGATGACAAGCACCGCCGAAGCCTCTACACCGAGGTGCGCCGCAACAGTCCGTATGCGAGCTTCACCACCTTCGACGCCGGCAATCGCGAGGTCTGCATGATCCGCCGCAGCCGTACGAACACGCCGCTGCAGGCCTTCGTGACTCTCAACGATCCCGTTTTCATCGAAACGAATCAAGCCATGGCTCGCCGCCTCGTCACCGAGGCCAAATCAACGCCCGAACGCCTGACGCACCTCTTTAAGCTCTGCCTCAGCCGTGCTCCGACTCCGCACGAGGCCGAGTCACTCACGAAACTGCACTCTGAGACACTCACCGCCTATCAAGCCGACCTTCCCGCCGCCACCAAGATGGCGACCGATCCGCTCGGCCCTGCCCCCAAAGACGCCAATCTTCCTGAACTCGCCGCTTGGACGACTATCGCCAATGTGGTGATGAATCTGGATGAGTTTTTGATGCGGAGGTAATTCCATACAAAGCCATGGCCACCAAAAAATCCATCGACATCCCCATCCACACCGTGCGCGGCCAGCGTGTGGTGATGGATTCGGATTTGGCGGCGCTTTATGGCGTCAGCACAACGATCTTCAACCAGGCTGTGAAACGCAATTTGAAGCGTTTCCCAGAGGACTTTTCGTTCATTGTCACCCGTGAGGAGTTTCTAATCTTGGTATCACAATCTGTGATACCAAGATCCGGCCACGGCGGACGTAGCACGCCGCCTCGTTTCTTTACCGAGCATGGCGCCCTTATGGCCGCCTCGGTGCTGAACAGCGACCGCGCCATCTCGATGAGCGTCTATGTCATCCGTGCCTTTATCGAAATCCGTGAGCAAATCGCCGCAAATTCCCTGATCCTCAAGCGTCTGGCCGAGATCGACAACACGCTGCTGATCCACGACGCCTCGCTGCGCGACATTTACAAGAAGCTGATGCCACTTTTGGCCCCACCGCCGCCTGCCCCCCGCAAACAGATCGGATTCCATCCCTGAAGCCCATCAAACTTGAGGTCACAAATTGTGACCTCAAAATCCACTTCCTCATGAACCCCATCACCCACGACAAACTCCAACTCACCACGCGCCGTCAGTTCCTTGGCGCTACCGGCCAGTTCAGCCTCGGAGCCATCGCCATGCATGCGCTGCTGCAGAAGAGCGCCGCGAGTCCGCAGTCGGGCAATCCGTTGGCGCCGCGTAAGCCGCATCATGAGGCGAAGGCAAAGCGTGTGATTTACCTGCACATGTCAGGTGCGCCGCCGCATCTGGATCTTTTTGATTACAAGCCAGAGCTGGTGAAGCGCAGTGGACAGGACTGCCCGGATTCGATTCTTAAAGGCCGACGCTTTGCCTTCACCACAGGCGTCCCGAAGCTGATGGGCACGCCGCGCACCTTCGCGCAATACGGCAAAGGCGGCATCTGGATGAGCGATGCGTGCCCAAACTTCCACACGATCGCCGATGAGATGTGCATGATCCGCTCGATGAACACGGATCAGTTCAATCACGCGCCGGCGGAGTTGCTGCTGTTCACGGGTCATGCGCGGCAGGGACGGCCGTCGATGGGCTCGTGGGCGACGTATGGCCTCGGTACGGAGAATCAGGACTTGCCCGGCTTTGTTGCGCTGATCTCCAGCGGCACCCAGCCCAGCGGCGGGCAGGGATGTTGGGGCAGCGGTTTCATTCCGAGTGTGTATCAAGGTGTGCAATGCCGCAGCAAAGGCGATCCCGTGTTGTTCGTCAGTGATCCCGCCGGTATGAGCCGCGATCTGCGCCGCAAAACGCTCGATACTCTGCAGGCGCTCAATCAGGAGCAAGTCACCGAATTTGGACATCCCGAGACGGTCACACGTATCGCGCAGTATGAGCTGGCCTTCCGCATGCAGACGAGCGTGCCAGAGGTGATGGACATCTCCAAAGAGCCCGCAAACGTGCTTGAAGCCTACGGCGCGAAGCCCGGCGAATCGAGTTTTGCCAACAACTGCCTGCTGGCGCGTCGCCTCATCGAAAAAGGCGTGCGCTTTGTGAATCTCTTCGACTGGGGGTGGGATTTCCACGGCACCGGTGCTGACAACGGCATCACCGATGGGCTCACCAAGAAAATGGCCGCCACCGACAAGCCCGTGGTCGCATTGATTAAAGATCTGAAGCAACGCGGCCTGCTGGATGACACGCTGGTCATCTGGGGCGGCGAATTCGGCCGTACACCTTTCCGCGAAGGCCGCACCGCTGCCAGCAAGGTTCTGGGCCGCGATCACTATCCGGACTGCTACTCTCTCTTCATGGCTGGCGGTGGCGCGAAGGCTGGATTTGAATACGGCAGCACCGACGAACTCGGTTTCAGTGTCGCCGAGAACAAAGTTCACGTGCACGATTTCCAAGCCACGGTGATGCACCTGCTCGGTTTCGATCACGAACGCCTCACGTATAGTTTCCAAGGCCGCGACTATCGACTCACTGACTTCCACGGGCATGGTGTTAAGGACTTGCTGGCGTAGTAGAGGCAGGCCACATGCGCCGTCTCGACCAACTGCTCTCCTCCCTCGGCTACTGCTCACGTCGTGAGGCCGCAGCGTTGGTTAAATCTGGCCGTGTGAAGCAAAACGGCATCGCTTTGACCAAAGCCGATCAGCGTGTCGATGCACACACCATCACGCTGGATGGTGAACCACTTGAGGCACCCGATGGGTTGCTGGCCATGCTGCACAAGCCCGTCGGTTATGTCTGCACTCACAGTGAGGGAGAAGGGCCGACGATTTATGAGTTGCTGCCTCCGCACTGGCTGGATCGGAATCCGGCCGTGACAAGCGTGGGGCGTCTGGACAAAGAAACCAGCGGCCTGTTGCTTGTCACCGACATTGGAAACCTGGTCCATCGTTTCACCTCGCCCAAGGCGGATGTGGAGAAGATTTACGTCGCCGAAGTCGATCAAGATATTGACCCAGCGCTCATTGATGTCTTTGCCAAAGGAGATCTCATGCTCCGCAGTGAGACCAAGCCGTGCTTGCCGGCAAAGCTTGAGATCGTTTCATCCAAAACGGCCCGCCTAACGATCACCGAAGGCCGCTATCATCAAGTGCGCCGCATGTTCGCCAGCCAGGGCTTGCACGTCGAGAAACTGCACCGTGAACGTTTCGGTGGCTATGAGCTCGGCGACCTCGCGGAAGGCGAGTGGCGGTTGATTTCCATCGAACATGAGCCGCGCTGAGCACGTATGAGAGATTGACGCCAGAACGCGATTCGTGGCAGCATAGGCCTTATATCACTCATGGAAGCTAACCTCCGACCTACCCGCACGCGTTATGGCGTGATCGTTTTTGCTGTGCTACTCGGCATCATTCACTACATCGACCGGGTGTGCATTTCAAAAGCGCGGCCGTTCATTGAGAAGGATCTAGGCCTGGATGACACCCAGATGGGATATGTCTTTTCTGCGTTCACTTTGGCCTATGCATTGTTTGAGATTCCTGGCGGGTGGCTGGGAGATAAATGGGGTCCAAGACGGGTTTTACTGCGTATCGTGATGTTTTGGAGCTTCTTCACGGCAGCGACGGGTTTTGCGTGGAATTGGATTTCACTGATGGTCTGCCGGTTTTTATTCGGTGCAGGTGAGGCAGGTGGTTTCCCGAACATCGCGAAGATGTTCAGCATCTGGCTGCCACAACGTGAGCATGGGATGGCACAGGGCATCACTTGGCTGGCGGCGCGGTGGGGCGGGGCCTTCACGCCGCTACTGGTGGTATGGGTATTGAGCTTGGTCAGCTGGCGGGCGACGTTTGTGATCTTTGCGAGCCTTGGATTGGTGTGGATGGTGTTTTTCGCGATGTGGTTTCGAGATAGTCCAAAAGACAACCCGAAGGTGAATGCGGCGGAACTGGCGCTGCTGGAGGAGTCACAGAAAAATCTCGGCTCAGGCCATGCGGCGATCCCTTGGGGCAAATTATTTGCCACACGGTCTGTGCTGCTGCTGTGGGTGTATTACTTCTGCATCAGCTACGTGTGGTACTTCTACATCACGTGGATGCCGAAGTTCATGGGAGCAAAGGACGGGCTGAATTTGGACATGGAGGCCACGTGGTCCTCCGTTTTAAACGGCATGCCGCTGTTCTTTGGTGGCATCGGTTGTTTCATCGGTGGGCTGATGGCCAACCGCATGTCACGCAAGAGCAACAACCTCAGCCTCGCGAGGCGCGCAGTGGGTGTGGTGGGCATGCTAGCAGCCGGAGCCCTCATCGTAATCGCCACGCAACAACGCAATGCCACTTATGCGATGCTAGCGCTTGGGATGTCCGGCTTTTTCAATGACCTATCGATGCCGGGAGCCTGGGGCGCGTGCATGGACGTGGGTGGAAAGCTCGCTGGCTCCGTTTCCGGCAGCATGAACATGATCGGCAACTTCGGCGGCGCCCTGTGCGGCGTGGCGGTTCCGTGGTTGATGAAGACGATGGGGCTAAGCTGGAATGGCGTGCTCTACGTCGCCGCCTCGACGTATGTGATCTCCGCGCTTTGCTGGATGTTTATCGATTCAGACGAGCGACTGGTTGAGTGAGCTATTTCTTCTCTTCTTTAAGCTTCCCCTTGTCCTCGAGCGTGTGCTTGAATTTTTCGGCCTTGGGTGTCACAACACCGCGCACATAGCCTTGGTCGGGATTCAGGGCCTGATAGTTCTGGTGGTAGTCTTCTGCTTTGTAGAACTTCACCAGCGGGGTGATCTCCGTGGCGATGGGGTCTTTCCAGTTCTTCTGCGCAGCGGCTTTAGATGCCTCGGCGATCTGTTTTTGCTCGGGACTGGTGTAGAGAATGATGGAGCGGTACTGCGTGCCGTAGTCGTTACCTTGATAGGCGGTACCTTTGGGCAGCAGCTTGCCGTGCTTCATCATCTCTTCCTTGGTCACACTCGTTGGGTCATGCGCTTCCCAGAATAGCTCGATGATTTCTTTGAAGTTGGTCACGGCTGGATCAAACTCGATCTCAATCACTTCAGCGTGGCCGGTTTCGCCGGTGCAGATGTCTTCATAAGTCGGATTGATGGTCTTGCCGCCGGAGTAGCCGCTGACGACCTTCTTCACACCTTTGAGCATCAAATACTGCGCCTCCACACACCAGAAGCAGCCGCCTCCAATGTAAGCTTTTTCGATTTTAGCAGCAGCGGGCTCGGCGGCAGGTGTGGCGGTGGTCATGGCGGCTAGTGTGAGAGCAGTGAGGAGTTTGGCGAGTTTTTTCATGGCGGTGGCGATTGTCGTGTTAATCATCCGTACCCTGAGAGACAAAACTTTCGCGCGAATTCCCAGCCGTGGGCATATTTTTTCGCGAAGCTGACTTCCAGACCGCCCAAAGCTCCGGTGGTGCCGCGCTGCGGTTCACAGGACGCAGGTGCTGCACCTCAAACTGCCGTGAGTCCAATTGCGCTGCCCACAGCGCGATTTCACGCCCTTCTTCCGCTCCGCCATCATGCCCTGGATACACCGCAATGGTCAGCAGCCCTCCTGGCCGCAAGACCTCCAGCGCCTCACGCACAGCGACCAGTGTCGTCGTGGTGTGCGTGATGCAGCTTTTATCCGCGCCTGGCAGATAGCCCAAATTAAACATCACCGCACTGATGCGGCCATGCAACGCAGCCGGAAGATGCGCACGCATCGTTTCATGGCCCGCGTGGACCAGCGTCGTCATCTCTGCGGGGACGCGCAGTCTTGTTTGCTCCAAGGCCTGCGCTTGAATGTCGAAGGCAAAAACATGGCCGCCCGGTGAAACGCATTGCGTGAGAAAAAGGGTGTCATGCCCATTCCCCATCGTCGCATCAATCACCACATCACCCGGCTGCAGGCGGTCTTCCAGCATGAGTTGCGCCCAGCGGACTGAGGAAGGCAGTCCACCGCTGGTGCTGGCAAGGTGAGGTTGTTTCATAGCTGATTGTGCTGCAAGTCGAAGGCCGCGTCGAGAGCCGCACCATCAAGAAGATGCTCGATGAGATGGCGCGCAAGCCACGGCGCGCGGAGGGAACCTTTGGAGCCGAGGCCATTGAAAAAGGCGACTCGCGGATGGGTGGGATGAGTTCCAAGCATCGCCTGACGCCCTTTGATAATGGGGCGCACAGCGCTTTGCACGTGGGTGACTTCCAGAGGCGTGCTCACCAGAGAGCGTAAACTTTTTTCCAGCCCAGCGACCAGGGTTGGAGATGCTGTGCTGTCTGTGAACTGCCATTCATACGTGGAACCCGCGCGCAGCGTGCCGTCTTGGCGAGGAATGAGCCAGCAGCCGCGGTTGATGATGCGCTGCTCTCCTTTCAGATCAGCCTGCGCCGTCAAAATGGTGCCCAAGGCACTCTGGAATGGCACCCAGTCGATGAGTGGATGATGCGCAGCCTGCCAGCCTTGCGCCCAAATGACGTGACTGAAGCGCTGCGCGTTCCATGTGGCACCTTCGTGATCATCTTGGACATCGGCTGGCCGCACATCGGCTTGGGTCCATGAATCGTGCTTTTGGAAGAAACAGCGGCTGGCTTCAAGATAAGAAGCTGTGTCTAGCCACGCGGCGTGGCGTTGCTGGAAACCCTCGTGGGGGCCGGAAAAAACTTCGGGATCGAGAGTGGGAGCTCCGGAATGCAAAAATGGACGCAGGTCTGGCTCCTGTAGGCGCTTATGCCATTTTGTGCGTTCGAGATCATCTTTGAGAAGCCGCACATAACCACGTGGAAAGAAGAAACGCTGTTTTAAGCGCTGGCCACAGCTTCGATAGAAGTGTGCTGCTTCTGGATAAAAAACCTCATACCGCCAACTCACCTTCAAACGCATGCCTGTGACAGGCGTGACAAGCCCGGCGGCAATTTTCGAGCTGGTAACGGCTTCAGCACGATCAACAACCAAAAATGGTACGCCCCGTTCCCACAGCCGCCACGCGAGCGCCGTGCCAGCAAGGCCTTGACCGATGATGAGAACTTTCTGGGACATTTCTGCCACCATGCTGCCGCATCTGGCGGAAACGTCCAAAACTAAGCTGCGCGGGCACGAATCACTGGCACAAAACCCCAGTGGGCGGTAAGTTCCCTGCCCCCCTAAATTTTTACTCTCATATGTGCGGAATCGTTGGATACATCGGCAATCGTCAGGCTAGCCCCATCTTGTTGGATGGACTGAGGCGCTTGGAATATCGTGGCTATGACTCGGCTGGCATGGCGCTCAATGGCGGCGGCGAGGCGCTGCGGATCGTGAAGCGCGCAGGACGAATCGACAATCTACGCATTGCCGTGGACGAAGCGGCTCCCAAAGGCACCATGGGCATCTCGCATACTCGCTGGGCCACACACGGCCCTGCCACCGACGTGAATGCGCATCCGCACCCCGATCAATCCGGAAAGCTCGTGCTCGTCCACAATGGCGTGATCGAGAATTATCAAACCCTGCGGGATCAACTCATCGCCAAGGGCCACACCTTCGTTTCACAAACGGACACCGAAGTGCTCTCACATCTCGTTGGCACCTACTTTGATGAATCGTCCGAAAAAGACGGCACACTTCGGCTGGTGAGTGCACTCAAGGCAGCGCTCGCTCGTGTGAAGGGAACTTATGGCATCGCGGTGATGCATGGTGACCTACCGGGCGTCATCGTCGGCGCACGTCTCGGCAGTCCACTCATTATCGGTCTGGGTGACCATGAGCACTTTCTGGCAAGTGATGTGTCCGCCGTGGTCGCGCACACCCGTGACGTCGTTTATCTCAATGACTACGACATCGTTACCATCACCAAGGATCGATATGACGTGCAGTCGCATCAAGGCCAGCCTGCAGATGTGAAAGTCAGCCGCGTGGAATTCACGGCGGACGATGCAGAGAAGGGCGATTTCCCGCATTTCATGCTCAAGGAGATCTTCGAGCAACCAAATGCGATCCGCAACGCCATGCGCGGTCGTCTTTCACGTGATGAATGCACTGCGGTGCTCGGTGGGCTTAACATGACGCCAAAGGAACTCGTGCAGATCGACCGCATCATCCTCGCTGGATGTGGAACGGCCTACCACGCTGCCATGGTCGGAGAGTATCTCATCGAATCGCTCGCACGTGTGCCAACAGAGGTCGAAATCGCCAGCGAATTCCGCTACCGCAATGTTCCGACGAACAAAAACACCCTGCAATTTGTGATGAGCCAAAGCGGTGAGACCATCGATACACTCGCAGCGATGCGTGAAGGCCAGCGCAAGGGCATCCACTGCCTCGGCATCGTGAATACCGTCGGCAGCACCATCGCAAGAGAGAGCGATGGTGGCGTTTACATTCATGCGGGGCCGGAGATCGGTGTTGCAGCGACAAAGACCTTCACATCACAAGTCACCATTCTGACACTGCTCAGTCTGCTCCTTGGTCGCATTCATCATCTCTCGAGTGTCGATGGTTTGGAGATGATCGACGAACTGGAGGCCATCCCAGACAAAATTTCTCAAATCCTAAAACAAACCGACAAGATCAAGGCCATCGCCGAAAAGCATGTGAACGCGGAAGGCATGCTCTTCATGGGCCGCCAGATGAATTACCCCGTGGCACTCGAAGGTGCGCTGAAGATGAAGGAAATCAGCTACATCTACGCCAGTGGTCATCCGAGCGCCGAATTGAAGCACGGTGTGATCGCTTTGGTAAAACCCGATATGCCCTCTGTTTTCATCGCGCCAGATGATGCGGTGTTCGACAAAAACGTGAGCAACATCGAGGAAGTGCGCGCGCGCAAAGGTCCGGTCATCGCCGTGACCACCGAGGGCCGAACGGAGCTGGAACGCATCACCGATGACGTGATTTATGTGCCAGACTGCCCATCCTACCTGACGCCCATCCTGAACGTCGTGCCGCTGCAACTGCTGTCTTACTACATTGCCGTCGCGCGTGGCTGTGACGTGGATAAACCAAGAAACTTGGCGAAAAGCGTCACCGTTGAGTAATACTTGGGCGTTAACGTCCAAATCATCATGTCCATCAAACGAGTGACTCTCATCGCTGCGCTGCTCGCGGCCATTTGCCCGGCGCATAGCCAGGAAGCGGCCAAGCCGCCAGGGTTCACCGTGGAACCGATCATTGTTTTCGAAGATCAATCGCCCGCAGACTTTCTCGACCTCGTCGGAAAGAGTACGAAGGCGCGCTGGCGCCTGCTCTTTCGGCCACAGCCACCCACGCCGCCTACGGATCGCGCGCGCGCGGCCTTGATCCTCGGCAGTTTGATTGGCGAAAGCTTCCTCATCTGGCAGGCGAGTGATTCGCAGCAGTTCCGCAACAACAACCAGGACATCGTCACCTACTGCCGCATGCTCGGTGTCGGCGAGAAGTTGATGCCACGCCTCATGGCTCAGGGAAAAATGTCCGAGGCCAGCCAGTGGAAGGAATTGCGCCAAGAGATCCATGACAGCCATGAAGAGCTGCTGCGCCTTCTGCGTGCCTTGAAAGACGATGACCTAACGTTGCTCATCGACACAGGATTGTGGCTCCGCATGCTCGAAATAGCCTCCACCGTCATCACCGACACGCCAGGCGCTGACGTACGCGGTCTGTGTGTTGGCTCACCATCGACACTCCAAGACATGCGTGATCGTTTTGCACGCATCACCGCGAAGCAACGGGAGGAAGCCCTGCTCAAGAACATTCATAAAACTCTCGAAGAGATTTCTGCCACATGGAAAGACGCCGCCACCATCCCGCCCACCCAAGCGGCTGTAGCCAAGACGAATGAGTCACTCAAGGCGCTGATGCAGTCGGTGATGGAGAAGTAACTTCAGCGCGTCTTTTTCGCCAGTAGGCCAATGAGTAAGCGCTCAATCACAAGTTTGGGGTCGAGAGATGAGGTCACGAGTTTTGCATTCGCCACCAGGCAGGCACGGAAGCCAGCGTGAAGTTCGTCGAGCGTGAAATTGCCCGTTTCGGGAAGCGCGAGAAACATCGGATACGCATTGAATCCCGTGCCGTCTTTTTTGCGCGGCAAATGTGCAGTGGCGGAATCAGGCAGGCCTTCCAGCGACGTGCAGAAGCCTTGGTAGTTGAATTTGTTCAGCTTGTATCGACTGCCAAGATCTTTGATGAGCAGCAGACTCCGCACACGCGGAACGATGGCCGCGAGCAGTAAGCCAATGGCGTTCTGGCCTTGATACATTAAGGTTCCAAGCAGTTCGAGGGCTCGTTGAAGGTCTCGTTTGCCAATGGCATTGCCAAGATCCCACAGCACGCCTGCGCGACTCATGGAAACCAGATTCTGCACCGTCTTGAGTCCGGCACGCCGACGCTCACCGAGGAAAAGATCGATTTTTTCAAGCTCGTTTTCCATCTGGCGCGTGTCGTCGCCCGCCATCTGCACCAGAAGCTCCAGTGCACCACTTTCAAAAGTAATGCCGAGCTCTTTGGCTTTCTTGGAAGCCACCGCGAGCACGGCACCTTCCCATCCGGCTTTGGACGTGTCTGGCTTGTCGAAGATTTCCATCGTCGCGAGCTTCGACAACCGCTTGAAAGCGGTGCGCCGCTTGTCGATGGCTGTGGCACTGATGACAAAGCGCACATCATTACCGAGTCCGTTTTCGACAACGGTGAGGATTCGCTCAAAGCCCTCCACAGCAGCCTGTGCTCGGCCAGTTTGCGAATCACCGAGAAAGGTAGCGTTCTTGAGCCAAACAACTTTCGTGCCGCCAAAAAAGGGCAGTGTCAGCAGCGCCTGGACAACGTTGGAACAAATGCCACCCGCGTGCTCGGCGTTGTCCGCCGTGCCGTCGATGATGTCATTTGAGAAGTCACCCGCCTCGGGTGGCGTGAGTTGACGCACGAGCATGAGCGCCGCTTCCTTCACGCGCGCTTCATCGCTTCCAAGGAAGACTTGGATGGCGGCACTCGTGCTGGCTTTTTTAGGCGGGGGCATGGCGCATATGCATGGCGAGAATGCCGTAACCGGCAAGCACCTCAGGACAGCTCTTGACATCTGCTCCGCGATTTGATGAAATCACCACGAATAAATCAAACAACTCATCCTATGAAAACAACGTTTCTCCACGGATTCAAAATCACCACAGTGGCCCTCGCGATGACGGCTGCTTTTTTTTGCCACAGCATCCAAGCCAGTGACATCAACACGCTCTATCAAGAAGGCCGCGCCGCCTTCCACAAAGGCGACATGGAAACCGCATACACAATGCTGAGCCAAGTCGCTGCGGCTTCTCCAAATCACGTCGACACACAGAACATGCTGCGACACATCAAAGCCACCCAGAAGGTCAATGTGTCCACGCTCAGACGGGATTACGCGGCCGTGGTGATTCCAAAACTCGAGATGGAGGAGGTCACGCTCAATGAAGCCCTCGAAGGTCTGCGAATGCTTTCCAAGAACGCTTCAGCCGGTAAGGTGACACCCAACGTGCTCGTCAAAGGCGCGGGAGTGGGCGAAAAGAAGTTCTCCCTCAAACTCGCCAACATCCCGGTTTCCGAAGCGCTCGAATACTTTGCGCAACTAACCGGCTCCAAGGTGATCTATGAGAAGCACGCTGTGGTGATCAGCGGACTCGCTGAGGCACAAGCGCAGACGGTGTCTAAAGAGACGGATAAGACCAAGTAGTAGTCGCCGGAAGCTCAAGAAGCCCATCAAAGACTCAGTCGTTGAAAAAGTGCCGTCCGGTCTGGCCGGCTTCCGTTTTGTTGTCCACTTCCCAGTAAACATCTTCGAAAATGGTTTCTGGCTCTGGATAGGGACTACTTTTAGCAAACTCTGCGGAATCCTCTGCTTCTTTTTGGGCCTCTTTGTCGATGGTCTTCAGCTCTGCCTCGGTCGCCACACCTTCTGTTAGCAGATTACGCTTCCAGACTTGGATGGGGTCATGCTCACTCTGAAACTTCTCGACCTCTTCTTTGGTGCGATACTTGAACTTGTTCGCGTCGGCCACCGAATGACCCTCCCAGCGGTAAGTGGCGATTTCAAGAATACTGGGTTTCGATTCGTTGTGCGCACGCTCAATGGCTTTGCCCACGCCGGCGCGCACGCTGTAAATGTCCTCCCCGTTGAACTGCTCCCAGGCCATACCGTAGCCGTCCGCGCGCTTGGCAAGAAAGTCCGTGTAGGCCGACGAGCGTTGCTGGCTGGTGCCCATCGAATAGCCGTTGTTTTCGATCACATAGATCACTGGCAGATCCCAGAGCTCGGCCAAATTCAGCGACTCATGAAAGGCACCCTGATTCACCGCGCCATCACCCAAGAAGCAAAGCGCGGCCCCTTTGACGCCACGGTATTTCAAACCATAAGCCAGCCCAAGTCCCAACGGTGTCTGACCGGCTACGATACCGTGGCCACCCCAATAGTTTTTGTCCGGTGCAAAATAGTGCATCGATCCGCCCTTGCCACGGGAGCACCCGGTCGCCTTGCCAAAGAGCTCGGCCATGCATTCGTTCATGCCCATTCCCACGGCCAAAGCGTGACCGTGATCGCGATACGCGGTGATCACGTGGTCGTTTGGTCCCATGACCGAAACCGTGCCCACGGCGACGGATTCCTGACCGATGTAGAGGTGAAGAAAGCCACCCATACGACCCGCTTGATAGTGCTGGAGCGACACCTGCTCAAAGCGCCGGATGCGCACCATTTGGCGATAAAGCCCCACCTTGTCGGCGGCGCTGAGCTTCTGATTGATAGGATCGCTGGCATGTGCCGCGACGGCTGTTTTGGGGGCTTTTGCAGTGGCCATGAGAGGAGTCGATACTAGCTGGGAGCCGCTTGGAAGCAAGCATTCCGTTGCAACCACCTTGCCCGCCAAAACAACTCTTGACCCCCTGCCCTGTTCCACATGGAACAATTCGCCACCCGTGCTATCGTCGGTTCTCTTTCGGCCATTCGTCACCCATCCTTCCATGTCCAGCCTCTACACCTTCCCCAAACACTACGACGTCATCGTCTGCGGCGCCGGCCACGCTGGAGTCGAGGCCGCCATGGCCGCCGCACGTCTCGGTTGCCAGACGGCCATCCTCACCCAAAACCTTGACACCATTTCCCAGATGTCCTGCAACCCCGCCATCGGCGGTTTGGCCAAAGGACACGTCGTGCGCGAGATCGACGCCCTTGGCGGTGTCATGGGCCGCAACACGGACGCCACTGGCATTCAGTTCCGCATGCTCAACGCCCGCAAGGGACCCAGCGTCCAGGCCCCCCGCGCCCAGTGCGACAAGAAAGCCTACCAGTTCCGAATGAAGTGGCTCATCGAGAACCAGCCCAACCTCGACCTCCATCAGGGCAACGCCGCCGAGCTTCTGGTCGAAAATGACGCCATCACCGGCATTCGCACCTCCCTCGGCATGATCTACCGCGCCAAAACGGTCATCATCTCCTCCGGCACCTTCATGCGCGGACTCCTTCATGTCGGCCAGCAGAACCAAGCTGGCGGCCGCATGGGTGACAGCATCTCCACCCTTTCCGACAGCCTGCGCACGCTTGGCTTCGACGTCCAGCGCTTCAAAACTGGCACCCCCTGCCGCCTGAATAGCCGCAGCATCGACTTCTCCAAGTGCGAACTCCAACCCGGAGACACGCCCGCCCCGCGCTTCAGCTACCTCTCCGGCTCATTACCCGAAGACGAACCCGAAGTGCCCGCCCCATCTCCCAGCCTTCCCACCACCGGCCCCAACCAGTTCACCCTCAACTCCTGGTCCCCTGTAACGTTCCACGTGGAACAAATCCCCTGCTGGATCACATACACCACCCCCCAGACGCACGACATCATCCGGGCCAATATCCACAAATCGGCCATGTATTCGGGCAAGATCGAGGGCGTCGGGCCGCGCTACTGTCCCTCCGTGGAGGACAAGGTGGTGCGATTCGCGGAGAAGGAGCGCCACCAGATCTTCCTGGAGCCGGAGGGCCGCCACACCCGCGAGTTCTACGTCAACGGCGTCTCCACCTCCCTGCCCTTCGAGGTCCAGTATGACTTCATCCGCTCCATCCCCGGCCGGGAGAACGCCGAGATCATCCGCCCCGGCTACGCGGTCGAGTACGACTACTGCCCGCCCACCCAGCTCCACCCCACCCTGGAGACGAAGCGCATCTCCGGCCTCTACTTCGCCGGGCAGATCAATGGCACCTCCGGCTATGAAGAAGCCGCCGGCCAGGGCCTCATCGCCGGGGC
>JANOBP010000762.1:0-4646 GCA_031411715.1 Verrucomicrobiaceae bacterium | reverse complement strand
TGCTCGATGACATCAATGATACGGCAGTTCAGGTTGTGCTTGATGGCCAGATCCACGCCATCTTTGACATGAGCGATGATCACCAGCGCACTCATTCGCGCCGTCAGCTCCAAGTGAGGATTGACCGATGGGTCCATGTTCTCGATGAAGTACTCGGGTTTACTGAGCTTACCGATGTCATGAAAATAGGCGCAGACGCGGCACATGGTTGCGCTGGCTTGGATATTCTCCGCAGCCGCTTCGGCTAGATTGGCCACCACCAGACTGTGGTGGTAGGTTCCTGGAGCCTCGATCGACAAGCGCCGCATTAGCGGGTGATTTAAGTCAGCGAGTTCCAGCCAACTCACCTCCGTTGTCACTCCAAAGAGAGACTCCAACACCGGCAGCAGCCCACCAACGACCATCCCCGTCAGCACGCTGATCCCAAAAGGAATCGCCAGCATGCTTCCGATCTTGGCCGACTCCATCGAGCCCGAGGCCTCATGCAGTAACAAGGAAAAAACTGCGGCTACCACGCCCGCATAAAGTCCTGCCGTGAAAAGACGATTGCGCTTCCGCACTCGATTGGTGAAAACCACGACCAAGAAGCCAATCAGGGATGATGTGGCCAGAGAAGTCACCACATTGATCACACCTCCCGCGCTAAAAATCATCGCCCCGAGCAGCGTCGAGTATATCGCCCCGAACAGGCCAATTTTCCGCCCCATCATGACCGAAAGCACCAGAGGTGCGAACGCATGCGGCGCAGCTACCACCAGCAGAGAGGACGACCAAGCCTGCCCTTTGCTCCCGCCAAAATCCATCAGCCAAGCCACCAGTCCCATGTGCACCAACAGCGTCCCTAGCACGAGGAGAAGCGTGGGGTTTTCCTCCAAATCACGCAACAAAGCCACACGCTGATGCACCACCAGCGCCGTGCCCACAGCGGCCACACTCAGCCAATGCACCAAACTAGGCGGTGCGGTCCCAGCGCCAATCCGCAGCAGAACCGCCAGCCCCAGGAAAAACAGCACATACACGCCGACTGTCGCCCCAGGATGTGTTCGCAACTCATCAAAAAGATCTCCCTCCTGGTGCTTCAAGCGGGTTTTACCGCAGGAAAGACCCTGGCGCTGCAATCTAGCCCGGCGTATCGACTCGAACATGTTTTTGGGAAAGTGGTGGTCTCGAAGCTAGCCCATTTCCAAAACCAAACAAGCCCCGGTTCGACTCACCTTGCCTCTCACTCGGAGTTTGCCCCACTATTGAGCCAACAAAAAAGCCATGATGGCGGACCCATCATGGCTCATTTGTTAAAAAACCGCTCAAAGTTTAAGGCAGAGCTGCCAGACGCTTGATCAGGGCATCTTTCGACTGCACACCGACGACGGTGTCCACCGCCTTGCCGTTCTTGAAGAAGACCATCATCGGGATCGAGCGCACTCCGAACTGAGTGGCTAGAGCCTGCTGGTCATCGACGTTGACCTTACCAACCTTCAGCTTGTCGCCTTGATCCGTGGCTAGATCATCCAGGATAGGGCCCAGCATGCGACATGGGCCGCACCACTCCGCCCAGAAGTCGAGGATGACAGGCACGTTTGATTTGATGACTTCGGATTCAAAATTTGCGTCGGTGATAGTGAGTACTGCTGCGCTGGCCATAGGTATGAGGGGGGTGAAATGGAGCGCGCAGGCTGGCATCGGCTGCCAATGAATCAACGAAAGTTTTCATCCAGTCGATAATCGTGCTACGGCACTGGGTGAAGCGCGTCCTTGCACCACCGCTTACCCGCGCCACATTCCGCCCCCTCTTTCCCCCAAGCCCTCATGTTCAACTGGTTCATCAAAAAAATCCTCGGTTCTAAAAACCAACGTGCCGTGCGCAAGCTCCAGCCCGTCGTCGTCGAGATCAATCGCCTCGAAGGCCTTCTCCAAAACGAACCTGAGGAAGCCCTGCGCATCCGCATCGCCGCTTGGCAGACCACCTTCCGCGCCTTTCACACCCCGCCTTTCATTGGTGGTGTCACGCTCCGCATTGCGGATGAAGCAGCCGTCGATGCCACGCTCGAAGGCATCGCCCCATACTTCACCCAACTCAAAGAGCACTTCCCTGCCCTCGATATCGACTATCTCGACTCCGCCTCCTGGGCTGGTGCTTCCCCTGATGACAAAAAAGCCCGCATCGATCGAGCACGTGAGGCTTGGAACGACATCAACCCCAAGTTCCCCGCTCTCGAGGCCGCCATCCTCGATAAAATCCTCCCAGAGGTCTATGCGGTGGTCAAAAACGCAGCGCGCCGCCTCGTTGGCAAAGAAATCATCGTCTGCGACTACCCGCTGACCTGGAATATGGTCCACTTCGATGTGCAGCTTATCGGCGGCACGGCACTGCATCGCGGCATGATCGCCGAAATGGCCACCGGTGAGGGCAAGACCCTTGTCGCCACCCTTCCCGTCACGCTCAATGCCCTGACAGGCCGCGGCGTCCACGTCATCACCGTCAATGATTACCTCGCCCGCCGAGATAGCGAGTGGATGGGTTATCTTTATAAATTCCTCGGCTTCACCGTCGGCTGTATCCAAAACGATCAGCCCAGCCACTACCGTGCGGAGCAGTATCAATGTGACATCACCTTTGGGACCAACAGTGAATTCGGCTTCGACTACCTGCGTGACAACGGCATGGCCTCCAGCAAGGAGCAGCAGGTCCAGCGCGGCCATTACTTCGCTATCGTGGATGAAGTGGACTCCGTGCTCATCGACGAAGCTCGCACGCCTCTGATCATCAGTGGTCCAGTCGCTGTCGCTGAGACATCACACCACTACGAGCGCTACAAGCCCCTCGTCGAGCAATTGGTGCGCCGCCAAAACACGCTCTGCAACAAACTCATCTCCGACGCCAAGGAACATGCCGCCAAAGGCGACATGGAACTCGCCGGCAAGCTGCTCTTCCAGTGCCACCTTGGCCAGCCAAAGAACCGTGCCCTCCTGCGCTGCATGGAGGAGCCTGAACTCCGCCGTGCCATGGAAAAGGCCGAACTCGCGCTCTATCAGGACACACAGAAGGTCGAATTCTTCCGCATCAAAGAGGAGCTCTTCTACTTCATCGAAGAAAAGAGCAACGATGCCGACCTCACCGAAATCGGTCGTGCCTTCCTCAATCCCGACGAGCCAGATGCCTTCGTCCTTCCCGACATTGCCACCATCTACTCCGAGATCGACGGCGACACCTCGCTCTCCGAAGAAGCTCGCCTGCGCAAGAAGACCGAGACTCAAGACCGCCTCTCCCATCAAGGTCAGCGCATCCATCAGATCAGCCAACTCCTCCGCGCCTACTGCAACTACGAGAAAGACGTCGAGTACATGGTGCGCGACAATAAAGTCATCATCATCGACGCCCAAACCGGTCGTGAGATGCCTGGTCGCCGCTGGTCTGATGGCCTCCACCAAGCTGTCGAAGCCAAGGAAGGCGTCAGCATTGATGCTGAGACACAGACGCTCGCTACCATCACCATTCAGAACTATTTCCGCCTCTATCAAAAGCTCGGAGGCATGACCGGCACTGCCGAAACTGACGCCGCCGAGTTCCATGACATCTACAATCTCGATGTACTCACCATCCCGACGAACCAGCCCGTCAAGCGCATCGACAACAACGACAGCATCTACAAAACGCGCCGCGAGAAATTCACCGCCGTCATCGAGTTGATCCATCAACTGCACGCCAAAGGTCAGCCCATCCTGGTCGGCACCGCCAGCGTGGAAGCCTCTGAGACGCTCGCGCGCATGCTCAAGCTGCAAAAAATCACCCATAACGTCCTCAACGCCAAATACCACCGCCAGGAGGCCGAAATCGTCTCCCGCGCTGGTTTGAAAGGCGCGGTCACCATCTCCACCAACATGGCTGGCCGTGGTACCGACATCAAGCTCGGGCCAGGAGTCGCCGAACTCGGCGGCTTGTTCGTTTTAGGCACAGAGCGCCATGAATCCCGCCGCGTGGATCGTCAGCTTCGCGGTCGTAGTGCACGTCAGGGTGACCCCGGCGAAAGCCGCTTCTTCCTCGCCTTTGAAGATGACCTCATGCGTAACTTCGGAGCCGCTGAGCGCATGACCAAGATGATGGAGCGCTTTGGCATGAAGGAGGGCGAGGAGCTCCAGCATCCCTGGCTCAATCGCAGCGTTGAAACCGCGCAAAAGCGTGTCGAACAGCGTAACTACGTCTGGCGCAAGCGCGTCCTCGAATACGATGACGTCATGAACCAGCAGCGTGAAGTCGTCTATGAATGGCGCAACGACGTGCTCAACAGCAACGACACACGCGTCCTCATCAACGACGCCGTCGAAAAAGGCATCCTTGATCGCGTTACCGAGTACATCCCACAGGAAAAAGGCGCCACACCGGATTACGACGCCCTCCTCCACTGGGTCAACACTACCTTCCCCATCGGCCTCAAAGCCGAAGATGCACTTTTTGAAACTCGTGACCTCAATGGCAACGCTGCTTTCATCCAAGAGCGCGTCATGCATGCCTATGACGTCAAAGTGAAAGGTGCCAATCCCACCGCGCTTCAGGAGATTGAAAAAATGATCCTCCTCAACGCCATCGACCGCCTGTGGCAGGAGCACCTCTTCGCACTGGATGCCCTCAAAGAAGGCGTCAATCTCCG
>JANOBP010000761.1:0-5316 GCA_031411715.1 Verrucomicrobiaceae bacterium | reverse complement strand
TACACTAGGGTTCCCTGATGCCCGCGATGATCACGATATTGCGCAGGAACCTGGTGACCTCGGTGTCGGCTTGGTCGCCAATGGCGGCAACCTGCCGATGGTCCTCAATGCCGTCGAGCGACTCGCTGGCGGCGGTGATCTCATCCAAATCCGCAATCGCAAATCTCCCATCCGCGAGTTCTCCAAGCTCAAAGAAATGCGCCAGATTGTGGAACAGGAATACCGCCCAAAACTCATCTCCCTCGCCGCCGAGCGCCAAAAGATCGCCGATGCTCTCAGCAAGGCCCGTCCGCAGCTCGACCTCAAAAAGGGCACCATCATCCTCGACGATGCCACCATGAAGAACATCAAGGAGATGGAGAAAAACAGCCGCAACCTCGAGCGTGAGGAGCGCGACATCCGCAAGAAGGTCAACAAAGAGGTCGAGTTCAGCAAATCACTTCTCAAATTCTTCAACCTCCTCGCTGTGCCTCTTCTGGTCGGTTGCATTGGGCTTCTTCTCGCCATGCGCCGTCGCGCCTTGACCGCCGCCGTTTAACAACTCACTGCTTCCTTTTGACCTTCGACCCCTTGAACCCGATATGAAGAAGATCCTCATTCTCCTCGTCATCCTCGCCGGCATCGCTGGCATTGCCTACTACAAGAGCAACGAGAAAAAATCACGTCTCAGTCGTGCTGGCAGCACAGTGACACGCGAATTGTTGCTGAACGACTTCGAGGTGAACTCGATCAAAAAGATCCACATCAAAGAAGACAAGGCGGAGACCACCATCGCCGTGAATGGTGACAAATGGACCGTGGTCGAGCGTGGTGGCTATACCGCTAATTTGGAGAAAATTCGCACGGTTCTGACTTCCTTGGAGTTTGAGAAGATCAAGGACGGTCGCCGCATCGGTAAAGACTCATGGGGCAAAATCGGTGTCAATTCCCCGGGTGATGCCACCGCTTATGGCGTGGGCACTTTGATCGAGCTTTTTGACGATAAAGGTGCCGTAAAGCACTCCTTTGTCCTTGGTGGCACCGTCAACAGCTCAGGTGGCAAGGAAGACCCCATGGCCATGTTCAATGGCGGTGGTGGGGGTAAGAGCCGTTTCATTCGCATCCTTAATGAAGACACCATTTGGGAAGTCGCCAATACCTATGCCGACTTCGTCAATAAGGCCGATCAGTGGCTGAGCAAAGACTTCGTCACCATTTCGAAGATCAAGAGCATCGAAGTGACCGGTGCCAAGCCTGAAGATGGCTGGAAAGCCTCTCGCAAAGCGGAAGCCGACACTGAATTCACTCTCGAAGGTGCCAAACCCAACGAGAAGATCGACACCACCAAGGCCGACATCAACAACCTGCTCGCCTCACCGCAGTTTGACGACGTTCTTGGCAAAGACAAAGCTGCCGAGACCTTCAAAGAGGCCACCAAAGCGACCATCACGACCTTTGATGGATTTACTTACAAGCTTCAGGCCGTGAAAAAGGCTGTTGACGGTGCAGACAAATATTTTGTCACCTTCAACATCTCTGGTGAGTTCGCCAAGGCTCGTGAAGCTGTGAAAGACGAGAAAGAGGAAGATAAAAAGAAGAACGATGAGTCCTTTGCAGCCAGCAAAAAGGCGCTCGAAGAGAAACTCGCCAAAGAAAAAGAATTCGACGGCTGGGTCTATCAAGTCACGGAATACACCATCAACACCCTGCTCAAAAAGCGCAGTGAGATCATCAAAGTGGAAGAACCCAAGAGCGATGCACCACCTGCTGCCGGCACCCCCGCCAAACCAGATGGCACCCCAAATCTCGATATCAAAAGTCTCATGAAACCTTCGGCAGCTACAGCGCCGCCGCCAGCATCCGCTACAACCGCGCCCGTGACCGTTACCACGCCTCCGATTGAAGTCCCAGCGCCAAAGCCCACGGCGACTCCTGCTGATGCTCTCAACAAGCCTACTGAGCCTCCCGCCAGTCCTAAAGTCGAGCTCAAGCCCACTGAGCCAGCACCAGCACCTGCTGAGCCCAAGAAATAACAAGCGTCGCCTATTTGGAACAGTCCTCATCGGGTGCGTCGCCGGTGTGATGTAGGCCGGGAAGGTCCGGCGCAAAACGCCGTGCCGACATGATGATTCTTATCGCCGGACTTCCCGGCTAGTTTAGGCACGCGAAACCCAAAGACGCGCAGGGAGTCGGGAAGTTTGGCGAGGGATGCTGGGGAGACGCGGCACTCCATGCGCCAAACCTTCCCAACCTACATTATGCTTGTGGCGCAACTGCTTCATCACCAAGACGGCGATCAGGGACAAGATAGCCCTGAACGTAGTCCTGCACGGCTGTAGCGAGCGGCGTGATGTCGGTTTTAAACCCGGAGCCACGCAGTTTGGTAATGTTGGCGCAGGTATAATATTGGTATTTCGATTGGAGATGCTCGGGCATATCAATGAATTCGATATTTGGCTTGCGACCCAGCGCTGTGAAGATGGCTGTAGCTAGTTCAACCCAGGTGTGTGCTTGACCTGAGCCGAGGTTGTAGAGGCCGCCAGCATTGGGAGTCTCGGCGAGGTGGAGTGTCATGCGGATGGCATCTTTGACATAAAGAAAGTCACGCATTTGCTCACCATCTTTGAAGTCAGGACGGTGGGATTTAAAGAGTTGAACTTTGTCAGTGCTTAGAATCTGGCCACATGCTTTGTGCACGAGACTACGCATGTCGGCCTTGTGGTCTTCGTTGGGGCCATAGACGTTGAAATACTTGAGGCCGACGATGTTTGGCAGCCAACCTTCCCTCTTGGCATGAAGATCAAACAGATGCTTGGAGTATCCGTACATGTTCAGCGGGCGCAGAGCATTGAGATCGGACATTTGGTCGTCCATACCATGAGCACCATCGCCATAAGTCGCAGCGGAAGATGCATAAACGAAGCGTGTTTTTTCATGCAGGGACCATTGGCAAAGCTGTTTGGTGAACTCGTAGTTGTTCCGCATCAAGTAGTCTGCATCGCGCTCCGTGGTTGCAGAGCAGGCACCCAAGTGAAGAATGAAGTCGAAGCGTTCGATACCGGCCGGTGATCGTTGGATGGCTTGCAGCAAATCATTGCCGTCGATGTAGTCGGCAAATTTGAGCGGGACGAGGTTTTTCCACTTTTCATCGGTGCTGAGGCGATCGGAGACGACAATGTTCTCGCAGCCACGGCGATTGAGTTCCCAAACGAGGGCACTGCCGATGAATCCGGCTCCGCCGGTGATGAGGATACGACTTTCGGTGTTGATCATGCACTCTGCCGATAGCGGGGAGCGACGCATGATTCAAGCCGCAGCTTAACGTGCGTTTGGACGCAGGGGATGGCTGGAGGCGATAGGGACAACGGTGTCGAAATTCTCCTGCGGGACGTGAACCGTCAGTTGTTCCCGCCAAAGTGCGGGATGAAGGAAAATGCCACTTGCGTCGCCGTGCCAATCGTCAGTCCAACCGACAATGGCTTCAAAAGTGGCCGGATTGGCACAGTGTATGGTCGGATACAGCCATTGTTGATCCGCTAGTTGCAACTTTGGTATCATTGCCTGACCATGAAGGTCGATTTCCCACCCAAGTAGAAGAGGCTCTTCGTCTGTAAAGGCTTCCAACCCTTCTGGATGCTCAAGCCAGCCAACAAGCCCGCTACCGTTGAGTAGGTCCCAGATCTCTCTGCTTTCAAGATCGATGCGTACCGCAAAGCCGTGAGTTTTCGGTTGGCCACCGTTGGCAGGTTCGTGGGCGACGAGGCCAAAAGTTACGCTACGAGGGCAATGAGTGGGTATGATATCCACCTGAAATCCGAAACGGATTGGATGGTCGGGAGTGACCAGACTTCCAAAGCTTTGAACAGTGAAGTCACAAAAAGCATTATTTTGAGCGGATGTGGCTATTATCGTTTCCATATTTTAAAATTTAATTGAGATTGGAATATTAAAATTTAATAATAAGAAGGATAATATCAATTAAAATATAAATAAAGTTAAAAACCATATTATATAGATGGCGACTACCTTTGTTTTGAAACTGACCTGAAGAACCATACCATGCCTTTTCATTGAAACCGGCATCAACCCGGCCTGTGTTGACTTTTCATCAACGAATACTGCTACGGCTGTTGACGAAATCCCGCGCTTTGTGTACCAAGTACCATCGTGTCGTCTCCCGCAACGTTCCCAACCAACGAAATCAGCTACTCTGCCGATTTCAGGGAGCACTATCTTCGCGCTTTGAGGCAGATGCAGCTCTCTCGGGCTTTGGAGGACAAGCTTGGATCGCTATATCGAGCTGGAGGGCGCATCGTTGGCGGTGTCTACCTGGGTAAAGGGCAGGAAGCCTTTAGTGCGGCGCAGGGGATTCTTTTGCGTAAAGGAAAGGACGTTTATGGTCCGCTGATTCGGGATCAGGCTGGAAGGCTTGCCTTTGGCGAACCAATGATCGACTGCGTGCGCACTTACTTGGGAGCGGTCACTGGGCCAATGCGCGGACGTGACGGCAATATCCACCGGGGCGACCCAAAATCTGGCTATTTGGCCATGATCAGTCATCTCGGCAGCCTTTTGGCTGTTGTAGCAGGTGCCCTATTTGCGCGCCGATTGGCTGGAAAACTAGGCGATACCATCGGTGCCACCAGTATTGGCGACGGTGGCACATCGACGGGAGCGTTTCACGAAGGGCTCAACATGGCAGCAGTCGAAAAGCTGCCCCTGATCGTGAGTGTGGCAAATAACCAGTACGCCTACTCCACTCCGAACTCGCGCCAGTATGCCTGCGAAAACCTGGTTGATCGTGCTATCGGCTACGGCGTGCATGGAGAGGCCGTAGATGCCACCGATCTTGCATCTTGTTTGACGGCCTTCCTCGGAGCCGTCCAACGTGCCAGGGCGGGGCAGGGGCCTCAGATGGTGGTTGGCACGCTGCTCAGGCTCGCTGGCCACGGCGAGCACGACGACGCTTCCTATATTCCCGACTCGAAAAAACACTCCCACGAAGCACGCGACTGCATTGAGGTTGCTGCCACTTTCGCGATCACACAAGGCTGGCTCACCCAGCTTGAGATCACTCAGCAACGCGACGAAGTGCGCCGCCTTGTCGATCAAACTGTCGCAAAAGTATCCAAAGAACCCGCACCCGATCCCTTCAAAGAAAGCTGGCAGGCACTATGCAGCACGGATCTCGTGGAGGGCTATCAGGCATGAGCATTACCTATCTCGAAGCTATCCGTGAGGCGCAATACGATGCGCTGCGAGACGATCCATCCGTCTTCCTCTATGGCCAGGACATCAGCACTTTCGGTGGTGCGTTCAAGGCTACCAAGAACCTCA
>JANOBP010000760.1:0-5089 GCA_031411715.1 Verrucomicrobiaceae bacterium | reverse complement strand
GGAAGGGAATACGCAAATGACTCGAGCATCCATCTTCCATTCCAAATGCTGTCGTCTCGACGACAGTCCCATCGACGGCTTCACTGCTGGTGTGAAACTCATTGGCCAAGGAATTTATTCAGCCAACCACTTTGGCACTCGACATCAGGAAGTCTTGCCAGCGCGATCCGTGATCCCCACACTTGGGGGTCGCATTCCGACTACAAGCAACAGTCCAATCGACAACTTCAGCAACACGCGCTCGCCTTTTCCTTCTCGCAGGAATGGTCGCAGCAGGGGCTGAGTGGGACGCCGTCCATGGATTCGGGGGCTAGCACTGCGTAGTGGCGTCATGCAAGATCAGACCTGACGGCTTCCAAACTGCATTGAGTGTGAAAAAGGCATCTGCGAATCCAGAAACGTTGCCGTTGACGCGTCATGCGCGATTTCGTAGCATTCCTCTCCATGAGCACGTCATCCAATGATGAAACCATCCTTGCGAAGGATGCGATGATCTCGCCTCTGTCCAGAAGCGAGCAGGATCGTGAAAGGGAAATTCAAAAGCATCTTTCTGCACCACTTATCCCAAATTGGTTCCACTTGATCATCATCGTCGCAGCACTTGTCTCGGCGTTCCAAACAATGAATTTGGGAGGTATTCTAGTAGGCGTTCCGATCTGGCTCATCTTTGACCAGATCCTTGAGAGTCGATCAAAAGCACGCATGCGGACCTTCTATGAGTGCATTGAACTTAGGGCAGCAAAGAAGGAAAAGTGATTTAATCCGCCCATTTCCGGGCAGGCAAACATTTACCGCATGTTCTAGCAGCAAGCGCTCGCCTTTTCCTTCTCGCAGGAATGGTCGCAGCAGGGGCTGAGTGGGACGCCGTCCATGGATTCGGGAGCTTCCATGGCTGGATTCGGCTCCAGGGGAGCGAGGCCGAGTTCGCGGAGGAGTTTCATGTCCTCGTTGGCGCGGGGATTGGCGGTGGTGAGGAGTTTGTCGCCGTAGAAGATGGAATTGGCACCAGCGAAGTAGGCGAGGGCCTGGGCTTCCTTGGACAGGTTGGTGCGGCCGGCACTGAGGCGCACTTTGGCCTTCGGCACGGCGATGCGCGTGACTGCGATCATGCGGACGAATGCGAAGGCATCAATGACCTCGTTGTCGCCCATCGGCGTGCCTTTGATGGGCATGAGGGCGTTGATGGGGATGCTTTCGGGCTGCGGATTGAAGTTGGCGATGACCTCCAGCATCTTCAGGCGGTCGTCGATGGTCTCGCCGAGGCCGAGGATGCCGCCGCAGCAAACGGACATGCCGGCATCCTGCGCGTGGCGGATGGTGCGCAGGCGGTCTTCAAACGTGTGGGTGCTGACGATGTTCGGGTAATTCTCAGGGGAGGTGTCCACGTTGTGGTTGTAGGCGGTGACGCCGGCTTGCTTGAGGTCGCTGGCTTCGTCCGCACCGAGTTCGCCGAGGGTGACGCAGACTTCCATGCCGAGCTTGGAAACGTCGCGCACGATATCGAGCACCTGGTCGAATTTTTGCGTACCTTTGCGCACGCCTTTCCATGCGGCACCCATGCAGAAGCGGGTGGAGCCGCTGGCACGCGCGGCGAGGGCGCGCTCCATGACTTGTTCCTTTGGCATGAGCTTCTCCGCCTGCACGCTGGTGGTGTAGCGGGCGCTCTGGGCGCAGTAGCCGCAGTCTTCGCTGCAACCGCCGGTCTTGATGCTGAGCAGGGTGCAAAGCTGGACCGAGTTGTCCGTCCAATGCTCATCATGCACAGCGCGTGCCTGCTTGAGGAGGTTGAAGAAGGGCTGGTGATAAATGCGGTGAAGCTCGGCGAAGGTCATAGGGGCAGGGGAGTGTTGGCGCAAAAACCGCCGTTTGGCAATCCTGCTCCTTCTTCCTGAAGTCTGAGAACCGAAGGGCGCAGGAGCAAGGAGGAAGATTCCTAGCGGTGCAAGACACTCCAGGCCAAGGCCGATCTTAATCACAACCATGAACCGCCGATCCTTCCTCCACCAAACGTCCGCGCTCGCTGCAGTCTCCGCTTTGCCCAAACTCCGCGCTGCCGATGCGGCGGGGAAAAAACTCAAGGTTGCTGTCGTCGCGCTGGGTCGCGGGATGGGGCATGTTCAGGCACTTTTGAAGCTCCCGAACGTCGAAATCGCCTACGTGGCCGAAGTGGACCCCAAACGTCTCGAAAGTGGCCTCAAGGTCATCAACGACACTCAAAAAGTGTCCTGCCAGGGCGTGAAGGACTTCCGCACTTTCCTCGATGACAAGACGCTCGACGCTGTCTTCATCGCGACGCCGAATTATTGGCACACACCGGCCGCACTGCTGTGCATGCAGGCTGGGAAGCACGTGTATGTGGAAAAACCCGGCAGCCAAAACCCGCGTGAGGCGGAGATGATCGTCGAAGCCTCGCAAAAATACGATCGCGTGGTGCAGATGGGCAATCAACGCCGCACCTGGATGAAGGAGGCCATTGAGGCCCTGCACGGTGGGGCCATCGGTGCGGTGCGTTTTGGCCGCGCGCACTACTACAACACGCGCAAGGCCGTGGGCCTCGGTGCATTGAAGGCGGCGGACGATTTGGACTTCAATCTGTGGCAAGGGCCGGTGCCGGATGATGCCGCGCACGACATGAAGCAGTTTGCGCACTACGACTGGCATTGGCTGTGGCATTGGGGCAACGGCGAACTGGGCAACAACGGCATCCACAGCCTGGACATCCTGCGCTGGGGCCTGAAAGGCGAGTACCCGCTGCGCACGACCTACAACGGCGGTCGCTATTTTTATGATGACGCGCAAGAGACGCCGGACACTGGCACAGCGGTCTATGACTTCGGCCATGCCGGCTGTGAGTGGTCACAAAGCAGCTCCCACCCACGTGCCGCTGAGAAGCCGCTGGCTGAGTGCATGTTCTACGGTGACAACGGCACCATGGCCGTCGCGCGTGACTCCTGGACGATCTATGACCCCAAAGGTGTGGAGATCAGCAAGGGCAAAGGCGCTGGCGGTGGTGATCCCGCGCACATCGGCAACTTCCTCGACGCGATCCGTGGCGAGGCCAAACTCAACAGTCCCATCGTGGAAGGTCAGAAGAGCACGATGATGTGCCACCTCGGCAACATCGCCTACCGCACCAACACGGTGGTGAAATGCGATCCCAAAACGGGCAAGGTGCTCGACAACGAAGAGGCCAAGAAACTTTGGGGCCGCCAGAGCTACCGCAAAGGCTGGGACGTAAAGGTTTGAAGCAGCGAGGCGACTTTTTCGGTTACTTCGACAGCCACTGGCGTGCCTTCGTGAATGAGCACGATGCCGTCAGGGCTGAGCTTGCGACGAATCCGCTCCAAAATGGCGGAAACGTCTCGCAGGCTGCCATCGAAGCCACGTGCGGTCCACATCATCATCTCAAGGCCCAAAGCGTGCGCGGTGAGCGCACAAAAGAGATTATGATGACCTGCGGGCGGGCGAAAATAGCGTGGAGCATGCTGCGGAGCGATCTGCGTGAGTGTTTGCTGGCAGGTTGCAATTTCATACCACATGCGCACGGGCCGCAGCGTCCAGAATCTGGTGGCAGGATGCGTCTGCGTGTGATTGGCGATCTCATGACCGCGCCGGATGATCTCCAGCACGAGGTGTGGATGCTGCGCGGCGCGCGCGCCGATGAGAAAGAAGATGGCTTTGATCCCATGGCGGTCGAGAATGTCCAGAATGGCGGGCGTGTGCTCAGGATGCGGTCCATCGTCGATGGTGAGAAGTGGCTGCGTGCTGCCTGAAGGCTGCCGTTTGATCATGCTGCCAAGCCAAGTGCAGCGCGGGACCAGTGTGCCGATGGTGAGACTGAGAAACGACGAAATAAAGACCAGCACGGCCCAGGGCCACTGCCCGGAGGCGATCAAGGCCCCCACGATGAGCAGAGGCGTCAGCACCAGCACCTGACGAATGCGGCCAGTGCGGATGCAACGCGTGCGTGTCTCCTCCAGCGTCATGTGGGCAGTCGGGTGACGAGTGGCTCAAACACAAACCACTGATCCCAATGCCGCTGGAGAAAGCCATGCATCACGCGAGCCCATACCTGTGCGAGATCAGCCGACTTAGGCCTCTTGGGGCCGCTATGGAAGGGCCAGCCAAACTCAATGCCATAATGCAAGCGGCCAATGCGCCGCAAAAACACCGGATAGCAAGGCGCGCCCGTCACCTCCGCCAGCACCAGCGGCCCACGCGGGATGGAGTAACGCAGGCCATCGACATCCGCCGTCGTCGGCGCGACGTCTCCCATCACGCGATCACCTTGCACACAGACCACGTCACCCGCAGCGATGATGCGGCACAGCTCCATGCCGAGATGCGCGTCCGGCGCGTTGTAGTGGATGCGTAGCAGTGGCTCTTTTTTCTCCTGCTCACGTAGTTCTTTGCCGCGCAGTTGCTGAAGGGAGGTGCTCATCTCCGGCATGCGCACCGTATGAATCTTTCGGCCAAATTGCTTGGCGAAGAGCGATGCACCGATGTCGTAGTTGCCAGAATGCACCGTGAAGACCAGCGCGCCGCCGGGCTCGGAGCGTAGCTGGTCAAAGGCGTCGTCACCATCCATTTGCCAGCGCACTTCTTTGGCGAAATGCAGATGCCACAGCCGGTCCATGTAGGTGAGGGCAAACTGATGCAACACGCGAAAGCCGGCCAAACAACTGCTGCCCGTGCCAGGGCACAGTGCGGTCAGGTTTTCCCGCAGCGCCTCACGCTGCGGCACCGCGAGGATGTAAATGACGAGCGTGATGGGGTACGTGAGCGCGGTGATCAGCCACATCGGCATCCAGCGCATGAGAAAGAGCACCAGCGTGGTCCAGCGTGCATCATGAAGCCCCAGCCGTGCTTCGGCAGAAGATAGAGACTGCTGGTCTGTTGCAGATTCGGTGGATGGCATTATGAATTCGGTGCGGGAGGGATACGGGCTGCCTTTTTCGGCCCTACCACCGCTGCCGACAACTTTCTTTTTCACTCATGACCGCCGTTAGCAACGATTACGATGTGATTATCATGGGTGGAGCCTTCTCCGGGGCCTCAGCTGGAATGATCCTCAAACGCGACCACCCCG
>JANOBP010000759.1:0-1221 GCA_031411715.1 Verrucomicrobiaceae bacterium | reverse complement strand
CTCAGCACGCCGTTCGCACGGCAGCACATCCTCGAAGCGATCAAGTGGGCTGCGGCACCCGCAAAAACCGAAAGCAAGACGGCCAAGTAAGCGTCAAGGTAGAATGAAACAAGGACCACTCCCAACGAAGCATTGGACCTTGCGTCTCTGAATGCCGAACCTCCGGCTGCGGAGGTGATGAAGGTGCTTCAGAAGATGCGCGTGGCGATTTTGGAGCTGACGTGATAATTGCAAAGGATAGAAAAAAAATACAAGCTCATCCGTCCTTGATAGTGAACATGTCTCCTCGCATTTACCTGACGCTTTCTGTGCTGTGCGCTTTGGCGGTCGCGGGTGTCGTTTATTGGCCCGAATCCGGCACCGCGAAGCAGGAACAACGATTGATACCCGCATCGTCCAACACGACAGCCGATGTGAAAGGGACGGCTCCGGCAAATCAGTCTCCAGATTTCTTAAAGCGGTTGCTGGACGGCGAAATCGTCGAACTCACTGCAGAGCAGATCGAGCACTTTGTGGAGTCGCGTGGGCGTGATGCGCTAAGTTTGATCGTGGCATCCATCCTCAGTGGAAGCGGGGAGAAGTGGCTGGAGGAGGCTGCGGAGAGGTTCCCTGATGACCCTGGCGTAGCAGAGGTGATGCTCATCAAGCGCGGCAGCAGCCCGGAGGCTGCGGAGTGGATTGCACGGCTGAAAGAGCACGATCCCGGCAACTCGCTGGGCTATCTCTTGGCAGCGAAATCGGCGCTCAATGGCAAGGACCTCAATGGAGCGCTGAAGGAACTGTCGGCTCTCGAATCGACGCGGCTGAATGATTATCGTGAAACATGGCAGTCCGGCATCACCGACGCGTATCACAGCGCGGGCTATCGAGGCATGGAGGCGGAGTGGCTCGGCATGGCGCAGGTGCCGATAGCGACGGGCGAGATGAGCCGGTTGAGCACTGGAATCGCGGACGCTATGGTCGCCGCCCAGGAGCGGGGAGATCGAGCCACGGCGGAATCGCTGGGGCGATCTGGCATGAAGGCCGCCGCGCTGGTGAGTGTTCGAGGGGATCGTGATTTGCTCATCAACCAGCTCATCAGCGTTTCCATGGAGCGCAAGTTGCTGAATCAGCTTCACGCCTTTGATTTTGTTCCTGGTGATCAACGCATCGTCGTGGAAAGGCTGAGCGAGATGGACAAGCGCATCGCCCGCATCAAATCGGCGATCCAAAGCCACACCG
>JANOBP010000758.1:0-6191 GCA_031411715.1 Verrucomicrobiaceae bacterium | reverse complement strand
CACGCCGTCCTCGCCATAGAAGGTGCTCATATTCGCCCGTCGGTTCGGCGCATTCTGCGAGATCACCGCCTCCACCTTGTCGCTGCGCAAAACAAAATCCCCCAAGATCCCATCCGCCTCCTTGCCGCCCGGCAGTTCCTTCTCCCGCCCCAGCGCCGCCTCAAACACCTCCGCAGCAGGAAGGGATGACAATAGAATGAGGGAGAGCAGGAAAGTGAGCTTCATAGGAAACCTACGGCATACCCAACGATGGCATTGCAAGGCAAGGATTCTTTATGGCCTTCGCCCAGTTCATCTCACTTCGCACGCAGCCAGGCGAGGAGGTCGGCTAGGGCTTGGGGGGGGAGGAGGGTTTCCAGGCCTTCGGGCATGAGGGATTGGGTGCTGGGGGTGCGTTTCTCGATGGCGGTGCGGAGGATGACTTCGGTGGTGGCGGCGAGCTTGAGGGTGATGCTGTTGGCGGTTTCTTCAGCGATCATGCCGAGGTGGTCCTGGCCGTCCTTGGTGCGGATGGTGTGGGTGAGGTAGCGCTGCTCGACGGCGCGGTTGGGGTCGAGGATGGCTTCGAGGAGCTGCTCGTCGGGCTTGGTGGCGACGGTGCTGAGGTCGGGGCCGATTTCGTTGCCTTCGTTTTTGAGGCGATGGCATGCGGCACAGAGGGCGGTGTATTGGAGATGGCCGCGGGCGGGATCTCCTTTGAGTGAGGACACGCTGGCATAGGCGGCGACGACTTTTTCGCGGTTGGGATTTTTGTTGGTGATGATCTGTAATGCTGGCGTGGCTGCTTTGGATGGTGCAGCGGATTTGAGGGCTTTTTGCCAATCGCCGGCTTCTGGATGGCGGGGGGAGGATGAAAGGGCGGCGATGAGGAGATTGCGATTGGTTGGAGCGGCTTTGATGAGGGCGCTGAGGGTGGCGTCGCTGGCGGTGCCGATGGAGAAGGCGAGTTGGGTGCGCACGCGTTCGTTTTCGTCGTTGCTGAGTGCGCAGATGGCTTGGAGGACGGATTTGTCGTTCAGGTGATGCTCGGAGAGGCGCACGGCGTGCTCGCGGATGTGGGCGCTGGTGGATTGGAGGGCGGCTATGAGATGCTGAGGCTTCAAGGTGCCGAGGGTGTGCATGGTCCAGAGTTGCTGGACGGCGATGGCGGGACTTTGGTGCAGCACTTCAGTGCTCCAGGTGGCTTTTTGCTCAATGAGGAGGCGCTGGGCGGTGTCTCTGCGCCAGCCGTTGGATGATTCGAGAGAAATGGGGCCTGTGGGACGCGTGGGGCCGATAGGACGGATGCGGTAGATGCGGCCTTTGTCGCTACCGGCAAAGAGGTCGAGGTGGGCGAGCATTTGTGGTGGTATCCACTCGGGGTGCTCGAGGATGAAGCGGTAGAAGTCCACGACGTAGAGGCAGCCGTCCGGGCCGGTGCGAGCCTGGGTGAAGCGGCTCCAGTGGTCTTCGCTGGCGAGGAACTCGCGGTCTTTTTCATCATCGGCGCGGTGGCTGGTGAAGCTGATGCCGTCGGGGGCGAGGATCTCTCGATGGACGAGGTTGTTGGCGGGCTCGCAGATGAATAGGGAGTCGGTGTAGGCTGGCCCGAAGAGGGTATCGCGATAGGGAATGACGCTGCAGCCGGAGGTGAGGGTGTTGACGGACTGCGGTTGATTGAGTCGGCGTGTGGGTGTGCTGACGGGGAAGACTTTGGTGCCGCTGGTGTTGAGGTTTTGTTTGAGCGTGGGGACGGCGAGCTGCGGATTGCGTGCGAGGTAGCGGTCATCGAGGAAATAGTGCCAGCCGAGGTTGCTGTTGTTGCCTGCGAACCAGTTGCCGAAGTCGTCACGCCAGCGGCCATACTGCGCGCGTCCGGCGATGAGTTGGAACTCGCCCGTGACGGGATTGAAGCGGAAATCACGGCCACTGAGGTCAAATTTGGTGCCGCTGCGGACTTCGGTGACGATGCCGCCGCTGTCGCCATTGCCGCCGTAAAGCCAGCCATCGAGACCCCAGGCAAAGCCATTGACCAAGTGCTGCGGATTGCCCAGATGAAAGCCAGTGATGATGGGCGTGCGTTTGTCGGCGCGGCCGTCGCCATCGGTGTCTTCGGCGAAGAAGACGTCGGGCACGCTGGCGATGAAGGCTCCGTTTTTCCACAGGGCGAGCCCGGTGGGATACATGAGGTCGTCGAGGAAGGTGGTGGCTTTGTCGTAGCGTCCGTCGCCATCGGAGTCGGTGAGGATCTTGACTCGGCCGCTGCGTTTTTTGCCCTGGTAGTCATGAAAGGGGTAGTCGGCCATTTCGACCACCCACAGGCGACCTTGGGGGTCCCAGTCGATGAAGATCGGGTCTTGCACGAGCGGCTCGGTGGCGACGAGTTCGGCCTTGAAGCCGGGTTTGAGGTGGATGGCCTTCAGCGACTGCTCCGGGGAGCGCGGTGCGGGTGCTGGAGGCCGTAGCAGCTCAGCGTAGCTCATGAGGCGCTTTCCTGCGGCCCACATGGCTCCGTCTTTGAACTCGACGTCGCTGCGTGTGGTGAGTGGCAGGGCATTGGCATCACCGGCGGTGCCTTCACGCATGACGTGAGTCCAACCGCGCAACCAGCCGAGGTTTTTTTTCTCAACGTCGTTGTAGATGAGCACGGCGTAACGCTCGGCATTCGAGTACACGAGGTCGTCAAAGCCGTCGGCATTTAAATCGACCAAACGCGCACCGTTTTCAGGCGTGATGCCATCCGGGAGTGGTGCGTCCGGTTTGGCAGCGTGGAGCGTGGTGAGTGCGAGGAGGAAAAAGAAGCGGCGCATCCTTGTAGAACGCGCCCTATCCTGTGAAATCAACAACCGAAACACGGAGTTCACGCGCGCAGCGCGGTGACCTCAGAAGATGCTGAGTGAAGTTCAGACGCTTCTGAACGAAGGTTGGACGTGTCTGAACGAAGATTAGACGCTTCTGAAGGAAGCTCAGAGGTGTCTGAACGAGGTTCTGAAGACATTGAAGGAAACTCAGATGCTTCTGAAGGAAGGATAGAAGAGTCTGAGATAAGACAAGAAGTGCCTGAACTCCGTCCAGACGGCTCCGCCGAGGTCGGTAGCCTGGGAGGCGCCCCGGTGGCTCGTGGGGGCATAAGCCTGGCATCTTTTTTGAGTTTACCCTTGTTAGAGTTCATCCCCAGAACTTCTTTATACTCGCGTATTAACTTCCGAAGTTTTGTCTCTTCTGACCGAAAGCATGCTGCGGAGCAATTTGCCGAAAATCTCAAGAGAGACCGCATGGCCCACACACCTTCATGGAATCAAGAAACGCCATGCAGTTTCAGGATCAATCCTGGCATCATAATGATGGTACTCGGCTTTATTTTATTCCTTTCAGTCGGTGTATTTGCGAAACCCGGTTCGCCAGGCGTAATGCCACCTATTCTGTTGAGTAGCGCCTTGATGATGATCGGTTGCCTTATGTTTTTTTCAAGTCGCCGATAACCTCCACAATACATACCACAAAAGACGTTGAACGTATGAAAGCAGGTCATGAAAAAGCCAACCGACTCGATAAGCTGTCTCGTCCGGACTATCGAGAACAATGGGAGGAACCAAGAAGCAGCCCTCTCGTAATTTCGCGGCCAGAGCGGAGGATAAATTGCCAACTTTCTCTCGTCGGTAACTGGGAGCCACGTATGATTATTAACGCCGACATCCAACAGAAGGCTGAAGAGATGTCACGGCGCTACAAACAACATATAATATCATACTTCCGAGACTGGCTTTCCTGCATCTTCAGCGGGTCTTAGGAATGAAAGGAAGCTCGTGCTACTTTCGCATCAAATACGCAAAGAAGTCCTTCAAGTCGGCGTCGCTCATGCCTGTCATCAATCCTTCGGGCATCAACGAGATCGGTGACGCTTCCATCTTCTCGATGTCAGTGTGTTTGAGGGCGGTTTTGTTGTTGGCCATGTCTTTGAGGGTGATGCCGTTGGTGTCCTGGGCGTCGATGAGGCCGGTGAGGAGCTGGCCGTTTTTTGTTTTCACGATGTAGGCCCCAAAACCTTCGCGGATTTCGAGGCTGGGATTGAAAATGTTATCGAGCCAGAAGTCGGCGTTGCTGCGGTCGTAGCCGGTAAGGTCGGGACTGATCTTGCCGCCTTCGCCAAAGAGCGTATGGCAGATAGCGCAGCGGCCGGTGAACTGGAGTTTGCCTTTGTTGGCATCGCCCAGGCCGGTTTTGAGCACGGCTTTGATACGCTCGGCTTCTTTCTTCTTCTCGGGCGTCGGTCCGGTGACAAGAAGGCCCTTCCAATGCTTGTCGATGGCGGCGTCGATGTCCGCGTCCTTGTGCAGGCTGAGCTGGCGGACGATGTCGATGGTGAAATGCTTCACCGGCACCTTCCATTCGTTGACGAAGTTCATGAGCACCTGCGCCCATTCTTTGCGGCCGGCCATGACGCGCAGCGCGTCTTCACGCAGCGCCTTGTCACCGGCGATCTGGCCTTCCCAGCCTAGCAACAGGGCCTCGGGGATGCGTTTGTCGTCGAACTTGGCCGCAGCCTGCAACATGCCGCGTTTGAGGCTGGGAGCCGCGCTGGACTTCAAAATGGCCACCATCGGCATCACGGCCTCTTGCTTGCCGAGTTCGGCCAATGTCTTCGCGATGGCGATGCGGGTTGTATTGCTGGCTATGGCGTCGGAAAGAAGTTTGAGGGCGTTTTTGAGCGCGTCTGCGTTTCCGCTGCGCAATGCGAGCGTGAGATCGCCGCCGGATTGCTTCGCCATGTAGTCGTTGAGAGCCTTGGCGAGCGATTCCGGCAGCTTCGGCATCTCCGCGCCTTCAAACGCGGAGGCGATGCCTGCGATAAATTTGCCGCGCAATGCCTCGTCGTTCGTGAGGGCGAGCAGCTCGGCACAGGAGTTGAAATTCTCTTCGCCACCGGCCAATGCGTAGCGCTTCGCGAGCTTTTCGGCGAGATGGTCGCGGAAGAGGTTGGTTTGAAGGAAAGCGGGATCGGACTTCAGGAAGGAGAAGACGGCTTCACGTTCCTTCTCGGCCTTCGATTCAAGAGCCCACCATGCGAGGAGAGACAAATGCTCATCCAACAGTTTCACATCAGGGTTCTTGGCTTTTAGAATGTCTGGCAGACTCCCGAGCAGCCTGAAATCATCCGCGCTCACCAAAAGAGGTAGTGCGGCCTTTGCGGGCAGGCGTTTCGCGCTCGCAAGAATTTGAGCACGCACTTCGGGGTGTGTTTCTTCTTTGGAAAGGCGGATGAGGGCATCCGCACTCCGGTATTGCTCGCCAGCGATCTTTACGGCCCAACGGCGGATGTAGGGATCTTTGCTCGTGAAAGGAAGTTCGTCAGCAGCACCAAGTGCATCGAGCGCCCACAAAGTTTCGAGCGTTTGTGGCATCGCTTTGAGCTTGGGGGCGAGTTCGGTGAGGCCACGCCATTCGATCTCGTGAATCGCCTGCTTCCGAAACCACTCATTCGCATGGCTCAAATAGCCGAGCAGTTCCTCGGGTGATGCCTTGCTCAAATCAAACGCCTTTAGCTTCGGCGCACCGCTGGCGGGGCGGACGCGGTAGATTCTTCCGCTCGTTTTATGCCAGTCATCGATGGGACTGACGTGGCTGAGGCGCGTGTCATACCAGTCGGCCATGTAGAAGCCGCCATCGGGGCCGACGCCGGCCCAGACGGGGCGGAACCAGCGGTCGGTGGTGGTGATGAGCTGCTCTTCGTCCTTGGTGCGGAAGGTGGAGCCGTCGGGAAGACGCTCGCTGACATAGACGAGGTTGTGCAGGGCATTCGGCGCGATGATTTTGCCTTCGTAGGCACTGCCGAGCAGGCCGCCTTCTTAAATCGTGAAGGCTTGGGGGAAGCGTTTGTTGTCGCCCTCGTGCTTCATGTGCTCGAACCAGCCGAAGGCATACGGATTGGTGAGCGGGCCGTGTTTGCCCCAACCTTTGATGCCGTAGCTGCCCTGCTCGTAGTGCATGCCGCGAGTGGCGCCGTTCGTGCCGGAAAAAATCCTGCCTTTGCTGTCGAAGTCGAGGCTGAAGGTGTTGCCGCCGCCTTCGGCATAGATTTCGAAGGTCTTCTTTTTCGGATGGTAGCGCCAGATGCACTGGCCTTCCCATTTCACGTTCTTGGTGTTGGCGCTGCTGACGTTGCCGGTGGTGGTGCTGCCGTTGGCACCGTAGAGCCAGCCATCCATGCCCCA
>JANOBP010000757.1:0-3533 GCA_031411715.1 Verrucomicrobiaceae bacterium | reverse complement strand
CAGACCGACGCCGCCCGCATAGCACAGGCCCAGATTGAACTGTCCTTCAGCAAGACCGAGGTCCGCCGCTTTGCGGTAATATTTGGCCGCTTCGGCCAGGTCCTTGGTCACGCCGTTGCCTTCTTCGTAGTCCAGTCCGCGCTTGTTCAGGGCCTTGGCATCCTCAGCTACCGGTGCCGTAGGCGCGGCTGGAGCATCGGTGGTTTTTTCAGCCGGTTTTTCCACGGTTGGAGCAGACGGCTTGCACGAGGAGATCAGGGCTAGGGTAACGAACAGAAGAGAAGCTAAGGATTGGAGTTTCATCGCCCCATACTCCCACGTCAGCCCAGCTTGGCAAGTTGCAGCTCTGTGGAGTTGCGTGACATGATTGAGATACTTGCCGCGGGCTGAGTCGCGGCCTAGATAGAGTCATGGGACGAAACATTTTGATCACTGGAGCCAATGGCGCACTTGGCTTGGCCATCGCGGAGACTTTTTTGAAACAAGAAGCGGACTGCGTGGTCTTCTTGGGGGTGCGTGAGCGGCGGGAGCGGGCGGCGGAGCTGGTGGGCCGGTTTCCCGAGCGCGCGGTGCTGCAGACACTGGAAATCACGGACCCGGCGGCCTGGCAGGCGGCGGTGGGGCAGATCGGTGAGCTGGGCGTGCTGATCAACAACGCGGGCTTTCATGAGGATGCGCTGCTGGCGAATATGGCGCTGGAGCAATGGCAGCGTGTGCTGGATGGGAATCTGAGTGCGATCTTCCACGGCTGTCAGGCGGTGCTGCCGACGATGATGCGGCAGCGCAGTGGGCGGATTGTGAATATCGCGTCACTCAGCGCCACGAATCCGCCAGCAGGGCAGGTGAACTATGCAGCGGCCAAGGCGGGTGTGGTGGGCCTCACGAAGAGCCTGGCCAAGGAAGCGGCGCGCATGGGGATCACGGTGAATGCGGTGCTGCCAGGGTATATTGAGGGTGGACTGCCGCCTGAGTGGACGCCTGAGCATCTCAAGGCGCTGAAGATGCAGTTGCCGATGCGACGCTTTGCGCGGCCTGCGGAAGTGGCGGCGGCGGTTTTCTTCCTTGCCAGCGCGGATGCCAGCTATATCACTGGTAGCACCCTGAAAATCGACGGCGGAATGCTCTGAGCGTCGTTTCACATCCTCTACCGCCACATTTTCACATGCCCGTACGCCAGCGCCTTAAAGAACTCATGATCAGCGAGCTGATGCTCGAACTCACAGCCGATGAAATCGGCGATGCGACACCGCTTTTTGGCCCTTCAGGTGTGGGACTGGACTCGGTGGATGCCCTGCAACTGGTGGTGATGATCGAGAAGCATTTTGGATTCAAGATGGCGGATCAAGATCAGGCCAAAAGCGTGCTGCAAAGCGTGGATACCATCGCGCAGGCTATTGAGGGTGCTTCTGTGGCAGCGTCGAGCGCGGCTGCGTGAAGCGATACCTGTCCATCACCGTCCGGCTGGTCATCAGTGTGCTGCTGATGGTCCTCGTGCTCCGAAAGCATGACTTTCAGGCCGAGATCCTGCCGCGACTGGGGGAGCTATGGAAGAACTGGCCGTGGGCTCTGGCTGGGATCGCAGCGGCGGGATCGACGCTCTTTTTTGCGGCGATGCGGTGGTGGGTGATCATGCGCGGCTTTGCACCGCATGTCCCGCTGAGTGTGCTGGTGAAGGCAGAGATCGTGGCAACGTTTTTCAACATCGCATCCATCGGGCCTGTGGGCGGAGATGCCTATAAGATCCTGGCGCTGACCAAGCGGCTGAAGGGCGATACCACGCGGGTGAGTGTGTCGCTGATGCTGGACCACGTGGCGGGCTTTGTGGCGGTGGGGCTGATGTTTTTCCTCTGCCTGAGCCTCATTTGGCCACGCTGGACGGCGCTAGGGCATGATGCGCGGCTCCTCGTCGGCGGTTACGCCTATTACATGGGTTTTTCGCTGGCGGCGCTGTTGCTGAGCTGGGTGTCTTTTATGCCGAAGACTCTGGCCTGGGGGCGGCGCACCTTTCCGCGCCTGTTGGGGGCTCCCTGGTTCAAGAAGCTGGAGAATGTGAACGTGGTGCTTTCGACATTGTGGTCGCGTGCGCTGCTGGCGGTGGGCGTGGCGGTGTTTCTGTATCTGTCCCTGTTCTCGTCCTTTTACTGTGCGCTGCGTGCCGTGGGTGGCTCCGCTCCTTTTCTGGATGTGCTCACGGCCATGCCGGTGGTGGATGCGGCGGCGGCGCTGCCGATTTCAGTCTCTGGCATCGGCGTGCGTGAGCGTACGTTTGAAGCGATGCTCTCCGGCTTTGCGCAAGTGCCTGAGGTGGTCTGCATCTCGGCGGCGATGGTGGGCTGGCTGTTTACAGTGACTTGGGGCTTGCTGGGTGGGTTGCTGTTCTTGAGAGGGAAGGAGGCTGCGGCATGAAGCGTGTGGCGATCTCCCTCGGTGCCTCTTTCATGGGCTATGCGACGCACGCAGGGTTTTTGGCTCGGCTTCAAGCACTCGGCGTGAAGCCCGTGGCGCTGGCTGGATCCTCAGCCGGTGCCATCACAGCGGGTATGCATGCCGCAGGGCTGAGCGTGGAGAAAATCCGCGATGAAGTGCTGGGCACTCGACTGCCGATGTCATTCATCACCTATGTGCATTGGCTGTGGCGAATGGTGGGAGACATCTGCACCTCGCGACAGCCAGCTTTCTTCACTGCTGAGGCTGCGGTGACCTATTTTGAGGACTTGCTTGGCCAGCGGCGCATCGAGGAAATGAGCGAGCCAAGTTTAATGATCGGCCTGACGGATCTGGCGACCTCGGAGGCCATTTTTGCACGCAACGGGCCATTGGCCGAGGCGATGGTGGCCAGCTCGGCGGTGCCGCTGATTTTCAAAGAACAAGCATGGGATGGACGCCGCGTCGTGGATGGAGGTGTGGCGCATGAGGCCCCGGTGGACCCGTGGTTTGATGAATCGGACATCGAGCTGATCATCATCCACCGCATCGTTCACCCGCGAAGGCCACGGCCTTGGTTTGTCCCGCAACGCATCATGCATGTGCTGTCACAGGCGCATGAATGCATGAATGTGCAGGCGCTGGCGGACCGGGTGAAACTGGCGCGCTTTCATGGCAAGGAGCTGCGTGTGGTGACGACGACGGTCGATGTGCCATCGATCTGGAGTCGCAAGAGTCGCGAGCGCTGCTACGCAGCGGGAGAGGCGACTGCGGAGGCGCTGGGACGTGATGGGTGCATCGCTGGATTGTTGTGAATCAGAGCGGAAAAACAGTCCTGGAGCCACCGGGTGAGACAGAAGTGATCCCAACGTGAGGGAAAAAGATGCGAGGCATTCTGTGCGGTGCAGGACTTTGAAAGGGCAGCAGCCCCCCCCCCGGACTGCGGCAGCCTGCTGCCGCTCGTCGGAGCCAGCCCTGCTGGGGGTAGGCCTGTGGGATCGATTCGAAGCGTGAAGGCTCCGCCCACGCGGTAGCGGTTCGGGCTAGCAGGGCGTAGAGACGCGACTCGGTAGCAGGCTGCCTTGCACGAGCGGCAGCAGGCTGCCGCA
>JANOBP010000756.1:0-5158 GCA_031411715.1 Verrucomicrobiaceae bacterium | reverse complement strand
GCTGCTGCGGGGACGTTTGATTTTGCCACAGGTCTGAATTTGGTCTTCCAGCGTGGCAGCTTCATGGAGGAATCCTGCCAGCAGACGAGCGGGGCGATGCTGGCGATGATCGGCGGTGATGAAGCCGCCGTGCGTGAGCTGGCGAAGGAATGTGATGTCGATGTGGCCAATCTGAATGCTCCGGGCCAAATCGTTCTCTCCGGCAGTGTGGAGGGCATTGAGAGCGCGATCGGCAAGGCAAAGGAAAAGGGCATCAAGCGGGCGATCCCGCTGCCCGTAGCCGGTGCGTATCACAGTCGGCTGATGCAGGCCGCGCAGGACAAGCTGGCAACCGTTCTCTCAATCGCCGCCATTTCGACTCCACGGGTGCCAGTGGTGAGCAACTTCGCTGCGAAAGTCGTCTCCTCGCCCGATGAGATCCGCGCGGCATTGACGAGTCAAGTCACCGGCAGCGTGCGCTGGGTCGAGAGCATGCAGTTGCTCATCGCCGCAGGTCACACGCGCTTCATCGAGTTGGGGCCAGATGGCACGCTGGCTGGACTGATGGGCAAGATCGACAAATCCGTGCAGGTCATCACGATTAAAGACGTGCTGAGCCTTGATGAGGCCGTAGCGGCATTGAATTCCTAATCTGCGATGGAACTGCCTGAGTTTGACCTTTTTCACGTCGAGGACCGCGATGGCTGGGAGCGTGTGCAAACGGAGTGCGTGTATGACAACCCGCATCTCCAGGTGGACCGCATCCGCTACCGTACCCCGAGCCGACGTGGCGAGCCCGTGCCGTGGATGGTCGTGCAGCGGAAGGCCGCCGTGGCCATCGCCCCCATTTTGGCCGACGGGCGCTTTGTTTTGATCAAGCAGGAGCGCCTGCCGGTGCAGCAGTCCCTTTGGGAGTTCCCGGCAGGGCAAATCGACACCGTCGTCACGCGTGAGAGCATCGTCAGCACCTGCGTGAATGAGCTGCGTGAGGAGGCCGGCATCGAGATCGATCCAGAACACGGGCGGCTAATTCCGCACGGTTGGTTTTTTCCTTCGCAAGGTTTCACCAACGAACACGTTTATCTTTTCAGTGCGGAACCCGTGTGCGTCGTCAGCCGTCCCTCCCCGGATGGAAGCGAGCACATCAGCGACGTGCGACTAGTCAGTGCAGGAGAGCTACGGAGGATGATCGCGGCCAACGAGATCACCAACGCCCTGTCACTAGCACTCTTCGCGCGGATGGCGGCCAAGGGTTTACTTTGAGCCTCTACTCAACAACCAGCTCGTCAAATTCACTCCCCCTATGTGGCAAGGCATTCTCAAAAAAGTATTCTCCGTTCGCGATAAAGTCGCGATGAACCTCTCCGGCAAAGGAGATGAGGAAAAACCGTTCATCGAGCACTTGGAAGACCTGCGCACGATGATCGTGCGCATCGTCGCAACACTCGGTATTTCCACCATTGGCTGCTTTGTCTTCTACAAAGAAATTTTCCGGGCCATCCTCTATCCTCTGGTCTTGGCAGGTTTCGCAAAGACCATCGACGAGGCGCAGGGCTTCTTGGTCAATCTCGACATCGCTGGCCCTTTCATGATCGCGATCAACGTCTCGCTCATTGCAGGGGTCATCCTCTCCTTCCCGCTGCTGCTCATCTATCTACTGCAGTTTGTCCTCCCAGGACTGAAGGACACCGAGAAAAAGCTGCTCTTCCCCGCCATCGCCATCGGCACCGGCCTTTTCCTTGGAGGAGCCAATTTCGCCTACTGGGTCGTGCTGCCCAAAGCGCTCGTCTTTTTTGCTGAATTCGCCGGCACACTCGGAGCGAAGCAAATGTGGGCGCTCAACGAATACATCACCTTCACCACGCGCTTCATCCTGGTCTTCGGCATCGCCTTTGAGTTGCCCGTCATCGTCATGGCTCTGGTTAAACTCGACATCCTGAACTTCAAGATCATGAAGTCCACCTGGAAGCATGCCGTGGTCGGCATTACCGTTTTCGCCGCCATCATCACTCCGACGCCGGACATCTTCACGCTCATGCTCATGAGTGGTCCTCTTTACGTCCTGTATGCCATCTGCGTCTATCTTGCCTATCTGCTGGAGAAGAAGGACAAGGCCGCCTATCCCGAGTACTACGCCCAGATCGATAAGGACGAAAAAGAGCTGGAGAAAGCCGACGGTGACGACTGGGACAACGAAAACTACAACCCGTGGTCCACGGCGGGTGATGAGGATGAAGACATGAAGGACGAATACCAGACTCCGTCCACCACCCCATCTGCACCGCCGCCAGAAGTCGAGAAACCGACCGAATCCGCGCCCGAAGTGGAAAACCTTGGTGAAGATCAAAGCTCCGTGATGCCAGACGAAGAGCCACCACCACCAGACCGCGAGAAAACGCTCGAAGAACTGGCCCGTGAAGACGAGGCCAGCTCTAAAGGCCCGTAGCCGAAATAACGTAGGACGCCACTCTTCGCCGGATTTCCCGGCTCGTTTCGGCATGCGCCACCTCAAAGGCGCACGGAGAGTCGGGAAGTTTGGCGAGGGATGCCGTGGAGACTTATGCACGCCATGCGCCAAACCTTCCCAACCTACGCCGAGATCGTTCGCATCAGAAGAATGCGGCGCGCTCCAAGAAGGGAATCACTCCTGCCATCGCCGACTTTTGCGTTGCCGCTCATCAGCAGATACAGACCTCAGTAGCGCCCAAATTTGGCGCGCACCATGTGCGTGATCAAAATCCACGCCTTGTGCAGAGAATTCAGCCGACAGCGCTTTGAAAAGACCTGATAACGCTCGCGCTTCAGTTTCTCCAAGATGCGGGAATAGATCGCCGCCATGATCTGTGAGGCGACCATGCTTTTACGATCCTCCGGCGGCAGCGCTTTCTGGGCGGCCTGATAGTAGTTTCGCGCACGGCGATATTGGAAGTCCATCATGTTCACAAAGCGCTCGCTCGTCACGCCTGAGAGCAAATCACTCTCCAGCACATGAAACTGCCGCAGATCCTCTTGCGGTATATAGATACGCCCTGTCTCACGCGCATCCTGACCCACGTCACGCATGATGTTGGTCAATTGCAGCGCATAGCCCAGATTGAGCGCGTAATCGCGGGTCTCGGGCTTCTCATGGCCGAAGATCTCGATGCTGACCAAGCCGACCACACTGGCCACCTTGTAGCAGTAGCCCAGCAACTCCTCAAAGGTCTCATAGCGCAGCTTGGTGATGTCACTGCCCACGCCATCGATGATCTCCGCTAGCCAGGCACGTGGGAAGCCATACTTGCCCGGCAGCACCAGCGCCTCATCCAGCACGGCGTGCCCCGGTGGCGTGTTATCCAGCACACACTTCCGCCAGTGCAGCAGTTCCGTCTCCTTTTCCTCCTCACCGCGCGCCGGATCATCCGCGATGTCATCCACCACGCGGCAGAAGGCATAAAAGGTGACCATGTCCCGCTTTCGCTCTGGTGGCAGGCACCCCAGCGCAAAGGCGAGGTTCGACTTCGCCTGGCGGACGATTTGCGCAGAAGAAAGCTCGCTGCTCATGGAAGGCAGATCAGCAGATGGGTTGCGGTTAAAGCCGTGGCGCGCATGACAAAGGGAGCCGTTAGTCATAGCCAGCCATGACACGTAGCAAGTGCCAATGCATGATGAATGCGCAGCGGGACAAGCCTCCAGACAGCAAGTAACCCAGTTGCTGTGCAACTGGAGTCCAACCTGCCTCCGTGCAGCCAGCACCAACGCGTTGTAAACGGCTGGGCGAAGGGCAGGGTAGGGGGAGCCGGCATTGGTCGCACCCACGCCGCTGCGTGGGATTTCGAATCTGAAGTGCAGCACGTTGCCCACTATGTCGTCGGTGCAGCCAGCTAAGGAATTGGATCAGGCGCGTGTGCAGCTTGAAGATGAAACGAGAAAGCTCTTTTGAGCCGGACTACTTCCGGGCCTTGGTGGCGATGGCTTTGTAGTAGCTTTCGATGGCGGCGCGGTATTCGGGGGCGGCTTCGCTGCGGGTGGCTTCGGTGAGGTCGTCGGCCATTTTTTGTGGGAGGTGGCCCCAGTCGCCATTGACGAGGACGGTGACGGTGCCGAGCACGCCGTCTTGGAGTTGGGTGCTTTGGTTGCCGCCTTCCTGGCTCTGTGCGCCGGGTGTTTGAGGTTGGTCTTTGTTTTGCGCGGTCTGCTGGGAGGGTTTTTGCTGGCCGGGGGCCTGGCCGGAGTTGCGGGAGTCGGCCATGCTTTGCTGCTGTGCTTGCTGGGCTTGATTGAGGGAATTCTGCGCCTGTTGCTGCTGGCCTTGTTGGCCTTGTTGGCCTTGCTGCCCCTGTTGGCCGGGCTGCTGGCCGTTCTGCATGGGGTGAAGCTGGGCATCAAGCTGGTCGAGCGCTTCGGCAAGCATCTGCGCCTGCACTTGAGCCAGAGGTGGGGTGAAGAGAGGTGGCGCGGTTTTGCTGGCGGTGGCTTCAGCGGCTTTGGCAGCCTGGGCGGCACTGGCTTGTGCTTGCTGCGCGGCTTGGGGATTGGGCTGTGGGTTGGCCTGAGTCGCCTGGGCTTGCTTGCCGGCTTGTTGGAGCTGGTTGCTGGCCTGAGCGACCTGCTCGGCAGCGGTTTTGTCGCCCAGGCGCTGCTGATGGCGTGAGACGCGGGCGAGGTCGTTGGCGGCTTGAAGCGTGGCCATGCCGGTGTTGCTGAGTTGCTGGGATTCTTGAGCTACGGCGGCCTCGCTGGCCTGTGCGGTGTCTTTGGCGACTTCCGCGAGGGCTTTCTGCATGGCGGGGCTTTTGGGCAGTTCTTTTTCGAGCGCTTCAAGCACGGCCTGCGGATTCTCTTGGGCGTTCTTGGCCATCTCCGCGAGTTCCTGGGCGCGCTGGTAGGATTCGTCGAGCGGCTCCTGCACACCGAGCTCCTGTTCCATTTTTTGCATGGCGGCTTGCTCGGCATCGGTGAGTTGCTGGCCGTCTTCTGCCTTCTGCATGTTCTGTGCGAGCTGCTGAAGTGCCTGCGCGGTTTGCTGCTGCGCGTCGGCGGCGGCCTGGAGGTTTTGGGCCTGTGGCTTGCTTTGGGTGGCCTGTGCGGCCTGCTTGAGGTTTTGTGCAATTTGAGGGGTCTTCTGCTGCATCTGTGCAAGGGCGACGTCGGCACTGCGGGCGAGCTGGGCTTCGGGTTTTTGGGTCAAATCAGCGGC
>JANOBP010000755.1:0-5477 GCA_031411715.1 Verrucomicrobiaceae bacterium | reverse complement strand
TGGCTCTTCTGCGCTTCCTGGCGATTCAATTCGAGACGCACGGTCATATCGGGGCCGTTTTCGACCGTGAAGTCGATCTCCACCCAATCCGCCCGCGTCATGGCGAGGCGGAGTTTTTCAGCATCGATGCTGACTTCTTCGTAATCGACCGCGAGGCCGGAATTGAGGATCACATCATTCACGCCATGCAGCGTGGCACCACGGAAGCCATACTGCTTTGCAAAGGCCGTCAGCGGCGCGGTGGCGCTGAAGGTGGAGATGCAGAGGATGATGTCGTAGTTCGGATAAACATCGCGTTCGAGACTTAGCTCCTTGCCGCTCATATCGACGCAGAGATCAGGCAGATCGAGATTGCTGCCGGTGGTCTGCGTGTAGGCGTAAATTTCACCACCTTTGAGCACGAGTTCGTCAGCGACACCGTTTTCCAGACCCAGATGAAAGTTCTCGTAGGCTTGGCGTTGCACGGCACGCGTTGGATTTTTCAGGAAGGCCAGGTCCTTGGCCTCAGCGAGGTCTGGCAGATCGATAAGGATGCAAATCTTGCGCCCGAAGGTAGGTTTGAAAACGGTTCCAAGTAGGCGTGCGAGATCGAATTTGGGGAATTGGCGACCTTTAGCGGTGGATTGAACGGTGGACATGGGGGCAGTGATCATAGTCATGGCAGAGTGAGAGGCAAATACGCCCTGCCTGTTCCGCTGGATTCATTCAATGCGGTGTTTACCGGCCACCAAACTGATCCCACAGGAGTTTTGCCACCATCGCCAGGACGACGGTGATGAAAATGACACGAATGAACGGCGCACCGTGGCGGATCGCCATGCCAGCGCCAAGTCGGCCACCGATGAGTTGCCCGGCGATCATGGCAAACGCGATGGGGTAATGCACGCGGTCCGAAATCACGAACACGATGAGCGAGGCAATGTTGCTCGTCAGATTGGCCACCTTGGTATAGGCGGTAGCACGCGTCAGTTCCAGTCCGAGCAGCGAGATGCAGGCCATCGCCCAAAACGTGCCCGTTCCAGGTCCAAAGAAACCGTCATAGAAGCCAAGCACACTGCCTGCGAGACAAGCGAAGGCCACAAGGCTCAATCTCGCCTTCACCGCTGTCTTTCCAAGACCCGGACTCAGCAGCACATAAACCGCAATGCCGAGCAGCATCCACGGCACGATCAGCTTCAACACCGCATTGCTCACCAGCGTGACCACCCATGCACCGAGACAGGCAAACACAAACGTGATGAGCACCGTCAGTCGCACGTCGGCCCACTTCACGAGTCCCGCCTTCGCATACTTCCGCACGGCCATCAGCGTGCCCCAGGTGGACTGCATCTTGTTTGTCCCCAACGCCATCTGTGGCGTCAATCCCGCCCACAGCAGCGCCGGCACCGAGATCAATCCACCACCACCGGCAATCGCGTCGATAAAACCCGCGCTGAGTCCAGCGAGGAATAGAAGCGAGAGCGTTTCCCAAGTCATAATGGCTAGTCGATCAGAGTTTGGAAAAATGATCAGCTAATGGAGGAACTAGGCAATTTCACTCGCCTCAAAGCATAATAAAAGAGAGTGCCTAGCAGGAACCAAGAGCCAGCCACCACATACACCACCCTTCGTCGCGAAGCATACTCACCCATCACTTTCTCAAATGACAAGAGAGGCTCAGCCTTGGGTTCATCTCTGGAAATCTCCATCAGCACATTCCCGTCGATTGTTGGCGTATAAATCACTTTCAGTTCAGTTGAGGCAGGAATTTTAGCCCACAGTTCTGAAATAGGTTCAGGACTTGGATCACGATGAAAATACTTTTCACCATTTGGGTTGTGGAGCCAAAGTTCGAAATAATCAGCGCCCCTCCTCTCTTTCTTGTTCGCAGTTGTGATCTCACTTGGCTTGAACTCTGCCGATGGAAAGGACCCACGTGATCGATAAGGATCTGGCGTGAAGATTTGAACAATCATGACAAGAACCAAGGGTAGAACCCAGGCGAGAATGATAATCTTGATATTGTCAGCTGTGCTCATGATTTCCTTCCAAGAATGCGATCTAGCGAATCGGAGGTCTGCCAGATCAACGCCTCGGGGTAATGCGCATACGGATGGAAGTATTCGAAGGTCAGGAATCCTTTGTAGCCGGTGTCGGCGAGCGCATCGGTCACCGCAGGCCAGTTCGTGGTGCCATCTAGCAGCGGGCGGAAGGTTTCGAGACTGAAGTCGGTACCTTTTTTGGTGAACTCCTTCAAGTGGACGTTCTTCGTGCGGTTGCCGAGCACTTTGGCCCAATGCTCGGGGAACTGGAACATGCTGATGTTTCCCGTGTCGAAGTGCACACGCACATGGTCGCTACCGATGCCGTCCACAAAGGCGTTCATCTCCATCGGAGTCATGAGGTAGCCGTTGAAGAAGATGTTTTCGATGTTGAGGCAGACTTTGAGTTTCTCCGCCTGCTTCGCGAGCTGGCCGATGGCCTCCTTCGCCCGCGCATCGCACACATCATTCGCCACCGGCTCGTGATCCGTGCGCCATGGAATGTGCACCGCACCGGGAACAACGAGCACATTTTCCACACCAAGGTCATGCGCGCATTGCGCGATCTTGCCGGCGAGTTCCATACCCTGCGCTCGTTTGGCGGGGTCATTGCTCGTCAGTGGATACGGCCAAAAGAGGAAGGAGCATAGCCCGCTGATCTGAATGCCGATCTCGTCGGCCATTTTGCGGATCTTGACGTAATCCGCCGTGCCGTGTTTCGGTGAAAGGTCGTTATCGAGGTCGTAGTTCAGCTCGATGCCATCGAATCCAGCGTCTTTCGCGAGCTGCAGGCACTCACGCAGCGTCATGCGCTCAGGATACGGAAAGGCCCAAAGATTGATGGACTTGAGCATGTCATATTTCTTCGTCGAACCGCGTCGCACATCCGGCGCTGCCACAGGAGCGGCACGCGCAGGCTCAAAGGCCAGCGCACTGAGGCCAACAGAGGCGATGGTGGCTTTGAGAGCATCGCGGCGGGAAAGAGAGTCATTCGGCGGGTTCATGGCGCAGATGCAATCAGAAACAGACCCATTCGGCAAGCGGGTTTCCGATTTGCTGGGACAAGCATTTTCTTTTCACCCCAGCACCAACTCCACCGGGCAATGATCACTCCCGTGCACATCATCTCGGATCGTGCATGACTTGAGCGCGGGCTTCAGATTCTCCGATGCAAGCCAGTAATCCAAGCGCCAGCCGATGTTCTTGGCGCGAGCATCCGGTGTACGTTGAGTCCACCATGTGTAGTGGTGTGGCGTGGGATCGAATTGGCGGAAGACGTCGAGGAAGCCAGCGTCGAGGTGCTTGGACAGGCTGGCGCGTTCTTCGTCACTGAAACCGGGATTGAAACGATTCGACCTCGGATTGGCGAGGTCGATCTCCTGATGAGCGCAGTTGAGATCCCCGCAGGCGAGGACAGGCTTGCTTTTTTCCAGCTTCTTCAGGTGTGCGCGGTAGGCGTCGTCCCACTGGAGGCGATAACTCAGGCGTGCGAGCTCGGCTTGTGAATTGGGCGTGTACACGTTGACGAGATGGAAGTCGGGGAACTCGACAGTGATCAGGCGGCCTTCACGGTCATGTTCATCGATGCCGAGACCGAGCGTGGTCGTCTTGAAGGGCACGCGGCTGAGGATGAGTGTGCCGGAGTAGCCTTTTTTGACCGCGCTGTGCCAAACGGCCGTGTAGCCACTGAACCAGCTTAAATCGACCTGCTCCTCCTGTGCTTTGGTTTCCTGAAGGCAGATGACGTCGGCATTGCTCTCGGTCATGTATTCACGAAGGCCTTTATTGAGAGATGCGCGGATGCCATTGACGTTCCAGGAGGTTAATTTCATATGGGGCCAGAACTACACGGCAATGTGCTTGCCGCAAACGCTCTGCTCCGCCATGATGCGGCCCTAATTCCCATGAAGACCACAACGATCCTCACCTTTGCTTCCGCACTCGTTTTGACTTCCTATGCTCATGCACAGGATACGACCAAGCCAGAAACGAAACCTGAGTCAGCGGAGACAAAGCCCGCCGAGCCGACACCAGATCCGACAGCCGCTTTGTTTAAAAATGCTGAGAATGTGGTCGATGTGGGCGGCTTTGGCAGCAATCAGCCAGTCGAGCGTGCTGACCAACCTAAGCGTGGCGTGATCGTTTTTGGGAAACAAGATGTGGTGCATGATCCGCGTGCTCATTGGGAGCAATGGGACTGGAAGCCCTACAAAGCGCAGCGCTGGGGACGCTATGCCGTGTGGCTGACCTACACGATGAAATTCGCCACTCTTCAGTCGCAATTTAAATTGGGAACGAATGCTCTCAAAAACACCCTCCGCGCATCGCCAAAGCCCACCAAGTATTACCTCGGAGAGATCTACATCGAGAAGCCGGGTGAGGTTTCATTCTCGCTCTTTGCACCTGCTAGCGGTGCCGAGGCAGCCCTTGAAGTTATTGAGTTATCCTTCGTTCCAGCGCCAGAAGGCCCATTGCCCAAACAGTCAGCAAAAGGTGGCATCACCCTGGAAGCTAAGACCGCAACGACTTGGTCTGAGAACATGCGCTATGAGCCGAAGGCCGAAAAAAACTGCCTTGGCTACTGGACGAGCGCGGATGACATGGCTGAGTGGGAGTTCGACGTGATCAAGCCCGGCAAATATAGGGTCAGTGTGTTTCACGGTTGTGGCGGTGGCAATGAGGGCAGCGAGGTGGCAGTGAAGCATGACGGTCAGGAGCTCAAATTTAAAACCCAGGACACCGGCGGCTTTCAGAAGTGGAAAGAGGTCAAGGTCGGCGAGATCGAGATCAAAGAAGCGGGTAAACAGCGTCTCATTATTGATCCAGTGAACAAGGTGAAGTCCGCTGTGCTGGATGTGCAAAAAGTGGTGCTCACTCCAGTGAGTTAATCATTTCGATTGGGGCGGCTCATCAGTATAGCTTCATCATGGCTCAAGACCTGCCTCAATCAGATTGTTAAAGCGATCGATGGGCTGATTAGCCGTCCACGCGATGCCGCGCAGCAGCAGGATGCGAAAGAGAGCGTCGTCAAAGACACTGCTGTAGTGTCCGCCGAGGGTGACAAAGATGCGTCCTCCGCTTGGCGGTTCTTGTATCCAGGCGTGGGGATGCTGCTCGCCCGCTTCCGCAGCCGTTGCCAGGAGCTTCAGCGGCGTTTGCGCCGCGGGGACTAGATTCCAATACATTTCGTCATTGAAAGTCACCTGTTTGAAGCCGCGTGAGATCGGATGAGCAGCCGCTGAGTCAAAGGTGAGGTCCACCATGCCATGGCGATATTTGGTGATCCCTGTTTGTGAAGCCAAGCCAAGGCGCTGGGCCAGACTGGCTGTCGGCTCTTTCTCACCACCAGCGAGTGACCAGTGGATGAAGGTCACGCCGCCGCCGCGTGCCAGGAAGGCGTCAAACTGCTTGGCCTTGGCCTCATCCCAGTTGCCACGACGGTTGAAGACAACAGCA
>JANOBP010000754.1:0-13640 GCA_031411715.1 Verrucomicrobiaceae bacterium | reverse complement strand
CGTCGGGCAATACAAGTGTCATAGCGGTAGTTTAACGCCAGTCAGCCGGTGTTCACGATATATTTCCACCTCTTCATGCTGGCAAACAATCTGTGAACCGAGAACCTCACAGCCTCAACATCGCCTCCGTGATCTGTTGTCGCAGTTCCGCAACCGCGCTGGCATCCGTGAAGTGATTCACCATGAAGGCGAAGCAAAACTCCTCGCCCGACTTGCCCGTCACAAAGCCCGTGTAAGTCCGCACGCCCGACATCGCGCCGCCTTTCCATTTCAAACCGCCCTCGGAAAGCAGCGAGGCCTTGTAAATCGCCCCTTGTGGCCCACTACCAGCAAAAAACTGCAACCGCGCCAAATCCAGCGGCCGGATGAAATCCGCACGCGCCAGCCCACAGCCGTCCTCCATACGCAAGCCACTGAACTCAAGCCCACGGGCCTTCCAGTGCTCCCGAATCACCTCCGCCGGCGCTTTGCCCGCCTTAACGCCCAACATGCGGAAGACACACTCCGTCTCATGATTGTCGGAGGATGCATGAATACTCGTGATGATCTCCAGCAGCGGCGGCGACTCATGTTTGAGCAGCAAATGGCCTGCAGGTGCCCTGCCAAGGTCCTCGCCATCACATTCGACCTTCAGGAGGTTTTGAAATCGGCTCGCAGCAAAAGCCACCGGGTCAGGCACCGCTCCGGTAACTTTGAACGACTTGGCCCCCAATGGCACCGTGCCGCGCAGATGCATCACAGTAGCGCGCTCGCCCCCATGGATCACCACGCCATCACCCGAGCCAGTTTCACCGGTCAGCACCTCATTGCGCCACGCCACGCCGGGCAACTCTGGGAAGGCTCCTATGAAGCGCGCTGGTTCACCGACAGCTTTTCCGGCATCAAATTGTGCGGTGAATCGATTGTGCCCAAGATTCAGCCCACTGACACCGCTGCCGTAACCATTGCCAATGTCACCCCAGTTCCAAAAGTCGCCGTAGATGCTGCCGCGAAAAAAACCGCCATCACCGCGCACACGGCCCGTGATCCGCCTCAGCCCACGCTTTCGCAGCTCCTCAGCCCACCGCTGCAAATCAGCCTCACTCAGCATCGGATCGCCACCACCCACGATCACCACATCACCGTCGATCACCCCGTTCTTCATCGCCACCGTCGCTTTCAGCTCCGTGATGAAGCGAAAGTCAGCGCCCAGCACCTCCAGCGCCGTCGCCGTCGTCACCGTCTTCAAACTCGACGCCGGAATGAACGCCGTCTTTGCCTTCTCATCCATCACCACCACACCTTTGCCATCGATCAGGCAAAACCCAATCGCCGCACCCGCCAGCGCGGAATTCTCCCGCCCCTCTATGAGAACGGCGGCCACTCGGGTGAAACGGGATTCCTCACCGCGACGGCACGCAGTGAAGTGAAGGACCAACAACAAGGCCAGGAGGAGTCGAAAAGCATTCAAGCCTCTCTATCTAGCCCAAACCACGATCTCTGCCTAGCGCGTCCCTGCGCCAAAATGCACTCCGCGACGCAGCCATGCTCGTCTGTTCGCTTGCCGGTTGCGTGGATTTGGCTGTACTCGCTGCATGACCGCTGCGACACCGCAAAAATGGAACTCCCAACGAATCGCCAGGGCGTTCGTCTGGGGTGGCGCGCTCATCACCGCAGTCGGACTGCTGTGGGCGTCGAGCACACTGTGGTTTGTCAGCCGTGCGGAGAAAGCCCAGGCCACTTTGGTGGACTGGGAGGTGACGACCAGTAACAGCAGGGGGTCCAACGGCTTCAGCACCCGGAGCAGCAGCTACTCGGCCATCGTGGAGTTTCAAGACGCCAGCGGCATCCGTCATCGCGCAAAGTCACCCAGGCCGCTCAATCATCGCAAATGGGAGCTGGGAACCCAAATGCCGGTCTTCTACGATACGAAAACACCGGACGAAATGCTCTTGGATGACGCCGATCTGCTGTGGTTTGGCCCTGGAGTGATCACTGGCTTCGGTGTGTTTGCGCTGCTGCTGTCCGGTCTGGCTCTGCGGCTGCTGAAGCGCTTTGAAACGGAGCATGCAACGGCCGTGCAGGACATCATGGACCGCTTCATCACCAAGAAACCGAGATGACCATGCGCGCACCTGCTATAAGACACGACTGCTAACCCGCCGCCCCTTTTTACCTCCATGAAACCCGAAAAAGTTAAGTTCATGCTCCTTGCCGCCAACATGAAGCGCGCCGTCGCCTTCTATCGCGATGTCATTGGCCTCGAGGAGATCTTCGTTAGCGACTTCTGGACCGAACTCCGCCACGGCGATGCCATCATCGCCCTGCACGGCGGCCACGACGGCTCCCGCAATGCCACGGGCTTGAGCTTTCAATACGCCGACGTTTTCGACCTCACCGCCAAGATCGAACAAGCCGGTGCCACCATCCTCCAAGCCCCCACCCAGCGTGAAGGCGAGCCCATCCTCCTCGGCATCTTCCGCGACCCCGAAGGCAACGAGGTCTTCATCACGCAGTATGTCGGATGATTGCGGATTGCCTTGCCTCCGAACATCCGTTAGCATCAGCACATGAAGACTTCCTCAACAGCCAAAACTCCAAACACAGTCGTAAAACCCATCCGGCCACGCATGACTCGCGCTCTGGCTGAGCAGCGGGCTGTCGGAGATGTCCTTGCGCCGAAATTTGACGGTGTGAAGTTCATTCGGAGCCTGAAAAAATGAGTGTCTATGCGGACACTTCCTGGTGGCTCGCCTACAAGTGCCGCACCGACAGGCACCACCGCAAGGCAGTCACGGTTTTCGACCGATTACCAGCCCCGGATGTCATTTGGACACCGTGGCATCGAGTGGAAGTTTTCAACACATTCCGTCAGGCAGAACGCGCTGGTGTAGTCGCCGAAGGTGATGCGCGCCGCATGATCCGGCTCCTGGAGCAAGAAGTGCGTCTCGGCTACTGGTCCCACGTTGAATTCGACTGGCGGGACACCATCCGCGTCGCCTGTGAGTTAAGCGCCAAACTTGGCCTGCACCTGCCCATTCGGGGCATGGACCTCTTTCATGTCGCCATCGCCATTGATGCAAAGGTGGATGCCTTCTTGAGCTTTGATGCTGATCAGAAAATTCTCGCGGAGCGTGCCGGTTTGAACGTTCTCTGAGCCACAAGTTGCATTGCGGAACGCGGATTGCGGATTAACCAAACTGTAAACCACATGCCCACCACCTTCATTCCCACGCTCGACGCACTCCCCACGCGCAAATCGCCGCTCATGGAGCGCTTTGCGGCGCTGCTCGAGCCCAAGGCACCTGCGCAGATCGAGGCCATGGCGCGGGAGTCACGCCAACTCACCCGGCGGAACTTTGGCCGCACCATGCGACTCTTTGCACCGCTGTATGTTTCCAATGAGTGCGTGAACAACTGCTCATACTGCGGCTTCTCGCGTGACAACAACGCCATTCTCCGCGTCACGCTCACCATTGACCAGGTCATCGCCGAGGCTCGCCATCTGCTCGATCAAGGCTTCCGCAACATCCTCCTCGTCGCCGGTGAGCACCCGCGCTTTGTTAGCGATGGTTACTTGGAGGAATGCATCCGCGCACTGCGTGACCTCGTGCCCACCATCGGCATCGAAGTCGGCCCCATGGAAGCACCTGAGTATGAAACCATGGTCAAAGCCGGCGCGGAAGGCCTGGTGGTTTATCAAGAGACCTACGACCGCGAGATCTACGCCACCATGCACACCGCAGGCCCCAAGCGTGACTTCGACTGGCGGCTCGCATGTCCAGAGCGTGGCTACGCCGGTGGCTTCCGCCGCATCGGCATCGGCGCGCTCTTCGGCCTCAGCGACTGGCGTTTGGAGGCCCTGCGCCTCGCCGCACATCTCGAGCATCTTTATAAGCACTGCTGGAAGGCCAGCTTCACCGTCGCCTTCCCGCGCCTGCGGCCTGCGGCGGGTGGTTTCACGCCCATGACCGACTTTCCTGACTGGGCGCTCGTGCAGACCATCTGCGCCTTCCGCATCACCTTTCCAGAAGTCGGCATCATCCTCAGCACACGGGAGTCCGCACCGCTGCGCGACGCGCTAGCGCCTCTGGGCATCCCCGTCATGAGCGCGGGCAGCCACACCGAGCCAGGCGGCTACACAGGCGCTGGAAGTGATGATCTGCACCTCACCGTGCGCGGACGTCGTGTGGAAATCGACACCAAAGCCGATTCAAACCGAGCCGAAGGCCAGTTTGGCATCGCTGACAGCCGCAGCCCGCAAGAAGTCGCCCTAATGCTCCAACAGCGCGGCCTCGATGCCGTCTGGAAAGATTGGGATCCGGCCATTCTCGCCGCATAAACGAGAGGTTCCGCAGCGTGAGAAATGCGGCTTGATGATTGCCTTCGCACACGACTTCATACTTGGATGAGTTTGCATCCGCCCATATCCCACACGCTGCGCTTGGAAGCCGCCGACATGGCAACTGCGGCGAAGACAGTGTTTGAAAAGGTCTTCCGCACTGATCTAAGCCAGCCGGGGTTCATGATTCTGGTCCTGCCAGGCACCGTGGCTTCTCATGAACTGCGACACACGATGGTGGAGCTGAAGCAGCAGCTTTCGATGCTACATCAGTCGCGCTGGAGTGAATCGCTCGAATATCTCTCGTTGGGCCGCTTTGATCAGCAGAACAGCACCAAGCTGCATCTCGATGGTGGACCAGATCGGTCATTTCTCATGTTGGGCTATGAACCCACTCAAGTCCGCAGCGAGTTTCAAATCGCCGATTACAGCCGCTCTGCGCAGGATCTCGGCATGACACCGGCGGAGTTTCTCCAGCAGCACAATCCCATGTTCAGTTCCGGCCTGGAGAAGCTCCACGACTGCATCACCACCGTCACAGACTGGCAGGAAATCCAGCCTCGCATCGTGATCATCAACAACAGCTCCGCCGCGCCCGGCACGCACGGCGCGACGGCGGGGGTGATGCATGGAGCCGTGATCCCGAAACCGGACAGCCAGCAGCAGCGCGTCATCAATTCCACCATGATCGCTCCATCCTGCTTTGCCGCGCATGACCCAGCCATGCAGGTGCAGGAGTTTGTGTCCACAGTGGCGATAGCTGGACAGATACTCGCTTGAAAGCCGTGCCGTTCACGCTGCAAACGGTGCCAGCAGCGGAATCGTTTTCTTGCTGTGGCGGCGGTAGATGGTGAAGTCGGAATCTACGGTGAAAACTCGGCAGACCTACCTCATGCTGCTCGCTCATGCGAACCAGGCATGCATCGGCCAGCGACATCGGCACACTGCGATAACGATGGATCTGCGCGCGGAGGGCCACCGACTCCATCATGAAGTCAAAGGCCGCGATCAGCGCGCCCTGCTGCACCAGCGCCAGCAAGTGGTCGGGGTCGATCCTGCCACGGCGCAGCAGATGCCACGCCTCCGCCATCACGGCCTCACAGGTGAGCAGCGGCTCGGTCAGCCGCGCCATCTGATCACGCGCCCAAGCGTGGTGGGCATCACTCCGGTCCAGGTAGGCCACCAGCGGCCCGGCATCCGTGATGACCACCTCGTTCATTGAGCGAAGTCGTCGAGGTAACGAGGATCGGTGGAAAGGTCTCCCAGTCCGCTGGAGGCGATGCCACAGAGGTTCTTCGTGCGTTCCAGCAGGCTGGCACCCTGCTGCGGACGTGGTGTGGCGGTCTTTTCAGCCAGCGTCTCACGGACAAAGGCCGTGCGCGTCTTGCGCCGAGCCTTCGCCGCCCGCTCCACAGCGGCCGCCAGCTTGTCAGGGAGTTTCACGGACAGTGTGGTCATGCTTGGAGTATGCCGAGCGGCGTGGAAACTGGCAAGAGAGAGATGCGGGAGAAAAGGTGCCTTCCTCATCGTTATAGTCTCTGCATGTCCACTCGCCTCATCACCACCGCGCTAGCGCTGCTCGGCCTTCACACAATCGCAGCGCAGACACCCACAGAGAAAAAACCCGCGCCTATCGGCGGCGAACCCGCCACACTCGCCACCACACCTGGCTCCCCTGTGGCTGAGCCCGGTGCCTTCACCATTGCCGTTGTTCCTGACACACAGTTCTACGCGCAAAAATACCCCGACATCTTCCATCGCCACACGCAGTGGATTGCTGACAACATCAAGAAGTACGACATCCGTTTCGTGATGCAGATGGGCGACGTCACTGAGACCGCAGCCGATGTGGAGTGGGAGGTCGCACGCGCTGCCTTCAAGCGCCTCGACGGCCTCGTTCCCTACACACTCGCACCGGGAAATCACGACTACGGCGGTCGCTTGCAGATCGTCGCGCACCGCTCGCCATTCTCCACGTACTTTCCCGTCTCTCTTTTCAAAGCCATGCCGACATTCGGCGGCGTGTATGACAAGCAGCCCGAAAAAACCGACAACCACTTCCATCAGTTCGAAGCGGGTGGCCGCAAGTGGCTCGTCATCGCGCTTGAGTTCGGCCCGCGTGACGATGTCCTGCGCTGGGCAGGTCAAATCGCCGCCGCGCATCGTGACCACACCGTCATCCTGATCACGCACGCTTATATCGAGCCCAAACAAAACGCCATCATTGCCTCCACCGCCACCTTCAGTCAGAAACCCAAGCCCGGCACACCCGACGCCACCAATCCACCCGATGTGAACATGGGCACGGGCATCTGGACGAAACTCGCCTCCCAGCACCCCAACATCGCCGCCGTGATCTGCGGCCATGCCTGCTACACCAGCCACCGTGAAGACAAAGCCGCCGACGGCCACAACGTCCACGGCATCGTCGTCGATTACCAAAAAGACGTGAACGGCGGCAATGGCTGGATGCGCCTCCTTCAAATCCTCCCAGATGGCAAAACCATCCGCAGCCGCGACTTCTCCACCGAACTCCAAGTCACCTGCACCATGCCCGACCGCAGCTACGACTTCGTCATTGAAAAACCCGCACCATGAAGAGTGCGCATTGCCTCCACTTCAAAAATCAAAAATCCTGGTTCATCAATCGTCAATCCATCCTGGAGCGATTGAATGGCATGGGAGTGCTTGAAACCGACTGATCCTTACAGCCTGCGTTGCCGCCACCGCATCAACACAGCCGCAGCCCACATCCCCGCCGAAGCCGCCGCATGCCAGACACATGTCATCCAATCGGGATTCCTTTGATCAAGCAGCCGCCAAGCCAACAGCCCAGAGGCAAAGAGTAGCGCGATGCCGCCCCACACCAACGCGTGAGTCAAATCATCGGTCACACGGCTATATCCACGACCAACGCTACCGATGAATGTGATCAGTAGCATGAGCCCGTAAAACCCATGCACGCCATACCAGATCATCCTTTCAAAGATCCCGGTGAAGTCAGATGCGAGGATAATAGACATCAACTCACTCCTTCAACGCCACAGGTCGGTGACTCGGAATCTGTGCTTTAAAGTCACCAAGACTATTCCAATGCGCATGCTCATTGAGATCCACTTCCGTAATTGCCAGTGTGCCCCACTCAGTCGCCTTGGCTAGCACATCGCCGAAGTGGTCAAAGATGCCTGAGATCATCCACTGGTGCTGCCGCTCATCGGTGTAGGTGCTGCTCACGACATAGACGTGGTTTTCACACGCACGCGCCTGTGCCAGCATCGGATTGCAGCCCCACACTGGCCACGCGATCACCTCAGCACCTTGCACTGTCAACGCACGAGCCACTTCCGGGAAAAAGCCGTCGTAGCAGATCATCATGCCCACTTTCCCGAAGCGCGTATCAAACACCGGATACTCATGACCGGGCGTCACACCTGCCTCGATCTCGCTGCGCGGCAGCGTCACCTTGCGATACTTGCCCACCAGCGCGCCATCAGGTCCTAGCAGAGCGGAAGTGTTGTAAATCGCCTTCCCATCACGCTCCACGAGACCCGCGACGATGTAGAGATCATGCTGCTTGGCCAGTTTGCCAAAATACTCCGTGCTCGGCCCTGGAATCGTCTCCGCGCATTCATCCATCTTCTTGCCCGTGCCGTAGTAGGTCAGCGTTTCCGGCAATACCACCAGATCTGCCTTCTGCTTGCCTGCTTCAGCAATCAAGGCGGCAAACTGCGGCGGCTTATCGCTTGGATTCTTCCCCTCACGAGGTTGCAGATGGATCGTGGCCAGTTTCACCTTCCTCGATGGTGGCGCGGCGACTTCTGTGAGTGCCACATCGCTCCATTCCACCCGCGCGTTGGCCGCCCATTGCAGGTAGAGCTCGATCTTTGCCTGCTTCGCCTTCACAGGAGCGCGTAGCGTATCCTCGAATCGTGCCCACTTGCTTGCCTCTCCAATTGGATCACGCGGATACTCCGGCTCAGCACGCGGCACCGTTCCCTTGGCATAACCTTGCTTCGCCGGCTCCTCCCATGTCACCGGTTTGCCATTCTCATCCTGCCAAATCACCCGAGCATACACACTGCGTCGCGGCGTCTCCATCGCACTAAACTTCCGCCATGCCGAGAACTCGTAATGCTTCCCACCAATCACCGGCAGCGGCCGTTGCCAGCAGCCGATCCACTGCTCTCCTGCCCCAGTTTCTAAAACCAACGCACCTTTGCCATCATGCCCGCCCTTCTCACTCCGCGCCGCCACCGGCCTAGCCTCCTCACGCGGCGACCAGAGGGTCCAATCATCCGCTGCAGCCGAAATGACCGTGATAAAGAGACAAGCGAACAAGGCAGTTGATTTCATGATGCAGTTAACGCTCCTATCACGCGCCAACTGTCTCGACAGCCCTCTTCACGCAAGGATATCCTTCGCCACCACGCCTTCCACATCCGTGAGGCGGAAATTGCGGCCTGCGTAGCGATACGTGAGACGCTCGTGATTGATGCCGAGCAGATGGAGCACCGTCGCATGCAGATCATGCGTGGTGATGATGCCCGTCTCAGCGGTGTCGCCCATGGCGTTGGTGCTGCCATACGTAAAACCGCCTTTCACGCCGCCGCCGGCCATCCACATGGTGTAGCCGCGGCCGTTGTGGCCGCGGCCATTGTAGGGCTCGTTGTCGTAACCGCTGCCGCGACCGAATTCGCCGCCCCAGAGGATGAGGGTGTCTTTGAGCATGTCGCGCTGCTTCAGGTCGGCGATGAGTCCGGCGATGGGTTTGTCGATGCTTGTGGCCTGGCGCGTGATGCCTTCGCGAAGTTGCTGATGATGGTCCCAGCCTGTGCTGGTGAGCTGGATAAAGCGCACGCCTTTCTCGGCCATGCGGCGGGCCATGAGGCATTGCGTGCCGAAGCGTTCCGTGTCGCCATCGTCGAGGCCGTACATGTCGCGGATGTGCTGCGGTTCTTTATCGAGATCGAGCACGTCGGGAACGCTGGTCTGCATTTTGTAGGCGAGTTCGTAGCTCTGAATGACACCTTCGAGTTCGGGATTGCCCGGATCGCCCGAGAGGAGGCGGCGGTTGGCTTTTTGGATGAATTCGATCTGCTTCCGCTGCTGCGCATCGCTGAGGCGGCCATTCGAGAGATCGGGAACGCCACCACCGCCGCTGCTGAGCCGTGTGCCTTGGAAACTGGCGGGCAGGAAGGCTGAGCCATAGTTCATCGCGCCGCCGGTGTCGGCCACGGGATTGATCGTGACAAAACCGGGCAAGTCCTCCGCTTCGGTGCCGAGACCATACACGATCCACGCGCCCATCGAAGGCCGCACAAAGGTCTCGCTGCCGATGTGCAACGCCACGGTGGCCATCTGGTGCGCGTTCGTGCGTGTCTGCATGCCGTTGAGCAGGCAGAGATCGTCCGCGTGCTTGGAAAGCTCGGGGAAGGCATCCGAAATCATAATGCCGCTCTTGCCGCGCGGCTTGAACTCAAACGCCGAGCCCATGTACTTCTGAATCTTCTGCTCCTCGGCCTTCGCGAGTTCTGGTTTGTAATCAAACGTGTCCAGATGGCTCGGCCCGCCCTGCATGAACATGAAGATCACCCGCTTCGCCTTCGGCGCAAAGTGCGGTGGCTTCGGCGCGAGCGGATTGATCGTCTTCGGCGGCGCGGCGGCATTCGCCCATTGCTGATGCAGCGCGTTGAAAGCCAGCCAGCCGAAACCAGCGCTGGTGGATTGGAGGATGTGGCGGCGTGTGGTCATAAATCAGTCTCTGGAGTTCCAGCTTTTTGTTTTTCGGTCATAATCCTCGCCGCCAAAGAATTCGTATGATGCAGTGCTGAAGGTGTATTCACCTTGATCAACCGAGTATAGAATGAGCCGTGGTGGAAGTGATTTAGGGGCGAGGTCTTCGAGTGTATTTGGATACCTGCCTTCAGATTGACGAAATTGCTGAAGCTCGGTCTCGATTAAAGCTGGATAGGCATGTGCGCGTTCTATCTCCCAGTAAAGCACACGTTTGCTGAGATCCTGAGTCACGAAGGAAACCAGAATGGTGGCAAGTATCCAGCTTGCCGGACGCCATGCGTGCCAGCCGTGTTTCTTGGTTCGATAAAAGCCGACCAATGTCGTGAGCAGTAGCAGCGGGCCACCAATCCAAACAATGGAAATGCCTACGATCGCTCTGAAACCAAGGTCTCCGCAAGTCTGGTAGGCTGTCACAAGCATCGCTGTGATCAGGCCGATAAAAAGCAGAAGGGCTTTGATCATGGCTTTAGAAAACATATCGAAACTCCGCCGTGCCCAACAGTGCCTGCACAAGTGTTTGGTCGTCCAAATCGCGTGCGTCGGTGATCTCTTCGGAGGTGGGATCGCGGCCCAAAATGAGCTTGTAGATGGTTTTCGTGTCTTTTCCGGCTTTGTCGGCGATTTGAGAGGCGAGTTCCTCGACGAGCGGGTTGTTCATGAAAAAGAGGGCCTGCGGGGCGACGGTGGTGACATCGCGCTGGCCTTTGATTTGGGTGGGGCCGGGGAAGTCGAAGGTGCTGAAGAGTTCGGGGATGTTGTCGCGGACGACGGGGAGAAAGATGGTGCGATACGGGTCTTCGACACTGAGCAGGCCGCGCGTGACTCCGTGACGACCTTTGCCGCCGGTGCCGGCGACTTGGATGCCTTCGGGGCGGTCGAAGGTGAGTTTTCCGGCGAGTTGCAGGAGCGTGTCGCGCAGGGGTTCGAGTTCGAGGCGCTTGGGGTTCTGCCGCCAGCGGAGTTTGTTTCCGGCGTCGGGATGCTCGGGGGAATTCGGAGTGTGGAATGCGGAATGCGGAATGGAAGGCGCTGACGCGGAGGAGGTGCCGGATTTGGATTCCGCACTCCGCATTCCGAGTTCCGCATTCGTGGACGCCAGCCGATACGTTCTACTCAACATCATCGCCCTGATCATGCGTTTGATGCTCCAGCCGCCTTCGACGAATCGGATGGCGAGGTGGTCGAGCAACTCGGGATGAGTGGGATCAGCGCCGGTGATGCCGAAGTCATCGGGCGTGCGCACGAGGCCTTCGCCGAAAAGATGCTGCCACAGGCGGTTCACCATGACGCGGGAGGTGAGCGGGTGCGTGGGTTGCGTCATCCATTGCGCGAGTTCCATGCGGCCCGATGATTTTGGCGGAATGACGGGCATCGGCGGCAGCGCGGGCATTTTCATTTTGCCGCGATCCGGCGCGGCTTCGCGCTCAAAGGGATCGCCACCGACGGCGAGTTCGCAGTCTTTGATCTCGCCCTCGATGACGCCCATGCAGAAGTGCGGATCGTGATCGTAGCGGATGGTTTCCTTGGGATTGCCGAGTTCGCGGAGGTCATCCATCGAATGCAGGCCCGCAGGCAGCTTGGTGGGCGGGCCGACGGGTTCATCGAGCGCGGTGGGCAGATCCACGAGCGCCTCCGGACTGACGTAACCGCCCCGGGCCTCGTCGTTGCGGTTCGGCGTGCCGCTGAGCGTGCGGCTGCTATAAAAGATGCCCGCGAGCGCATAGTAGTCCTTTTGACTCACCGGTTCTGTTTTGTGATCGTGACAGCGCGCGCAGGCGATGGTGATGCCGAGGAAGGCGCGGGAGACGACGTCGATCTGGTCATCGACCTGATCGAGGATGTACTGCTCGTAGTTGCCCTCCTGGACGTTCATGCTGCCGAGCGCCAACATGCCGGTGCCGACGATCTGATCGCGGCGCTGGAGCACGGTCTTCGCAGGAATCAGATCTCCTGCGATCTGCTCGGCGACGAAGCGGTTGTAGGGCTTGTCAGCGTTGAGCGAATCGATGACCCAATCGCGATATCGCGCGGCATAAAGGAAGGGCGCATTCCACACGCGGCCCACGCTGTCGGCATAACGAACGACATCGAGCCAATGCCGCGCCCAGCGTTCGCCGAAGCGTTCGGATTGGAGGAAGGCGTCCACGACTTTGGCGAAGGCAGCGTCATCGGGAGAGGGATCGCGCAGGAAGCCGTCGATCTCGGCTTGAGAAGGCGGCAGGCCGCGCAGATCAAAAGACGCACGCCGGATGAGGATGGCACGCGATGCATCGCCGATGGGGCGGAGGTTTTCTTTTTCGAGTCGCGCGAGGATGAAGCGGTCGAGGTCGTCTTTCGGCCATGCGGCGTCTTTGGTGACGGGAATCGGATGCCGGAAGATGCGCTGGTAGGACCAAGGCGTGGGGTTTTCGTATTTCTCGGCGGCATTCAGAACAGTGAAGCCCAGAAGCAATGGCAAAAATATGTGTGGCAAAATATGAGCGTAATTTTTTTGCCGCACATATTTTTGCCGGAGATTTGGGAATGTTCTCATTTCACGCCTCCTTTCGCTTTCAGCCAGACGCTGAGGGCTTTCACGTTCTGTGTGAAGTCGAGGCTGTAGATCACGCCACCGGCGGGCTTTTGCTTTTTGCCGTTCGCGTCACGCATCACACCGCGTTCGTCATCCGTAGCACTCCAAGAGCCGTCTGGCTTTTGTTCTTTTAAAATGGTGGCGATGTCGGCGTCGGTGGGCGGGGAGGACCAGCGCTCTTTTTCGGTGCGGGGGAAGGTGACTTTTTCACCTCGGGCGATCTGGCTGCCGGTGGCTTGCAGGGCATCGAGTTCGCTGTCCCAGACCCAGCCGTAGTTGGAGGAGGCTTTTTTGTCTGAGTAAGTCAGCTCGAAGCCTTTGCCGCCGGGGCCGCGTTCGAAGTAGAGGGGCTTGTTGGTGTTGAGTTCGTAGAAGCGGGCGAGCTGGTTGCCGGGCAGGAGCACGGTGCGGAGGTAGGTGATGGCTTTGGCGACGGGCGGGAGGTATTTTTTGTCGCCGGTGGCGGCGGCGAGCTTCAGCAGCCCCCACATGGCGGCCTGGCTTTCGCGGCCGCTGATGGCGGTGGGCTCGAACTGGCGGCTCCACACGGGCTGCATCTCGGCGTTGTATTGCTGGCCCCAGGCGGGCTGCGGATCGGGCATCTGCGCGGTGACGAGGAAATCGCCGCCGCGCTTCACCGCATCGAGGTATTTTTGATCGCCACGAAGCTGCCAGGCGAGCAGCAGCGTGCTCATGAGTGTGGCGTGCGTGTTGTCATTGAGCACATAGCATCCCGTAAAATCCTTGGGCCACTTGCGCGGCCAGTCGGCGGGGTAGTTGCCGGGTTTGATCGGATACTTGTCCGCAGGCGGTGGCGAGGTGGGTGCGTCGTCGAAATTCGCGCTCCAACCGCCCGCCGGATACTGCGTCATGCTGATCGTGTGCAGCGCGAAGTCGGCGGCTTCTTTGATCTCGGCGTCCTTGCCGCCGAGCGCGTGATCCACACGCACG
>JANOBP010000753.1:0-8956 GCA_031411715.1 Verrucomicrobiaceae bacterium | reverse complement strand
CCAATTCATGAAGCTGGTTAAAGAAGCCATGTCCGAGAAGAAAAAAGAGTCGAAAGCCGCACCCAACCCGATGGAGCCTGATCCTGAGAAAATGTTGGAGGCCTTCGGACTCAATGAGTTGCAGGGCCTCGCGGTGACCTTTGACCTCGCAGATGACCGCAGCCGCGCAGACATGACCATTTTGCATCCCGCCAAGCCTGCGGGCTTTCTCTCGTGGATCCGCACCAATGCCACAGACGTGGCCATGCCTGAATTCATCGCTGCTGACGTCATGGGTGGTGCCGTCTCTCGTATGAGCTTGGTTACTATTTATGATGGCATCATGGGCATGCTGATGAAAATGAGCCCGCAGATGGGCATGATGGCCACGATGTACCTCGGTGGCATGGAGCAGCAGGCGGGCTTCAAGCTCCGCGACGACTTCTTTGCCTCGCTGGATGATGAAAACTTCCAAGTCCAGGACATTGCCGACAAGAAACAGAGTGACGTGATGGGCTTCAAAATCAAAAGCGCTGAGAAACTGGGCACGGCGCTTACCGGCATCAAAAACATGATGGGCAGCGCCGGCTTCGGTGCTTTCGACGAGTCTGAATACCTCGGCTATAAGCTCAACTCGCTCAAGATGAGCGCCGCAGGAGCCGCCGCACCCGAGATCGCTTACTGCAACACCGGCAAGTATCTTCTCATCGGCACCGGCACACTGGATGCGATGAAAAAAGTGCTCGGTCGTATGAAGGACCCCAGTGGCCCTTCCATCTGGCAGAGTCCACGCACTCAGAGTCAGCTTGCCCTCTTGCCCAAAGGATTCAGCGGCATCGGCGTCAGTGATACCAGCCGCATGATGAGCATGGGCTTCAATGCATTGGAAACTCTCAGCAAGCAGCAGGCTGCCACCAAAAAAGCCAGCACGAAGAAAAAAGGCCCCGGCAAAAAAGGTCCGGCCAAAGGTGATGGAGACGACACCACCGCAGCTTCTTCGGACGACAAGCTCGCCCAATTTGCAGATCCCAAAACACGCCCTTCCGATGCCACCTTTGGCAAATACTTCGGCACGATGATGAGTGCGACCTACTCGCATCCCGAGGCCATCCAGATGCACTTCCTCTCCACTCCAGTGGAGGCCAAGTGATGACGGAATTCGTCTTGTGGAGTGCGGTTTGAAACATCATGCCGCACTCCTCCCATGCACCTCTTTTCTCCCACCATGCGCACGATTTCGGCCCTGATCCTATCCGTTGGAACCCTTGCACTAGCAGAGTCGCCCAAGCCATCTCCACTCTACTTTGATGGACCGGAGGTCGTCAAACTCGACTGGGCCACAGGCAGTCCGCGTGCAGCCGACTTCAATGGCGATGGTCTCACCGACCTCGCCATCATCAATGCGGACCGTGCGCGTATCGAATTCCTGCTTCAGCGCAAAGATGGCGTGAAACCTGGTGATCCCGAACGCACCTCGCGTGAAGATCGCTGGAATCCCATCCTCGAAGTTTCACGCTTCGACAAACAACCGCTCGTTCTCGGTCATCCCGCGCTCGCTTTGGTTGTCGGTGACTGGAATGGCGACAAAAAGCCTGATATCGCCTGCATCACCGATGAAGAAAAGCTCGTCCTCCGCATGCAGGACGACAAAGGCGGCTGGACTCTCAAGCGCGAGTTCGCACTCGACTCGACCGCAGACGACTCCGAGGTGTTGATCGCCCATGATTTGAATGCGGATGGTCGCACCGACCTCGCTCTGCTCACCAACACCCGGCTCATGCTCCTGCTGCAAAAAGAGAAGGCCGGTGAATGGGCGGACCCACAAACCTATGCCCTCGCCGAGGGCGGTAGCGCTGGACTCCACGCTGCCGATCTCAATGGCGACAGCCGCACCGACCTCTTTTACACCGCGCCCGAAGGAGATGCCTTGCTCGTGCGACTTCAGGGTGCGGATCACAGCTTTGGTGAGGAATGGCGTCTCGAAATCCCCACCAGCCGTCACTGGCTGCATCCTGTCCGGCTTGGGAAGCAGACCGGCGTCGCTTGGATTCAAAATGAAACAGGCCTTGTCGAAATTGCCCGCCTCATCACCGCCACAGCCAAGCCAGATGCCGACCGTGCCGCCACCATCCGCTACGCCATGCCGCCCACTGAAAGCAAAGGCGGCGCCGTCGCTTACGGCGACCTCACTGGCGACGGGGCAGCAGACGTCATCATGTCTGAGCCAAAAAGCGCACGCCTTTGGCTCTTCACCGGCAGTAAAGACGGCAGTTTCACTCAGGGCCGCGAGTTCCCGATCCTGAGTGGCGTCGAATCCCTCGTCATCGCCGATGTAGATGGCGACAAACAAAACGAGGTCGTGCTCTTGAGCACCGCAGAAAAAGCCATCGGCATCGCACGCTGGCATGAAGGTCGCCTCAGCTATCCCGAGATCATTCATCAGGCCAAGGATGGCGAAACTCTCCTCGCCATCACCACCGGCGCGCTCGGTAGCGGCACCACAGGCATCCACGCCATCGTCGAGATCAAATCCAAGCCGCAACTGCTCTCCATCAAGTACGCCGACAAGAAATTCATCCCCGCTAGCCAGGAACTCACCGTATTGACCGGTAGCAGCCGCGTCAATGCCCTGCGCGTCCTGGATGCCAATCAAGACGGCAAAGGAGACCTCGCGCTCTTTTCATCCATCGGCTCCTTGCAGCTCCTGCTGAGCACCGCAGACGCCAAAGCGCCTTTCAAGCGTGTCGAAGGCATCCCGGACACCTTTGTCAGCAAGATCAATCCCGCCGCACTCACCACCGGTGATCTCGATGGCGATGGCAAAGACGAGTTCATCATCTCCCGCGAGCAACTGGCACGCGTCTTCCGCGTCGGGGCTGACGGCAAGGCCACCATCGTCGAGCAATTCAACGCTCCTGAAGCCTCCGCTGAACTCCACAGCGCCATCCTTCAACGCCGTGATGGTAAAACCGTCGTCACGCTGATCGACTCCACTCACAGCAAGCTTTATGAACTCACCGCAGGCACCGATGGCGTCTATCGCAGTGCCCACACGCATCCGCTGCCATCCATGGTCCCTGAGCAGATCCGCCTCATCAATGGCGGCAAGACCGCGCGCCTCATCCTCCTGGCCAAAACCAGCTTCCAAATCACCCCGCTGGATGGCGAAGCACTCCAGCTTGAAACCGTCGCCACATTCGACAGCGAGCTCAAGGACACCGAGCACTCCGACATCATCCCCGCCTCCTTCTCCGGCCTTGAAACGGATGACATCGCCCTGCTCGACACCGGCAAGACGCGCGTCCTTGAATTCTTCCAACCTGCCGCCGACAGCAAGAGCTGGAGCAGCAGCATGCATTTCCGCATCTTCGAAACCGACCCGCACTTCCGCGGCAAGAGCGGCCGTGAGAACGAGCCGCACGACTACGCCGCCCTCGACCTCAACAGCGACGGCAAACTCGACCTCGTGCTCCTCTGCCACGACCGCGCGCTATTTTATGTGCGGAAGAAGTGAGGCCGCGCAGGCTTCTTTCGCACCGACGGGGCGGCGATTTGCAATCGCCGTAACTGACGACCACAAGCCGACGCACGTGAATGGAAGTTGCGAAAATAACTTCTTATTCATCTACCGGCAGCGACTGGGTTTATCCGCGTGGGACTAATGTCCGATGAACACACCTCCCATCCCATGAAAAGTCTCTCCTCCCTGCTTCTCTTCATCCTCGCCGTCACCGCAACACACGCGCAGCTCCCGGACGGCTCCGCCATCAGCCTCACGCCCGGTGCCGCCGCCAATAGCAAGCGCGTCACCATCACCGATCCCGGTGATCACGTCTGGAAAGTCCAAAGCTCGCCCGATCTCACCCATTGGACCGACATCGAGACCTGCAAAGTCCACAATGGCTTCCTCGGCCGCAACCTCACGCACCTGCCGACGGATACGCAGCTCTTTTACCGCACCTATTACTCCACCGCGCAGCAGTCCCTGCTCACCAGCACTACTGCCACCGCACTGCTGCTGCCTGTTTCACCCTACGATTACGACGGCACAGTTCTGCCGCCTTCTTTCGCCGTCAATCCCATCGCCGCACAGAGCAACATGCCGGGGAACAACGTCACCAGCGACGCCGGTGCTAAACTGGGCCGCATCCTCTTCTACGACAAGCGCCTCTCCTTCAATCAGACCATCTCCTGCGCCTCATGCCACCGACAGGCCAATGGCTTTTCCGATCCCAACAAGTTCAGCATCGGATTTGAAGGCGGGCTCACCGGGCGCAATTCCATGGGCCTCGCCAATTCACGCTGGTATCAACGTGGAAGCTTCTTCTGGGATGAGCGCTCCGCCACACTCGAAATCCAGGTCCTCCAGCCGATTCAAAACGCCGTCGAAATGGGCATGACGCTTCCCTTGCTCGAAGCCCGCCTCAATGCCGAGCCATACTACACGGAAATCTTCAACCAAGTCTTCGGCACCGCCACACCCGCCGTCACCTCCGACCGCATCTCTAAGGCCCTCGCGCAGTTTGTCCGCTCCATCATTTCCGTGCAGACGAAGTATGACGCTGGCGTTGCCGCCAATCCGCCGTTCTCCAACTTCACTGCTGAGGAAAACCAAGGCCGGCAGATCTTCAACGGCAATCAGGGCAACTGCGCCGCATGCCATGGCACGGACAATTTTGTCCCGGGCCCTGCCAACCCCACCAACAACGGCTTGGAAAATCCATATATTGACAAAGGCATCGGCGAAGTCTCCGGTCTCCCGCAGGATGAAGGGCGGTTCAAAGTCGGCTCCCTACGCAACATCGAGCTCACCGCGCCCTACATGCACGATGGTCGCTTCGCCACGCTTGAGCAGGTGGTCGAGCACTACAACTCAGGCGTCGTCGCCCATCCCAATCTCTCGCCGCCACTCCGCCTTCCCGGCCCAGGCCCTGTCACCGCACGCCGCCTGAACCTCTCCGTCGCGCAAAAAGCCGCTCTCGTTGCCTTCCTCAAAACACTCACCGACACCACGCTGACGACGAATCCCAAATTCACCGACCCCTTCAACTACGGAGACTGATTTCTCGTTCAATATCGCCTCTTGAAGCACGCTGTATCTGTTCCAACACTGCATCATGCTTCGCCAGATCATCGCCTGCGTCTTCCTGCTGCTCACACACGCGCAGGCCCAAGAAAGCTGGCTCTATCTCGACAACGGCCACATTCGCCTCGGCGTCAATCTCAGCGCTGGGGCCTGCATTGGCTGGTTTTCGCACTCACACTCCTCCGAAAACGTCCTCAACGCCTACGACGTCGGCCGCTACCTCCAGCAGTCCTATTACGGCGATGAAGATGGCAGCGACTGGAACGGCAAACCTTGGCGCTACAATCCCGTCCAAGGTGGCAGTTGGGAAAACCAGCCCGCAGAAGTCCTGGAGTCCAAATCGACCGCCATCAGCCTCTACACCAAGACCCGGCCGCGCCACTGGGCCACTGGAGCTCTCACACCCGAGTGCCTCATGGAACAATGGCTCCGGCTCGAAGGCGGACTCGCCCGCTTGAAGTTCAAAGTCACCTACACAGGCGAAAAAACGCACAAACCAAGGCACCAGGAACTCCCCGCACTCTTCGTCACGCCCAAGCTCGACACCTTGGTCTTCATGAACGCCGAAAAGAGGCTCACACGCCTGCAGCCCGGCTTCCCCAACGAATACATCCGCGTCAGCGAGCCATGGTGCGCCTGGGTGGACAAAAACGACAGCGGCGTCGGCCTCCACATGCCCCACACGACCCAAGCCACCTGCTACCGCGTCAAGAACGACAATACCGCCGATTGCAGCTACATCGCACCCATCCAGACTTTCGCCCTCAAGCCTAGCCTCGTTTTCGAATACGAAGTCACCCTCGCCCTAGGCACCCTGGAGCAACTCCGCGCGGTGTTCGCCAAGCTGAAGGAATAGCCGCAAAAAAACGCAAAACGGGACAATCTGAATCCGCAGTGCCTTTTTGCGGCCATCCACCGCCACTGCTCGCACTCGGCCAGCGCATTTCCTTGAGCGCTGCCATCACCTCCACCTCAGTGCTCACGCAGCGACTCGCCATCGACTACGTCATTCACTATTTATCCGCGAGTCTGATTTCGAGAACCTTCACATGTCGGTCCGCGAAATCCTCCCAGTATTCGATGGCATACCGTCCGGCGAGATGAACTTGAATCATCCGACCAACTTAATCGCGCTCAATGTAGTCGCAGTAGTTTGAGGAAAACTCCTGAATCTGCCGCATCCTCTTTGAGAGCAGCTTCCGATCCGCAGGCTTTAGGCTGGCAACAAAGTCCACCACGTCCGCGTCGATCATGAGCCGGTAATCACCGTTCATCAGGGCATGGTGTCATCTGTTTCGACACCCCAGGTTTTCTCCGCATCTTCGAGCGACACCCACTTGCGGTTCGGATCATCCAGCTTCGCAGTCACGCCGTCGATACCGCCGTTACGTTTGAGGCTGAGCATGTAAAGATAGGCCCGCAGTCTGCTTAACTGCTCTTCAGGCCAGGCCGTAACCATCTTGTTGGATGGCTTCAAGTGACATGAGTCCACAGGTAGGACAAATGAGTGCTTATTCAACCCTCAATCCCCATCGCCGTCCGCGCCATCGTCCCAGCCTGCAAAATCATCGGCGTGCGCTTCGGCACCGCCACAGCCTTCCTGACGACGAAACTCTTCCTCCACGTCGAGGATCCTCTTGAGTTCAGCCTCGTCTTTATGCTCCGGGAGAACATTGGTTTGTGGAGTCATCATGGAAGTCTGGGCCGCAGGGTGTTTCAAAAAATATCCGGCTCAGGCACCGCAGGACCATGCTGGAGGAAGTCGAAGTCGGCTCCTTGATCTGCCTGGGTGACGTGCTCGACGAACAGTTTCGCGTAACCGCGATGATAGCGTGTCGGCGCGGGTTTCCAGGATGCGCGGCGCTTTTCCAGTTCATCATCACTCACATGCAGATGCAGTTTGCGATTTGGGACGTCGAGTTCGATGAGGTCGCCGGTCTTCACGAGCGCCAACGGGCCGCCGACGGCACTTTCGGGGGCGATGTGCAGCACGCAGGCACCATAGCTGGTGCCGCTCATGCGGCAGTCGGTCAGGCGCACCATGTCGCGGATGCCTTGCATGATGAGCTTCTTTGGAATCGGTAGCTGGCCCCACTCCGGCATGCCGGGAGCACCGACGGGACCAGCGCCGCGCAGGATGAGCACGGTGTCTTTGGTCACATCGAGGTTCATGTCGTCGATGCAGGCCTTCATCGCCGGATAGCTGTCAAAGACAAGCGCTGGGCCGGTGTGTGTGCAGAGTTCCTTTGTGGCGGCGGCGTGTTTGATGACCGCGCCGTTCGGGCAGAGGTTACCGCGCAGGATCGCGGTGCCGCCATCGGGCTGAAGCGGATTTTTCGGCGTGCGGATGACGTCGTCATTGTGGATGATCGCGTCGGCGATGTCCTCGCCGAGTGTCTTGCCGGTGATGGTGGGCACGTCGGTGTGCAAAAGCTCGCGCATGCCATTGAGCAGCGCTTGAAGGCCGCCAGCCAGATAAAACTCCTCCATCAAATATTTGCCCGCAGGCCGCATGTTCGCCAGCAGCGGCACTTGGCGGCTGATTTCGTCGAATTTTTCGAGCGGGAGCTTGATGCCGAGTCGTCCGGCCATGGCGACGAGATGCACGATGGCATTGGTGCTGCCACCGAGGGCCATATCGACCGCGATGGCGTTTTCAAACGAGCGCTCGGTGACGATGCCGGACGGTTTGCGATCCAGCCACACGTTCTCGATGATCTGACGACCTGCGGCCGCTGCGATGCGTGTGTGCGCACTATCCACGGCCGGGATCGACGATGCGCCAGGCATGGTTAGACCGAGCGTCTCCGCCAGAGCGGTGAGCGTGCTCGCCGTTCCCATTGTCATGCAATGGCCGGGGCTGCGGGCGATGCCGTCCTCGATCTCGCACCACTGCTCCCAGCTCAGATTGCCCGCACGTTTTTCGTCCCAGTATTTCCACACATCGCTACCGCTGCCGAGCGTCTCGCCGCGCCAGTTGCCCTTCATCATCGGGCCGCAGGGCATGTAAATGATTGGGATGTCCATGCTGAAGGCTCCCATGAGCAGCCCCGGCGTGGATTTGTCGCATCCGCCGAGCAAGACCGCGCCGTCGATGGGATTCGCCCGGAGCATTTCCTCCGTCTCCATCGCTAAAAAATTGCGGTGAAACATCGCCGTTGGCTTCGTGAGCATCTCACCCGCAGACATGACGGGGATTTCCATCGGATGACCACCGGCTTGCAGGATACCGCGCTTCACCGCGTCCGCCGTGAGGCGCAAATGCATGTGGCAGGAGTTTAGATCGCTCCAGGTGTTCAGGATGCCGATCACCGGTTTCCCCACGATGTCCTCGCTGCCCCAGCCGTTCTGTTTCGCCCGCGAGCGATGGCCAAAGGAACGCAGTTCATCCCGGCCATACCAGCGCCAGGAGCGGAGTTGTTCGGGAGTTTTGGGGGTCGGAGTGTTTGCGGAGTCCATTCGCTCAGGATTAACAAGATTCGGAGGGATTAACAGAAGAAGTGTCAAGGTGTCGTCAAGCATCGTGCAGAGGTTTTCTTGACCGCCTTGACCATCTTGACGAGTCTTGACCGTTTCATTCATACCATGCGCACCCTCCTTTCTCTCTCGTTCATCCTTCTCGCCACCCATCTCTTTGCCGCAGGCAAAGAAATCCAAGGCGAACGCGCACCCGCCGCCACCATCTGCCCCTCGCCCGAAGATGCGCGCGCCAAGATGAGCGTGCCCGAAGGCTACGAGGTGCGCTGCTTCGCACATGAGCCGATGATTGTGAATCCGGTCGCCATGACCTGGGATCATCGCGGACGCCTGTGGGTCGTGGAAGGCTACGAATATCCGAACGGCTCCGAGTTCAAAGGCAACGCCTTCGGCATCGAAGCAAAGGACGATCAC
>JANOBP010000752.1:0-17470 GCA_031411715.1 Verrucomicrobiaceae bacterium | reverse complement strand
TTCAGCGCGGCCTTTTTCCGGTCATCCAGAGTGGGCTTGGGCGGCGCTGCTGGTGGCGGCGGCTCGACTTTCTTGGGCGGAGGCGGTTTGGCTCCAAGACGTGGCAACACCGAGTGCTGCTCTCTATTGACTGTCTTTTTTCCTCTGGGTTTCTCGTCCTCGATCAGCGATAGCACCTCTTTGCCGATGGCTTTCTTCGGCTTTTTGGCGCTATCGTCCTCAAGCGTGTCGTCAACGATCTCGTTGGCGGCGGGCTTGTGGGGTTTGGAGGTTGAGGATTTGCTGGGCATGTGAGGAGTAGAGCAGGTGAGCGAGGCTTGAGACTGGCTGGCGGAGGGTTTGGGGTCTGTTATTGAAAGCGTTCATGGCGGCAAACGGGCTTACTCCTCTGCAGGAGATGGAACGTTTGATTGCGCCTTGGCAAGAATTTGCTCAGCGAGAGCACGGTCACCACCGAGCACTTCGGTGACGTCGTCGATATCAACTCCGTGGGCAAGGGTGCGAATATCGCCCATACCACCATCTGTGAGCTGACGGGCAACTTCAGAAGTGATGCCGAGAGCATCCTGGAGCTGACGCACGGCGCTACCCATCTGACCTTCAAAGACTTCGGCAGCGTGTTCATCCTTCTCGATGACGAGATCCATGCCGACAAGGCGCGAGGTTAGGCGCGCATTCTGGCCGCGACGACCAATGGCTTTGGACAAATCTTCTTCACTGACGGTCAGTCGAGCTACCTTTTTCTCAGCATCGACCGAAATGGTCAGCACTTTGATCGGCTTGAGCGCTTCACGCACAAACTCAGCGGGATCAGACTTCCAGCGGATGATATCAACTTTTTCGTTGTTGAGCTCACGCACGATATTTTTCACACGCGCACCACGCAGGCCCACGCAGGCACCCACAGGGTCCACTTTGTCGTCGTCGCTATGCACAGCGACTTTGGTGCGATAACCAGCCTCACGCGAGATGCTGGCGATCTCCACCGTGCGGTCACCGATTTCACTGACTTCGAATTCAAACAGTCGGCGCACGAAATTTGGATGCGCACGTGAGAGCACAATCTCCGGCCCACGTCCGCTTTCTTTTTCCACCGCTTTCACATAGAAGCGCATGCGGTCACCCACAGTGTAGTCTTCCGTGCTCACTCGCTCTTTGCTGGTCATCACGCCTTCGAACTTGCCGAGATCGACCACCACATCCGATTTCTCAAAGCGACGAATCACACCACTGACGACGTCACCAGTGCGGTCTTTGAATTCCTCATAGAGGTTTTCTTTTTCAGCCATGCGCAAGCGCTGAAGCATCGTCTGCTTGGCGGTTTGCGCGGCGATACGGCCCATGTTGGTCGGCGTGACTTCGATTTCGATCTCATCACCGATCACAGCATCTTTTTTGAAGCGCTTGGCTTTGGCAATCGGGAGTTCTTCCCATGGATTGGTCACAGTCTCGACAGCGAGCAGCTTGGCAAAGGCCTTGATGCTTCCTTTCTCGGGATCAATGTCGATACGCAGCTCGCGTGCAGGTCCGATACTCTTTTTCGAGGCCGCAAGAAGTGCCTGTGACAAGGCCTCGACCATTTTGTTACGGTCGATACCTTTCTCTTTCTCGTAGTAATCGAATAGGGCTTTGAGTTCGCTAATCATAAAAAAATCGTCCCATCACTAGACAAAAAAGAGCGGGGCAGGCCCCACTCTCGCCGAAATGCACAGTTTTATTGTCCGGGAAGGAAGCGCGGATGATAGAGGCTCAGCGCAGGTGAGCAAGCAGAAAAAGCCTGAAATCCGGCTCCATCGATTCCCTGCCCTCAAAGCATCCCGGACGAGTAACGCGGGCGGAAGCCACGTCCCCCGAGCTGAGAGCGCAGGGCTGGATCATCGACGGCCTTATCCACTACATCCTGCAGTGCGCGTGAGGTCAACTCCTGAAGCAATGGCACTGGCGAGCCCGTTCCTGGCCGATAGGCAGAGCTGATCCGCTCACTTTCATAGACTTTGGAAAACAGCACACGACCACTGTCCATCTCCACCACATTGACCCTCACTTTCACATAGGCCGAGGGACGCACCACCATCTGCGCGTCCAGGTTGAGGACATCTCCAGTAATCAGATAGTGCGCCTGATTGCCCTCCGTCAGCATGCCGCGTGCGTGCAAGGCATGGGCCATGGCATTGGCCACAAGCGTCTCGACCGGTATATCGCTGTTCACCATCTCCAGCGGCACCCCAATGGGTAAATTCACGCGGCCAAGCCGGTGGGACTCGATCCCGCGCTTATTGGCAAAGGCACCCACGCTGAAATCGGGCGCTCCACGCAACACCTGCCCCTCTGGTGGTACATAGTCGAGAGTGATGTTGGAACTGTTCGTGCAGGAGGAGAACCCCAGCAAAGCGGAGAGGCACAAAACGGAAAGGAGGCGTGAGTTCATGTGAAGGTAGTGGCTTAATAGCCAACGCCAGACGCGAATCAACGTCCGAGATTCACTCGAACGTCCTTCGAGGGCAAAAAACAACCCTGCCGGGCTCGGTCCTCAGGAAAAAAAACCCCCAAAACCTGAAGCCAAAATACCCGGCAGGGTTGATTTAATGGTTATATTCAAAAATCACCTCCTCATGCAATACTTAAAACTTCATTTCCAAAAAAAATATTCCCCTGCCCTTTTCGCTAGCCTGCTTTTTCTCGCCTTACACCCGGGGAAAACGCACGCGCAACTCGGTCGCGCAGTCCAGCAGGTCATTGTGACCCAATCCGCCACTTGGAATTCCCACACCGCCACGCTGCAATGCTTCCAGCGTCCCTCAGCCGGTGCCGCTTGGCAGGCCGTATTCCCCAAGGCCATGCCCGTTCTCCTCGGTAAAAAAGGCCTCGCCTGGGGCCGCGGAGTCTTCAACGCTCCACAAAATGGCATCCCGGCCAAAGTTGAAAAAGATTGGCGGGCCCCCGCCGGTGTCTTCCAGCTCGGCACCCTCTTCGGTTACGCCGCCAAACCGCCACAGGGCACACGCTGGCCCTACCTCCAGGTGGGACCCTGGGACGCGTATGTCGATGACTCCAACTCACCTTACTATAACAAGCACATCCGCATCGACCCGCGCCAGCCCATCCCGCCGTGGTTCGAGAAACAAAAGATGCGCCTCGGTGACGCCGCCTACAAATGGATGCTCGAGATCCGCCACAATCAAAATCCCGCCGCGCCCGGATACGGCAGCGCCATCTTCTTTCACGTTCGCCGTGGCCCGGACAAACCCAGCGCTGGCTGCACCGCCATGGCCGAAGCAGACCTCACTCGAGTCCTGCAATGGCTCAATCCCGCCGCCTCGCCACACTATGTGCTGCTGCCCATGGCAGACTATGCCGCACTGCGGGGTGCTTGGGGACTGCCGTGACTTCAGACGATATGCATCCCGCCGCCGCATTGCCAGACTGGGTCTCGCAGGCCCCTCAGTTGCCGCTCGCGTTTGCCCAAGTGCGTGAAGACCCGGCGCTGGATGCACGCATCGCCGATCATCTCCCCGAGAATGCCCGCGTCTGCATGATCGCGTCGGGAGGCTGCACGGCGGCCTTGCTCGTCACGCATCCGCGTGTGGCCCTGCTGCAATGTGTGGATGCCAATCCGGCCCAGCTCGCGCTGACCAAGCTCAAGTGTCGGCTCTTGAGGCAGCCTCAATCGGAGCGGCTGCGGCTGCTCGGCCACGATACCCTGGCTGCGCATGAGCGCTCCAGTGCGCTGGCACAGCATTTCGCGGAGCTCGATCTCCCAGCGGACTGCCTCGGTCCCTTGGCACTCGTGTCACAACTCGGCCCGGACCATGTTGGCCGCTATGAGCGTTGTTTTGCGCAGATTGCCGCAAAGCTGCAACGCGAACATGCGGCGATGCATGCGCTGCTGCGCCTTGCCAATCCGCATGCGCAATCCGACCTCGTGCAACCTGGCTCACCGCTTGGCCGTCTCATCGACGCGACCTTCGATGACGTGCTCGCTCTGCCGAACCTCGTGGCGCTGTTTGGCACGGAGGCCACCAAAAATCCAGTGGAGCCTTTTTCGCGCCATTTCGCCCGCCGCCTGCGCTGGGTGCTCTCTACACAGCCAGCGCTCAGCAATCCCTGGCTGTGGCAGATGCTGCTCGGCAAAAATCCGCCGGAACAGCGCTACCCGTGGCTTGATCTCCCCGCGCAAAAGCCACGCGCCGAATTACGGTTTCAACAGAGCTTCATGACGGCCGCTTTGGCGGATGGTAGCACATGGGATTTCATCCACCTGTCAAACATTCTCGACTGGCTCACGCCTCACGAAGCCACACGCACACTCGATCAAGCCTTCAACGCGCTCAATCCAGGCGGCTTCGTTTTCATCCGCCAGCTCAACTCCTCTCTCGACATCCGTGCCGCAGGCCCCCGCTTCCATTGGAGTCCGCAAGCGGATGCTTGGCATGCCGAGGATCGCAGTTTTTTCTACCGGCAGCTTCATCTCGGGCAAAAGTCATGAACCTTCATCCGCTGCATGAAAAACCCGACGCAGTGACTGTTGAGGCGCTGGCTGACTTCGAAGCGCAGTTCCGTTATCCGCTTGCCCAAGCAGATTGGTTCTCCATCAGCCACGGAGCGGATTACACACGGTTCTATCGCTCGATCGGCGATCCGGCAGCCTGTTTCATCGCGGAAGAAAACGGACAAGTGCTCGGCTCGATCAGCCTGGTGGAGCAGCCCATGCAGACACCGACGGGCGACCGTTCCCTGCTCTACATCGGTGATTTGAAAGCGCTGCCCGGCCTCCGCCGTGGGCGCACGCTGCTGCAGCTCGCCAAGACCGCCATGCAGGGCCGCAACCCTGCAAGCACCAGCGCCTATGGCGTGGTGATGGGCGGGAGCAAAATCAGCCCCGATGCATACACCGGCCGCTTTGGCATTCCGCCGTTTCGCCAGCTCGCCGAACTGCGCATCCTGCGTATCGAGGCCGCACGATTTGATAACATCACCGCGATCACACCAGCCACCGCTGATCTCGCCCTGCCAACATACCGCGCACTCGCACGCGAAAAATTCAGCTCGCTGGGTGGTCGGCCCGTTTTGCGTTCGCGGATGGAGCCTCTTTGGCTGATGGCGGCTAACGGCAGCGCCTGCGGCAGACTGGAGGATACCTTGAATGCCAAGCATCTCATGACTGCCGACGGAGGTGAACTGATTAGCATGCATCTGGCCTGTTTTGCCTGGCTGCACCCGGCCACAGCCGCGCAGCTTCTGCGTAGCAGCCTCACGGAGACCCATCATCGAGGCTGTCCGGCGCTGTTTGTCTGCCTCACTGTTTCTGACTGGCACGAGTTGCGGCCACTGCTACACGATTTGACCCTGCAGGCTTCCACCGCTTTCATCTTCGGCCATGGCCTGCCAGCGTCTGCTGACTGGATCATCAACTCCTCTGAAATCTGACTCATGAACACCGACTCACCCACCGACAAGGTTACTTGCCACGCACAAGCCATTCTCAACCGCATCGGCATCCTGCAAAACGCATATCTGGAAAGTCTAAGCAGCAAGCAGATGAGCCTCGATGTTTTTCAGCAGACGCAGCGCCAGTTCTTCTTCGCCGTCACCTTTTTTCCGCGTCCGATGGCGGCGCTGGTGGCGCGTATTCCCAATCCGCGCCAGCGGCTCGACATCCTGCACAACCTCGTCGAGGAACACGGAGATTTTCAGGAAAACCTCTTCCATCACACCACCTTCCAGCAGTTCTTGCACAGCATCGGCACCGACCCCTCCACGCTGGATGCCGACACCCTTTGGCCCTGCGTGCGCGCTTTCAACAGCACGCTTTCCTCGGCTTGTCTGCTTGATGAGATCGAGGTTGGAATCGCCTGCATGGGCGTCATTGAGTTCGCATTCGCCGGCATCTCCGCCGTGATCGGTCAGAGCGTCGTCCGCAATGGCTGGGTGACCGAAGAAAACCTCGTTCACTACAAACTGCATGCCGAAATCGACGAGCGCCACGCGGCGGAATTCTTCGCCGTCGTCGCCCCCCTTTGGGAAGACCCTGCCCGCCGCTATTACATTGAGCAGGGTCTCGAACTTGGTGCCTACATCTTCAACCGCCTCTATCAAGACCTCCTCGCCACTGCTTGCTGAGCTATTGGGAAAGCTGACGAATCGTCGGCACTCCCTTGACTCCATTGCCCCTCTCTGCCATCTCCCACTCGTCATTCTGAATTCGTCATTCGTCATTCGTCATTTTTTCCCATGGCCACACCCGCCCCTGCTCACAACTACACTGAAGACAGCATCAAATCCCTCGACTGGCGCGAGCACATCCGTCTGCGTCCAGGGATGTACATCGGCAAACTCGGCGATGGTGCGCTGCCTGAAGACGGGATCTATGTGTTGCTGAAGGAAGTCATCGACAACTGCATCGATGAGCATGTCATGGGCTTTGGCAATACGGTCGAGATCGACATCACCGAGGACCAAACCGTCACCGTGCGCGACTACGGTCGTGGTGTGCCATTGGGCAAGCTGCTGGAATGCGCGGCGCAGATCAATACGGGTGCCAAATACGACAGTGAAGCCTTCAAGCGCTCCGTCGGCCTCAACGGTGTCGGGATCAAGGCGGTGAATGCCCTCTCCGAGTTCTTCGAAATCCAGGCCTTCCGTGAGAATCAGACGCGCTCCATCGAGTTCAGCCAGGGTCTGGTCATTTACGACATGGGCAAGCCCAAGCCCTGCGAGGAGACCAATGGCACGCGCATCTCCTTCCGTGCGGACACGGAGTCCTTTGCCGATGACACGCACTACCGGGTCGATTACGTGCGTGAGATGCTGCGCTTTTACGCATGGCTGAATCCCGGCCTCACGCTTCTTTTGCGCACCCCGGCGGGCGAAGAGAAATTCAAGTCCAAGGACGGCCTCATGGACCTGATCCGCGCCAAACTCACCGAAGAGCCGCAGTACCCCATCATCCACATTGAGGGCAAAGACGTCGAAATCGCCTTCACGCATGGCACCGGTTACGGCGAGGAGTATTACAGCTTCGTCAACGGTCAGCACACCACCCAGGGCGGCACGCACATCGCTACATTCCGCGAAGCCATCGTCCAAGAGTGCCGCGACTTCTTTAAAAAGCAGTTTGAGCCCGCCGACGTGCGCGGCAGCCTCATCGCCGCCGTCAGTGTGAAGGTGCAGGAGCCTATCTTTGAGTCCCAAACCAAGACCAAGCTTGGCTCCACGCACATGGAGCCAGAGGGGCGCAATCTGCGCTCTCACATCCTCAACACCGTCGTCTCCCAGCTCGACAACTACCTCCACAAGCACGCCGAAGTTGCCAAGGCACTTCAGGAAAAAATCACCGCCAACGAAAAGGAGCGCAAAGAAATCAGCGGCATCCAAAAGGCCGCACGCGAGAACGCCCGCAAGGCCAAGGTGCATAACAAGAAGCTGCGTGACTGCCGCGTCCACTACGACACCAAGGACAAGCAGCGTGAAGAGAGCACCCTCTTCATCACCGAGGGTGACAGCGCCTCCGGTAGCATCACCAAGAGCCGCGATGTCAATTTGCAGGCCGTCTTCAGCCTGCGAGGCAAGCCGCTCAACTGCTTTGGCCTCACGCGCAAGATCGTCTATGAAAACGAAGAGTTCTATCTCCTCGCCAATGCTCTTCAGATCGAAGAAGACCTCGAAGACCTGCGCTTCAACCGCGTCGTGCTCGCCACCGATGCCGACGTTGACGGCATGCACATCCGACTCTTGATGATCACCTTCTTCCTCCAGTTCTTCCCCGAGCTGGTGCGCAAAGGTCACCTCTACATTTTGCAGACTCCGCTCTTCCGTGTGCGGAACAAAAAAGAGACCTATTACTGCTACAGCGACGAGGAGCGCCAGCGCGCCATCCACCGCTGCGGCAAGACCGCTGAGATCACACGATTCAAAGGTCTGGGTGAAATCAGCCCGGATGAGTTCAAGCACTTCATCGGACCGCACATGCGCCTGGAGCCTGTCAAAATCCGTGATCATGAACTCGATACCGAAGGCAACGCCGTCCCGACCGAGCACCGCAGCATCAAGGAGATGCTCACTTTCTACATGGGCAAAAACACCCCGGAGCGCCAAAGCTACATCGTTGAAAACCTGCGCATCGAGGAAGAACTCGAGTTCAAGGATTTAACAGCGGTCGAGGAGTTGGCAGCTGCCGCGTGATCACCCAATCGCACGCTTCAGTGCATTCTTCGTGATGCGCTGCACGCGCTCATCGGGTCCGTGAGGACGTGAGTAGTGGCTCCAGGGGGTGGGGGTGGCGTTGACCATCATGACAGAAACGCGCGACACCGCGTCCGAATTTGGGACACGTCGCAGCTTTCAGTCGAGCCATTTCCAGGCCGGGATCAATCGGATGGCCTGGCCCTGCTCTTTGAAGCTATCCTCCTGGTCCAAGGTGATGATCAAAAGCTCGCGCGGCTGTTTTTTCATCGCCCCAGGCAGGTTCATCGCCTCCAGCAGTCCCCGTACTTCGCGCTGACGGTTTTCCGGTGTCAGCCGCGCGCAGCATTGGATGGCCTGTGTTGACGTCACAAAATCACATTCCCACTGGTGCGGCGCGGCGGCGAAGGTGGCGGAAGCTCCGTCGCGCCGCAGTTTCAGCAGCGTGGCGTTTTCCAGTTTGCGCCCCACATCCGGCGTGGGATTGGGGCTGTTCGCTGCCGCGAGGCCCGTGTCCACCGCGTAGTACTTCGGCGGGCTGGTCACGCGCTGTTTGAAGGACGGGCTGAACCTCGGCAGCGCCAGCAGCAGCCATGCGTCCTGCAAGTACTCTGCCATGCGCCCCGTCTGTGCCACGGACGGCAGTGCCAGACTCTTCGCCAGGGTTTGCAGCGACAGCGGCTGCCCCGGATGCGCCAGAAGATGCAGCGCCAGCGTCATCAAGGGCCGCGCGCCACGCAGCGCATGACGTGTGACGATGTCCCGCTGCACCACATCCCGCAGCAACTCGCGCAGCAGCACCGGCCCTTGCTCCTGGCCGGCCTGCAAGGCAGCAGGAAAGCCACCGCGCATCAAATAATCCTCCAGCGTGGCCGCTCCCGCCTTGCCGCCGGTGAACTCCAGAAACTCCTGGTACGAAAACGGATAGACCTCATGTGAGACATGCCTGCCCGTGAGCTTCGCACCCAACTCACGGCCCAGCAGGCTTGCATTCGATCCCGTGACGCACACGCGCCGCCCCGCATCCAGCAGCGCGCGCACGAGCCGCTGCCACTCGGGCACCTCTTGGATCTCATCCAGATAGATCGTGCAGCCCGGATGCGCTGCATCGAGGATGGACAGCAGTGTGGCAAAATCCTCCGGTCCCAAGCCATAGAGCCGCGTGTCTTCCAGGTTGACCGTGACCGAATTCCCCTTCAGCGCGCGTCTGAGCTGCGCCTGGAGCGTGCTCTTCCCGCAGCGGCGGATGCCGGTCAGCACCAGCGCATGGGATGCCATGCTCGCCTTCCAGTCAGGCTGGAAATGCCGTGCCACCTCGCTGTCGGCGGGCGGCGGCGAACTGGGACGACCCAGCACATCTTGCAGAGTTTCACGGAGCAACATGATGAACGTTTATCACACAGAACACTTTTGTGCAACTGTGATGAACACATTTGTGTATTTTAAGTGAACAAAAAATATGCATTTGAAGATCGCGCGCCTTCAAGGCGCAAACATCATCCAATCGCACGCTTCAGCGCATTCTTCGTGATGCGCTGCACGCGCTGATCTGGACCATGAGGACGCGAGTAGTGGCTCCAGGGGATCATGTGGCCGGGAGGATCACTGAGGCCCTGACTCCAAAAGATGGTGGTCGCATTGAAGACGATGTTCTTCTTCGGGCCCTCAAAGACAGTGGCGGCGTATTTGCCCAAACGTGAACCACCAGCCCACACATTGCCTTCCGCGATGACTTCGAGGCCCGCACGCGCCGTGTCAGGATCACCATGGAATTCCCAGCCAACAAGACCGGGGATGCTATCGCCTTTTTTCATGCCGGTGCCTTCAAACAGCCAATGATCGGGCTTGGCGCAGGTCCAATCGCCACCGCCATTGAAGGGAACGATGGTGCGGGCGCCGATGATGTCACGCTCGTCTGGGCCAGGATTTTCAAAGGGGCCCAGCACTTTGGAGTAAGCCTCTTTTTCCTCCTCGCGGAACTCGCCGTAGCATGTTTCACGCGTGAGGCGTCGGTTGGTATCACCTTGGGCATTCGGGGTGACTGCTGTGACCATGTAAACGTCATTGGCGGAGAGCCAGAGCACACTGAGACCATCCGCAATGGCCTTCTTGACGTTGTGATACTGCCTCACGTCCCAATACTCATCGTGGCCGACACTGATCATGGTCTTGGCCCGTGAGAGATTGGCGGGATCGAGATTATCCACATTGGAGCAGTAGGTAACGTCGTAACCTTCTTTTTCCAGCCAGTAAAATAGCGGGTATTCCCACAGCAGGAACTCACCACTGCCCATGCTCAACGGATTGTCGAAAATCTGCACATACTTGCCGTAGGGCCGATCAAAGCTCACGCTGACCCCAGGCGCATGCGCGGCACGCGGATCGGTATAAAGCGACTCCTTCACCGGCCACTGATTGTAGGCCTGCCAAGTGTTGTCACTGCACTGAAAGAGGATGTCCGCAGGGCGATCGTCTTTGACGATGAAGATGATGTAGCTCTGCCAGTAAGGTTCGCGGTTCTCAGTTCCCTGTTCGCGGTTGGGGACGGTCGTGAGGCGGCCCAAATAAACACCACTAGGCCAGTCGGTGGGGATGGTGAGCGCGGTGGAAGCTTCCCATTGGCACTCACGCAGACGCTGGTGCCCCATCTCCGGCACAGGTTGTTCTTTGCCCTTGAATGGGCCAAGCGTCGTCATCAAACGCGAGCCAATGCCGTCGTAGTAGCCCATGCGGAAGATGTCGATCGTGAAATTGGCCACCGGCTTGGTGCTGACGAAAATGTCGAGCTTCTCACCGGCTTTGATCGACTGCCGTGAGCAGTAGCCCTCGATGAGTGAAGTGCGGAAAGACTTCGCACTGTCTGGCATCATGCGAGTGAGTTGGAAACTCACGCCAGGCTTGGTGTTCTCGGCTTTGATGAGGTTTGGCAATGCCGAAACGGCTGCGGACGAGGGCGTCCGCACTCCGCTTGCCAATGCGGCAGCGCTAGAGGTCTTGATGAAATCGCGGCGGTCCATGATGAAGAAAGAACGCCGATGAAGCCCCTTGTCCTTCTGCTGCGCTAGATTTCTTGAAGGAACCACAAGGGTCCACAACTGACTTCACCCAAGCGCGTGAAGCAGGTCGAAGGTATAGAGTCCGGTGTTGTGGCCGTCACTGAAATCAAACTGGATGGCGTAGCCACCGATCATGCGCCAATCCTTCACGGTGACACCCGGAAAGCTGGTTTGGTCGCTACCACCGATTTTCCTGCCTAAAAGGTCACGCTCGCCGGTGTTTTCGGCACTGGGAGATGAGGCGCGGAGTTTTTCCATGGAGATGAACTGCTCCGTGCCATCATTCCAAATGATGGCGACTTCGTGGCCGATGAGTTCGAGGCGAGTAGGGGTGCGTGGCATGGATATGGGATTGGTGTGTGGCTCCGTTGGCGCGCTATCGTCTATTGTCTATGGTCTATCTCGACCGAGGCAATTCGGAATAGACAATAGACGATAGCAATAGGCCAAACAGAGTACCAAGCAAAAGGGACGCCGTTTGTAGAGCGTCCCTTTTGATGATTGAAGCTGAAGAGCCGATTAACGGGAGTAGAGCTCAACGACGAGCTGCTCGTTGGCGATCGGATTGATCTCCTCACGGACAGGGGCGCGATTGACGACGCCGCTCATTTTATCGCGATCAACAGTCATCCAGTCGGAAGCAGGAGTGCCCTGGGTCATTTCGAGGAAACGACCGACGAGCTGCGTCGAGCGGTTGGTGGCTTTGACGGCAACGACGTCACCGGCTTTGCATTGGAAGCTGGCGATGTTCACCACCTTGCCGTTCACGGTGAGGTGACGGTGGGCGACGAGCTGACGGGAAGCGAAGCGTGTATTGGCGAAGCCCATGCGGAAGGCGACGTTGTCGAGACGAAGCTCGAGCATCTGAAGGAGGTTTTCACCGGTCACACCTTTGCGGCGTTGAGCTTCAGCGAAGAAGCGGCGGAACTGCTTCTCCATGAGACCGTATTGATAACGAAGCTTCTGCTTCTCGATCAATGCGGTGCCGTATTCGGAAGTCTTGCGACGGGTGTTGCGAGCGCCGTGCTGCCCTGGTGGGAAGTTGCGGGTTTCAAGAGCCTTGGAAGGGCCGAAAAGAGCAACGCCGAAGCGGCGAGCGATCTTTTCACGAGGTCCAGTGTAACGTGCCATGGTGCGGGTAAGGGAGAGGGGCTGAGTAAATTAAACGCGACGTGCTTTTGGCGGACGGCAGCCATTGTGCGGGATTGGCGTAGCGTCCTTGATGAGGGTAACTTCGACACCAAGAGCTTGGACGGCGCGGACAGCCGACTCACGACCGGAGCCTGGGCCACGAAGGCGGACTTCAACTTCACGGAGACCGTGACCCATCGCCTGACGGCAGGCATCTTGGGAAACAACCTGTGCAGCGTAAGCTGTGCCTTTGCGGGAACCGCGGAAGCCCATCTTACCAGCGCTGGACCAACCGATCACACCGCCGGCCTTATCCGTGATGGTGACGATGGTGTTGTTAAACGTGGCCCAAACATGGACAATGCCACTAGAGACGTTCTTGGAGCCTTTGGCCTTAACGATCTTGGCAGCACCTTCGGCTTCGCCACCGATCTCGAGCCAGACATTTTGTGAAACCTGCTTGTCACCACTGGTGGAGACACGTTCAGGTGCCGCAACTGCTGCTGCGGGGGCCGCTGGAGCAGCGGCGGGAGCTACCGGAAGTTCGGCAACTGGGGCGGGGGTCGTTTCGTCAGCCATAAGGATAGTCTAAAATTGGAAATTACTTGGCTTTCTGAGCACCGACGGTCTTACGCGGTCCCTTGCGAGTACGTGCGTTGGTGTGCGTGCGCTGGCCGCGCACAGGCAGGCCACGACGGTGACGATGCGCGCGGTAGCAATTGATGCCGAGAATGCGCTTCATGTGCATCTGCAGCTCACGACGAAGGTCACCTTCAATCGGAAGCTTCAGGGCCTGGATGGCTTGAGTGATCAGAGCAATCTGCTCATCGCTCAGTTCACCTGCACGGATGTTGGGGTCGATGTTGGTAGCGGCAAGAACTTTGCGGCTGAGAGGAAGACCGATGCCAAAGATATAAGGCAGCGAGTATTCGATTTTTTTGTCGTTCGGGATTTCGACTCCAAGTAGGCGGGCCATGATGTATTATGAGGTGCTTGAGAAAAATGAGCTTAACCCTGACGCTGTTTATGACGGGGGTTTTTGCAGACGACACGGACGACTCCTTTGCGGCGGATGACGCGGCAAAGTTCGCAGAGGGGCTTGACGGATGTACGGACTCGCATACTTCGAGTAAATTGGGGACGGGGGTAAAAGAACGACCCGTTTGGAAAACGGGGGCCGGATGTCTAACACAAGGCGATTCTCACGCAAGCTAGATTTTGATCGTTTTCCGATGCTTTGTCAGGACAACTGCTCATCATGCTCCCCCGATGAAGACTATCCTCTGCTTTGGCGACTCAAATACTTGGGGCTTTATTCCTGAGAGCATCACAGAAAGCCACCCGCGCCGTCACCCGCGGGATGTACGCTGGACTGGCGTCCTCGCACGTGAGCTGGGCAGTGGTGTTCATATCATTGAAGAAGGCCAAAATGGCCGCACCACCGTTCATGATGATCCCTTTGCCACCTCACGCAATGCCAAGCCCGTGCTGCCTGCCATCCTGGAAAGTCACAAGCCGCTCGACCTCGTCATCCTCATGCTCGGCACCAATGACCTAAAGGCCGTTTTCGGCGTTTCGCCCGGCGAGGTCGCCATGGGGGTGCGTGTTCTGGCCCAGATGGTTCAGAGCAGCGATGCAGGTCTCGCAGGCAGGCCGCCGCGCCTGCTGCTTTTGTGTCCTCCTATTATAAAGGACAACTCTCACCTGCCAGATGTCGCGGCGAAATTTCCTCTCGCTCCAAAGCTGAGCCGAGATCTGCCACGCTGCTATGAGGCACTCGCCACATCACTTGGCTGCGCTTATTTCAATACTCAAGCCATAGTCGAGCCGAGCGCTGTGGATGGCATCCATCTGGATGCCGCTGCACATGAAAAACTTGGCCAAGCCGTGGTGAAAGCGGTGAAGCCTTTGCTTGTTTAAATCCTAACATGCGTGGATGCGGAAAGGAGCCGCCACAACGCCTGCATGACAAATCAAAAACTCGAAAGTAAACTCACACCATCATGAAACTCACCATTGTGCTAGAACCTGATGATGAAAGCGGCTTCACCGCACTATGTCCCGAACTGGATGTGGCCAGCCAGGGGGAAACCGAAGACGAAGCCGCAGCGAACCTGCGTGAGGCGGTGGACCTCCTGCTCGAAACCGCACCCCGTGCCGAAATCCAGAGGCGCTTCCGCCCTGGAGTGCGCATCCGCAGCATGGAGGTAGCCTATGCCTAAACTCGGTGTGTTCTCTGGCCTGGAAGTATGCGCCATCCTCAAAGGAGAAGGCTTCAACCATGCACGCACACGCGGCAGTCATGCGGTGATGCAAGGTGCGGATGCTGAAGGTGCCAGCCGCACCGTCCCGGTGCCGTTGCATGGCACCGTGAAGAAAGGCACGCTCAAATCCATCATCCGCCAGTCAGGACTGGATCAGAGGCTTTTCATGAAATGACCGCACGCGCCCTCAAACGCCTTTGCACGCTGGAAAACCTTGCCAGCACGGCTGCATCCAAGCGACAGCTCGGGCAGACCAGCCGTGAGCTAGGCGGCGGCTACTGGAACAATAACGACTTCGGCCCCGCATTGGCGGGACTGTCGTCCAACCGCTATCACCCATGACCTGGCTGGAAAAATCTTATCCTCTCATCAAGCCTTGGCTCTTCCGTTTGGATGCTGAGCGTGCACACACCCTCACGGTCAAAATGATGGCCGTTGCCCATAAGTTGGGCTTGCTTCAATCCGTCGAGACGGATCGCCCAGCTCAATCCATTGCATGCATGGGCTTGTCATTCCCAAACCGCCTTGGCCTCGCCGCTGGTATGGATAAATCAGCCAGCGCTGTGGATGCCTGGGGCGCACTCGGACTCGGTCATGTCGAAGTCGGCACGCTCACTCCGCGTCCACAGCTGGGGAATCCTAAACCGCGACTCTTCCGCCTGCCAGAGCACGATGCGCTCATCAATCGCATGGGCTTCAACAACCCCGGCATTCACAGCGCCGTCAAAAAACTCGAGCGCCGCCGCACCAAGGCCATCGTCGGCGTCAACATCGGCAAAAACTTCGACACCGCCAACGATGCCGCCGTCAACGACTACCTCTACTGCCTCAAGGTCGCCTATCGCACCGCCGACTACATCGCCGTGAACATCTCCAGCCCCAACACCAAGGGCCTGCGGGATCTCCAAGCCGAGGACGCCGTGCGCAGCCTAGTCGCCGCTTTGAAGAAAGAGCAAGCATCTCTACAAAAAGAACACGGCAAAAAAGTCCCGCTTCTCGTCAAGATCGCACCCGACCTCAATGACATGCAGATCGAGGCCCTCGCGCGAGTCTTCAACGAACTCGCCATCGACGGCGTCATCGCCACCAACACCACCATCGACCGCAGCGCCATCACCGGACATGCCTTGGCGGCTGAAACCGGTGGCCTTAGCGGCGCACCCGTTGGTGAGCGCTCCACACTCGTCCTGCAAGCCTTCCGCATGCTGCTAGCCGAGCGCATCCCGCTCATCGGCGTTGGCGGCATCGTCAGAGGGGCAGATGCCGTGGCGAAACGCCATGCAGGAGCCGACCTGGTGCAAATCTACAGCGGCATGGTCTTCCGTGGCCCGGCCTTGATCCGTGAGGTGCTGGCATCGTTGGCCGCTTAAGCTCCTTTCAGCCAGCGCATGACATCATCTGCCACAGTCACCCCGCGAGTGTAGGCTTCTTCAAAGAGCGACATCCCACTCATATCCGAGTGCGCATAAAAAATCGGCGGCGTCTGCTCGCCCATTTGGCGGCGCGCTTCCCCCCAGATGAATCCAGGCGCAGGCCGGATCATGCCATGACCCCAAAGCCACACATCAAGCTGCTGCACATGCTGGCGCAGATCTGGATGCGGAGCCGTCAGCGCACCCAACACACGCTCACACCATTGCGCGTGAGTTTGCGTCAGCATCCACTCACGCGACTTCGCGGGCGGCTGACCACAAAGCGTTTCGTAATGCGTGATCACGGTTTCACGCGGCACAGCACTCAGGCTTTGATGCATCGCATTCACATAGCCAAGAGCAGACCCGCCATACACCACATTGTCCCATGCAGGCATCACGCCTGCACTGGGAGGCAGTTCATCCAGCGTGAGATTGGTCACCACCCACGGAGAGTAAGTCAGCTCAGGTGACGCGTGTTGCGGATCAAGCAAACGTCGTGAGACAAAGCGCGGCGCGCATAGCATCACCGCCCGCGCTTCGATCTGCATCCCCTGCCCTGTCAATGCATCCAGCGCCAGCACTCGCGGGCTACCATTCTCCATTTGCACTCCCAGTGCCATAGCGTCCACACGCAGCCAGGCTGCATCTTGGAGCATCAGTTTCACCAGATGCCCATTGCCCTCAGGCCACGTCAGCACCGTGTCACGCTCCGCATTGGCGGCCTCGCCACTGCGACTCGCGAAGTAATGAAGCCCTGCCCACGCCGACACTTCATCCACGCTGCCACCAAAATCATCACGGCAGCAGTAGTCCACATGCCAGCGCAGCGGCTCGCAGTCGAAACCGTGCTCACCCATCCATTTGGCCATCGTGATGGCATCAAGAGCCAGAAAATCAGCGTCACGACTCGATTCGTCCACTGGCAGCACAAACGCCATTTTCCCATCACGTCCACGTTTGGACCGCCAAAGCTCAATTTGAGCCTGAAAGGCCTCAAACTGCTGTTTGTCGGTCTTGCTAAGCCCAGCGAGCGGAATCAGGCCCTCCACCCACTCACCGTGAATGAACAGTCGCTCATGCGGATCATGACAAAGCGACAACTCATCATAAATCGCCCGCCCAGCCGCATCATGGCCTGTGATGATCCCCATCTCTTCAAAGAACTGGATCACCTCCACACATTCCTTTCCGGGCAACGGCACATAATGCGCGCCCCAGGGATACGCCGACACCGCATTCCTTCCAGAAACCGATGCACCACCGGCCTGCGATTCCAGTTCCAGCACCACCACTTTCTCCACGCCGAGCTTCGTTAATCTCCGCGCAGCCGCCAGTCCCGCCATCCCACCACCCACGATCACCACATCCGCCTTCTCCTTGCGCTCCATCTTCGGCATCAAACCACCGCGCAGCAAATGCCCCC
>JANOBP010000751.1:0-17666 GCA_031411715.1 Verrucomicrobiaceae bacterium | reverse complement strand
CATCGAAAGCCTCGTCGCGCATCCAGCGAGCATGACGCATGCATCGATCCCAAAAGAAATTCGCGTGGCAGCCGGTGTGACAGACGGCCTCGTGCGCTTCTCTGTCGGCATTGAGAACGTCGAAGACCTCTGGGAGGACATTGATCGTGCGCTGAAGGGGAAATGAGCCTGCCTTTCAGTTGCTGGCAGGGTGCTCCTCCGTCACAACGATTCCCGATGCGCGCTTCGCATCAACAAAAAAGCCGCCATCGCGATTGCGAGGCGGCTTCTTCGTTGAGTGGAGTGATTAAACCTTCGCGCCGGCTGCTTTGGCGGCGGCGACGGCTTGCTCGGCCTTCATTTGCTCGACTTGGGCGTCCAAGATCTGACGCTTGAGGCTAGTACCAGTCTTGTGAGAGTACCAGAGGACGATTGGGCTGGCGATGAAGATGGAGGAGTAGGTGCCGAGCAGCACGCCGATGGTGATCGGCATGGCGAACTCGAGCATGGCGGGATTGCCGAGGAAGAGCAGCACGATCATCGGTGCAAGTGCGGTAGGGCCGGTGAGGAGCGTGCGGGAGAGCGTTTTGCAAATGGCTTCGTTCATCAACTCACGCATGTCACCGCCAGCACCGCGCTGGATGGTCTCGCGGATTCGGTCGAACACGACGATGGTGTCATTGATGGAGTAACCGGCGATGGTAAGCAGCGCGCCGATGTGAATGACGCTGAGCTCCTGCCCAAACAACACGCATAGGCCGGGAACCATCAGAACGTCATGGAAGAGCGCCACAATGGCCGCAAAGGCGAAGGCGAACTCAAAGCGGAAGAGCAAGTAAACGAAGATGGCAACCAGGGCGATGGAAAGTGCCCACAAAGACTGTTTGGCGAGTTCGTCCCCGATGACGGAGCCGACCGAAGCGATGCTGGTGCCGCTAATGGTGTCGCTGTTCCACTTCTTGGTAATCGCGCTTTGGATGATCTTGCCGCTATTTTCTTCGCAGCGGATGCTGACGTTGGTGATGCCGGTGGCTGGGTCTTTTTTGCGCTGGATGTAGTAGCTGCCGAGGTCAGCGCCATCGGGGTTTTCTGCGGTTGGTAATTGTTTGAGACCCGCGAAGGCAGCGTCGAACTCCGTGTCGGCGATGGTCTTGCCGTCATTCAAAGCGACATCGACACGGCCACCACCACGGAAGTCGATACCCAGGCTGCCGGTGCCTTTATAGGCCAGTGCGCCAAAAGAAATCGCCGTGACGACGAGTGAGGCGATGATGAAGGTCGGTGCCTTGGACAGGATGTCGAAAACCTTGTCGGGGATGATGCGGATGGCGTGAACCTTATGCAGGATGCCTTTGTCCACGATCCACATGAAAATCACACGCGTGACGATGAGTGCACCGATCATGGAGGAGAGCAGACCAATCATGAGGGTGACTGCGAAGCCCTTCACCAAGCCACCGGAGATGATGAAGAGAATGACGGCTGAGATGAGCGTGGTGATGTTGGAGTCAGCGATGGCGGAGAAGGCCTTGTCGTAGGCGGCATCAATGGCACCGGCGAGTGTCTTGCCTGCCTCCATTTCCTCACGCAAGCGCTCAAAGATGAGCACGTTAGCATCCACGGCCATGCCGATGGTGAGCACGACACCCGCGATGCCGGGCATGGTCATGCTGAACTGGAACAGCGACATGGCACCGAAGAGGATGCAAATATTGACCAGAAGACCGAAGATGGCGACGAAACCAGCCAAGCGATACACGAAGAGCATGAACAGCGTGGTGATGAGCAGAGAGACGATTCCCATCCAGATGCCTTGTTTGATGCTGGACTCGCCGTATGCCGAGGAGACGGTGCTTTCCGACTGAATTTTCATCGGGTTCTCCAAGGGATTGTTCAGCATGCTGGCGAGGTTGATGGCCTCAAGCTGGTCAAAGTTGCCCGAGATCACCGCGCTGCCGCCGAAATGCTTTTCACGCAGCACGGGAGCGGAAATGACGATGTCATCGACGATGATGGCCATGCGGCGGCCTTGATTGACCGAGGCGGTGGCGTCAAATAGGTCAGCGCCTTCACTGTTGAGATCGAGCAGGACTTTCCAGCCTTCGGCATCGAAGCTGGCACCAGCGCGGCTGACGTGCTTGCCTTCGAATTCCGTGCGGCGGCGCACCAGGAGGTCGTCTTGCGGGGTTTCTTTGCCAGCTTTGTCTTTGTTGGGCTTTTGGGCCAGCAATTCAAAGGAAGGATCACGCACACCGGTATTGGCGGCTTTTGCAGCCTTGAGCTCGGTGAGCTTCTGTTCGTAGCCTTGATCAGGATGCACCATGCGGAACTCCAAATGGGCGACTTGCTGGATTTTTTTTCGCACGTCCTCGATCTCACTGTCCTTCACGCCAGGCATCTGGATGACGATGCGTGTGTCACCCTGCGGCTGCATGGTGAGGTCTTTGTTGCCATCTGGATCGAGGCGCTTGCGGAGGATTTCCATCGCCTGCTGCACCGACTGCTCGCCCACGGGCTTTGGTTTGCCGTCGTCTGATTTACCGGGTTGGAGTTCGACGATGAACTCGCTGCCGCCTTGCAAGTCAATGCCAAGCGCGATGCCCAGTTGCTTCACCGTGACCAAAGAAGAGGCCGTTGTGAGCGCAATGAGCAGTGTGCCGATCAAGCGCTTCGTTTTATGAACTGCTGTGCCGATATAGACGAGCAGCATGAGTAGGATGGTGGCTCCAACAAGGAAGGTGGCGTAGGCGTTCATGGACTGGGTAGGTTGGGGGAAAGGGTTGGCTCAGTGGAGGCGAATCAGGCTTCAGTAGCCTCGACGACATCCGACTTCTTCGTCACAGCGGCGATCTTGCTGCGCTCGTACTCGACTTTGACGTTGTCGGCGATTTTGACCATCGCGGTGCGCTCTTTCACGCTGGTGATGATGCCGTGCTCTCCACCATCCATGACGACGTGGTCTCCCACTTTCACTCCAGAGATGAGTTTTTGATGCTCCTTCATGCGCACGCTTTGCGGGCGGATCATCACGAAGTATAGGATCACGATCATCAAGATCGGAAACATCAGCCCACTGCCAAAAAAGCTAGGAGCGGGAGCTGCGTCAGCAGCGAGGAGGATGGACGATAAAATCATGATTCAGGAGCAGCGGGGTGGGACGTGTATTTGGCGACAACCTCCGCCCTGAACTCGGCGAAACAACCTTCTTGGATCGCTTGACGTGCCCTGGACGCGAGGGACGCGTAGAAATGCAGGTTATGGAGAGAAATCAACCGCAAACCCAGAATCTCCTGAGCCTGCACCAAATGCCTGATGTAGGCCCGCGAAAAGCCCCGACATAGCGGGTGCGTGTCCTCCGCGAGGTCACGGAAATCCTTGGCGTAGCAGGCATTGCGTAGGTTCATCGTGCCCTCGTAGGTGAATGCGGTGCCATTCCGGGCCAGTCGCGTGGGCAACACGCAGTCAAACATGTCGATCCCGCGTGCGATCAGCTCGATCATCTGCGGCGGCGTGCCAAGGCCCATGGCGTAGCGGGCTTGATTGGCCGGCAGCAGGGGGCAGGTCCATTCCGCGATGTGCATCATGTCCTTTTCCGGCTCTCCCACGCTCAAACCGCCGATCGCGTAGCCATCGAAGCCGATCGCCACCAGCTCCCGCGCTGATTTTTCACGCAGTTCTTTATAGACACTGCCCTGAACGATCCCGAAATGAAGCTGCGCTCCGCCACCAGTCTGCGGCTTGTGTTCGTCGATCCACGCACGGCAACGCTTTGCCCAGCGCAGGGTCAAATCCAGACTCTTCTCGGCTTCTTTGGCCTCACATGGATACGGCGTGCATTCATCAAACAGCAACGCGATGTCTGACCCCAGCGTCGCCTGGATCTCCATCGAGGTCTCCGGCCCCAGAAACATCGGCGTGCCATCCAGATGATTCTGAAAGTAGCAGCCTTCCTCTTTGATCTTCCGCAGTTTTGCCAGCGAGAACACCTGGAAGCCACCGCTGTCAGTCAATATCGGACGATCCCAGTTCGCGAAGGCATGCAGCCCGCCCGCCGCCTTCATAATCTCCATCCCCGGCCGCACAAACAGGTGGTAGGTGTTTCCCAAAATGATCTGCGCGCCCAGCGCCTTCAATTCATCCGGATGCACCGCCTTCACGGAGCCCTGAGTCCCCACCGGCATGAACACCGGCGTCTCCACCACGCCATGCGGCGTCGTCAGCCGCCCGCAGCGCGCGGAGGAAGATGGGTCTGTGGTCAGAAGTTCAAACATGCTCTGGAAAAAGGGCGCTGAGTCTCGCTGATGTGGCGGAAAGAGCAAGCGCAGGGCGATGTCCTGATTGACAGTCCTCAGACGTGACGGCATCCTCGCCCATTGAATGACGTCCAGCCCACTAGCCTCCTTATCGCTGCCATCCACGCTCTCCGAAGTGAAAGCGGCGCGTGTACGCAGCCAATTCCGGGCGAGCGCCGAGCACCGTCGGAAACTGGGCCATGTGGTGCCGACGGAGCCTTACTTCGTTTCGCCCGAAGTCAGGGCGCGGTTTCGTCAGAAGCATGGCTCGAACTGCTTTCTCCATTAGAAGGCGGCAATGAACATGAGGTCTATCAAGACCCGATGCAGTCAGATTTTCTGTATAAAATTACGGAGCCAGATCTGCGCCTGCGCAATGGTCGCGACCGGCTTCCGAAGGTCACGGAGCTTCACTATCTAGAACGCTGGCACTTTGCCAACGAGGCTTTCGGTGACGCTGCCGATCTCGTTTCCGTGATTCCAACGTCAGAAGGCAACCGCATCGTGATGCGCCAGCCTTTCGTCGAGGCTGCCGTATCGGAAAAGCCCAATCCGGAGCAGAGAGATATCAACCGCTACCTGCAAGCCGCAGGGTTTGAATACCAGTCTGGCGCATGGATGCGCAAAGAGGACGGCCTGGTGATGATCGACACACACGAGGGCAATTTTATCCAGACTGCCCAAGGACTACGCCCAGTTGACGTCGAGCTTTACCGCATGCCTGAGGCCAGCGGCTTGGTCATACCTTGGGAGCAAACACGCCAGAGACTCTATAAGGCTGGACTGCTAAGTTAACGTCTAGGCCTTGCTCATTTCTCAATCCACCCTACTCTCGCCGCCCTTATGCTCAGAGCTGGTATTGTTGGTCTCCCAAACGTCGGTAAATCCACCCTTTTTAATGCTGTCACCCGCACTCGAAAGGCGGAGGCAGCGAACTATCCTTTTTGCACCATCGAGCCGAACACCGGCGTCGTCACCGTGCCAGATGAGCGACTCGCTGTGCTCTCGAAGCTCTCCGGGTCGTCGAAACTCGTCCCTGCGGCCATCGAGTTCGTCGACATCGCCGGTCTCGTCAAAGGCGCGAGCCAAGGCGAAGGCCTCGGCAACAAGTTCCTCAGCCACATCCGTGAGGTCGATGCCATCGTGCATGTCGTCCGCTGCTTTGAAGATGGCGACATCACCCACGTCAGCGGCACCATTGATCCCGTGCGCGACATCGAGGTCATCAACACCGAACTCATCCTCGCCGACATGGATGCCATCCAGCGCCGCAAGGACAAGGCCGAGAAGAATGCCAAAAGAGGCGAAAAAGACGCGAAGGCTGAACTCGCCCTCTGCGAGAGGCTGATACCGCATTTCGACGAAGGAAAACCCGCCGTCACACTCGAATGCACCGATGACGAGCGTAAGTTACTCAAGTCCTTCTTCCTGCTCAGCTCCAAGCCCTGCATCTTCGCCTGCAACGTCGCCGAGTCCGAACTCGCCGCTGCCACCAAAGACCCCGACGGCCATCGCTTCGTCGGCAAGGTGCGTGAATACGTGAAGCATGCGCACGAAGCCAGCGCCGTCGTCGTCAGCGCCGCCATCGAAAGCGAACTGACCGACCTCTCTGCCGAAGACGCGAAGGCCTACCTCGCCGACATCGGTGTCGATGACAGCGGTGTCTCACTCTTCATCAAGGGCGTCTATGCTCTGCTCGGCCTCCAGACGTATCTGACCACTGGCGAGAAGGAAACCCGCGCCTGGACCATCGTCAAAGGCATGAAAGCCCCGCAGGCCGCCGGTGTCATCCATGGTGACTTCGAGCGCGGCTTCATCGCCGGTGAAATCGTCCACTACAACGATCTCGTCGAACTCGGCTCCAACGCGAAAGCCAAGGAAAAGGGCAAGTGGCGTATCGAAGGCAAAGAATACGTCATGCGCGACGGCGACGTCGTCGAGTGGCGCTTCAACGTGTGATGCTGCCCGCCACTGCCGCGAGTTGATTGGGCTGCGCGCCCATCTTCACGCGTTTCCCGTCGGTGCATTTGGCGATCAAGCTTGCGGCCATGCTCTGCACGGCCTTCCGCAGGCGTTCATCATCGGGATAATGCTTCGCCAGTGCCGACAACTCAGGTAGTGCCTCCACGGTGATGCCCATCGCATCAAATTCATCCAGCAGTGCTTGGATGGCCGGTTTGGCCACTGCGTCTACTTCCGTGCTGCTGCCCAGATCACCCAGCGCACGCAGGATGATGATGTGATAAACCGTGCGCGCATTGTGCGGATCGAGCCAGCGACCATTCGGAGCCTGCCCAGGTGCCACACCAAGGCGGAATTTCGCCAAGGCGGCCTCGTGATACTTCGCGTCACCCGTGATGCGGCCCGCCTGTGCTAGCAGTGAGACGGAGAAGGCGTTGTAGTTGAAGTTGGAGCAGCATTTCTGCTCCAACGCCCAGTCCGCCGCGCGCAGGCCTTCTTTCTTCCATTCTGTGCGTCCATGCAGCTCACCCGCACGCAGCAGCGCCACACCGCACACGCCCGTGTCGAACTGCGTGCCACCATCGGGATCAGCGGTGATGAGCCAGCCGTCCTTGACCTCCACGGTGCCGAGCTTGAGTTGCTTTTCCGTCATATCGCCAAAACGAATGTTCTTCCCGCGCAGATCAGGAAAGGGGAAATGACCTGCAGGCTGTTGAAGCGAGAGCAAGATCGCTGCGGTGCCTCGGGTGAGCCTCTCCACATCGTTGAGGCGCTCAGGAACATGCTTTTTCACCCAGGGATGGATTGTTGTCATCGCATCGAGCACATAGGCATAAAGCCGCACCATTTGGTCTGGCAGAACCTTGCCATCCATGAGTTGCCTCATGGCACGGCCCTGAGTATCCATCGCATCCAGAAAGAGCTTGGTTGCCTCGGCCTCGCTCATCGCCACCGCCGTCGGCTTCTTACCAGCACGCCGGCCATCCGGCACACCCGCTTGATTGCCGAGCACTTTTAGCATCTCGGCGGTGACGGACCGCACCGCCTTCGGGTCACCCGATTCCATCGCAGCATTGAGTTTCGGGCCAGAAAGCTTCAGTTCAGCCAGCATCTCAGGCGTGGGGTGAAACAAAGGCTGCCCAGCCATCGACCAGCCACCTGGATCAATCCCAACAGCCTCCTCGACCTTCCTCAGCTCCGCATCCGACGGCTTTGACTTCGCCAAGTCTTCTATCGCACGCACCAAGGCACGGTCATTGCGCTCGCGGGCGATCTGCATCGCCATGCGCAGCCGCGCCTCGATTTCATCGGCCTGAACCAAGCCAGCGAACAGGAACCAAAAGCAGATGGCTCTCATCTTACTTCTTGGCGAGTTGTTGCTCAGCCCAAGTGAGCACGCGACCCACCGCGACGGCATCTTCGGAGGCCTTGGCTGCTTCAAAGGCATCCTTGGCCTTCAAAAACTGACGCATCAGCGGGATGGAGACGATTTCCTGCGCACCCTCTTTGACGGCTTCAAATCGGTCACGCAGCGCATCCAGGTTCGTGTCACCCGATTCAAATTTGGAGAAGTCAGGAGCGGCTGATTTTTCTTCTGGCTCGTTCACGCCTGAATCGGCGATCAGTTTGTCCAGCGCAGCATCAGCGGCTTTCAGGTCGCCGCTCTTGATGAGTTTCATGACTTCTTCACCACGATACTTCATAGCCTCTGTCGGATGCTCGCCGAGCGCATCGACAGCGGCCTTGAGCTTGTCCGCTTTCGCCTTCACCTGACCCTCGAGATCGGTTTTCACCGCGAGTTTCGGAATGCTGAGCGACTGCGCTTTCTTCTGCTGCTCGGGCGTCAATATATCACGCAGGGCGATAAGTGTGCGGAGCTGGAGCTGTTTGATTGCTGCTTCGGACTCCAGTACTTTGCTGAGCTGGCCGCTGGCGGTGTCGGCGGTGGTTTCTGGCTGGCGCAGCATCTGGTGCAGGGCCTGCTGCTGCTCTTTGAGCGCGGATTCGACCGGATCGGCCTTTGTACGTGCCTCCGTGACGATGGCGGTCATTTTGGATTCTTGATCCGCCGTGAGCTGCAACTCCGGTTTGATCTGCTGAATGATGTCCGGCGTGATCAGGCCGGATTGCAGCCATTTTTCAGGTCCGGCGAAGGCCGTGACGGCGAGCGTGAGAGAGAGAACGAGGTGTTTCATGGGATTTGGATGGTGAGGTGTGTTGGGAGAAGAAAATCAGACGAAATCGGAGTCAGGTCGGCAAACAGCTCGCCTGACGGTGAATCCAGCAACGGCGGAAAATCAGCCACACTCGGCGCTGGCTCATGCAGCAGCCAAAAAGTGCCGAAAGTCACCGCTAGAGCCGCCAAAGCCCAGCGCATGACCGGCGCATGCTGTGGGCGTGGAGCCTCGAGCCAGCGAGGATTCCAGCGTGGCGCGGAATCGCATTCCAACTCGCGCTGGCGCTCGAAAAGGGGTTTTAGATCGTCATTCATGACTGGAATCGGTTTGCAGCAGCTCGCGCAGTCGCGCTTTGCCGCGTTCGTAATGTTGGCGCACAGAGCCAATGCTCACGCGCATGACCACCGCCGCTTCGGCAAGAGTCAGATCCTGATAAAAAACCAGATGAAGCGTCTCCGCCTGCCGCGCGGGCAGTTGGGTCAACGCTGTGCGCAAAGTCGCTGCCCGCTCGTCCAACTCCATTTGCTTGGATGGTGCAGGATGATGCTCCTCCGTGAAGGCTGTGAGCAGCTTGCCCAACAGCGATTCGCGAAACCTCACCCGCCGATGTTCCTCGTGAGCGGTGAAGCGGATTACTCCGAACCACCACGTCTTGAAGGCCGAGCGCCCATCGTAGCAAGCACGCTCCTGTGCCATTTTGAGGTAGGCATTTTGCAAAACATCCTCCGCGCGTGCCGCATCTCCGCCGCAGCAATGCACCGCCCACCCGAAAGCGTCCGGGTGAAGAGATTCGAGGTTGGCAGCAAGTTCGCGGTCCATTCATTTGCCGCTAAGTGACGCGGCCAGCGACATCATATGACACGCCTGAAAAATCTTCGCTCTACTTCTTCGCCCGCGCAAAACGAGATCGTCGTTGGTCTTCATCAGCAGGCGGTGGTTCTTCCACCTTCACCTCAGGTTGCACCGTGGCATCCTTGGGCTTCGCAGCGCCCAGCATCTCGCGGTGTTTGGTCACCGCATCTGCCACGTGCACTTTTTTCTTTGGCAAAGCATCACGCCAGCCCGACCAGGCCAGCTCAGGCATGCGCCAGCCCATGCGAGTGATCAGCGCCTCCAGCAGCATCAAGACGAGTGCCAAGATGAACAACCAGCCGCTCAAATCCAGAAACCGCTCCACCGGTGGGCTGCGCCAGGCTTGAGCGACATCCAGCAACTCACGACCACCACTCGCCGCGCTCACTTCGCGCAATTCCTGAGTGCGTGCTTCATCGAATGCCCACTCGGCACTCGCGCCGGCCATCACAGGGCCAAAGTTCAGCGCCTGTTTACCCACCTGCACCGCACCGCGCACCAGCGCGCCGTCTTCCAGCTCCAAGCTCGCCTGATAATGCCCCGGTGATACTCGCTCCCACGCCAGCTCATGCTGCACGTCGGCGCGCAGGCCTTCCGCCAACAGAATGCGTGGTCCATTGGTGGCCAATCGTGCATCCCACTCGGCATCGTGCAGCAGATCGATCGTCAGCACATTTCCATCCACTCGGTGCTTTAGACCTACTCCTGGTGGCAAAGCCTCGCCCATGAGCCAGCGCGTCAAGGTTTGCAAAAAGTCGCCATACTTCGGCCATTGCCGCACCAGCGCGGAAAACTCACCACCAAGTGGAAAACACACCGCCGCAGTGCGTCCAATGCCGCGCTGGCCAAAAGCCACCAGCGGTGCTGCATACTCATCTTGGGTCAGCAGTCCCTGACTGGCCCAGTCGCGCAGATAATTCAGGTTGTAGCCATCCACTTCACCCAACCAGTCCATTTTCTGCCCACTGATCTCAAACCAACCACCAGCAGGCTGCACACTCACCGGCTCACGGATAAAGGCACTGCGTGCCACGGCCACTGTCTCTTGCGAAAAGATATTCGGAAGTTCCTCCGCCTTGTCCGTGAAGAAGACTCGTCCTTTACCGCGCTTACCGATGTCATCCAGCAGCGCCGCATCCACATCACCGCGCGTGCCGAGTGCGATCACGCTGACTGTGCCGCTGTTCGCCGTGATTTCATCAATGAGTGCCTTGTAAGCGCCTGGCTCCTCCGAATCCGCCGCGTCTGAAAACAAAATGATGTGCCGCTGGCCCGCTTCTGCCGTCTTGAGCTGATCCCAAGCCGCTTTGAGGCCGTTATAAACATAAATGCCGCCGCCGGTGCTCTGGATGCGGCGCACGGCGCTCTCCATCTTATCACGATTCGGCCCCACTTGCTGAAGCGGCACCATTTCATGTGCCTCACTGTCCACCGCGAAGACCGTGAGCAAATCCTGAGGCCCTAAGAAGCGGATCGCATTCGCCGCGCCCTCATCTCCGAGCTGCATTTTGGTGAAACCATTCTGCACCGTCATCCCCATCGATCCGCTGCGATCCATCACGATCGCCATGGCCACCATGAGCTTGCGATGCTCCTGCTTCATCTCCATCGACACCGGCAGCAACGGATCGAGTGGTGATTCAAAGTAACCACCAGCTGCAAAGCTATTCTTCCCTCCTGCCATCATCACGCTGCCACCTTGGGCACGCACGTAGAAATCCAGCGCGGGCAGAAACTCCTGTGGCAGCTCATACGCAGGCACGTTGTTGAGGATCACACACTTCGCACCGGCCACCTGCCCTGCCCTCACGCTTCGAGGCACATCCACGACTTCCACCGTGAACCCCTGACGCCTCAGCGTTTCCGCCACCGGGTCATTTTGATAAGCAGTGATCAAAAGCACGCGCGGCCCACCACTGATCTCGATCATCGTTTCAAATCGATTGTTACCGCGATGCGCATCTTCTGTTGGCGTGATCACCACCTCATACTGAGCCACACCAGCAGTCCCCAGGCGATCCGTGAAGCGCAGTGCCCCTGTGCCCAACTTCACCGCCACCTCAGCGGACTTGAGCTCCTTGCCATTGCGCAGCACCGTCAGCGGCACCTTGCCATCCACCGTGCCGCGCACATCAATCTCGATCAAAAACGGCTCACCCAACTGCGCACGCTGCGGCATCCGCAGTCCCGACACACGGAAGTCCGTGGTCTCCGCCTTCCTCACCAGTCGGTAATCCATCTCCACACCCTGACGCGCCAGCTTCTCCGCGATCCCGGTCAGCGGCTCCGTGCCGTAACCATCCGTCAGCGCCAGCACCCGCGCAGGCCTCCCGCTCTCACGTTGCGCGAAGAGTAGCGCCTGCGTCACGCCCAATCCCGTGCGCGTGCGTTGCCGATTCCGTTCATAAAGCTCGGCACCTTCTGCGCCGCGTCGCATGACCTCATTGGCATAGTTCAGCATGAACAGGCGATCATTGCGCCCGCGATTTTGCTCCAGCAGCTTCTCCATCTCAGGCAGCGCCTTCGCCATTGGCTCCTCCGCGGAAACCGAGCTGTCCACCAGCACCCAAAGATCCACCCCATCCGCCATCCGCCGCCATTGTGGCCGCGCCAAAATCAAACACACCAACACCAGCAGCCCCAGTCGCAACCCTTTCCATATCCGCAAACGCGGCATCCACCATCCCGCCAGCAACATCACCGGCAGCAGCACAAGCCATTCTGGATTTCGCAGGATCATGGTATATTCAAAGCAAGATTCTCAGCATCATGGCCATCGACGATTTCAAAGACAAGATTTCCAAGCTCTCCCCCCAACAGGCGAAGTTGCTTCACGATTTGCTGGTAGACGAATTTGAGTCCACTGCCGAAATAACAGAAGAGTTCGCTGCCAGCATAGAACGCGGGAAAAAAGAAATCGCCGAGGGACGAGGTCGTCGGAAGGAGCGCTAGATCATTTCTAAACCTCTGCTCCCTCTGCCTCTCTGCCCCTCTGCGGTAGAACCCGATCGTCGATGTATTCACCTCAACCACGCACAGCTCCGGCCAGCGCCGCCTCCTGTTGACGTCCACCGCTCCACCACCAGCTCGCGAGTAAGGCAGCCAGCATAACCAGCAACCAGAGCCGCCAGTTTGGATCAGCCTCATGCGTTGTCTCCACTTGTTCCGCATTCAAGCCAGCCAGCTCATTGAAACCCTTCGCTTTCGATAAGTCTGCTTCACGTGTGTCGGCAAAATGGGCCGCACCGTGCATGATCGCCATCTCACCTTGCTTGATGTCAAACACGCCCGGCTTCGTCGGCGCACGCAGAAGCCGCGCTTCATGCACAGGCACGCTTTTGGTTCCAAAACTCAGCGCGGGGCCATCGGCACGCCAAGCCAGCTTCAAACGCTCTCGCAGATCAAAGTTCCCGGACTCAGGCGAGAGTTTTTCCTCACGCACGATTTCGAGAAAGCGATGAATCATCACCGCCAAGGCTGGCAACTTGAGTGCGTTCGAGGTGCTCAGATCAAAGTGACAGCGCAACTGTCGCGCTCCAACCTTCGTCTGCCGCAGCGAGATCAGTGGCCGCTCACCCTGCCACAACAAGACGCGCTCCTCTGCCGTGCGCGGCAGTGGCTCGGCTTCGCGCGCCAGCAAGCTCTGCCAATTCAGTCCCGCCATCAGCGGATGCGTTTCCGCTACGATGTTGCCCTTCAAATAAGCCGCCGCAGTCGTCACGGATGGCAAAAACACACACGCATGACCATCTGTCTCCGTATGCGTCGCCGTCACATCGGCCGCGCCGCTCGTCACCATCGCCACATGGGCAAAACGGCCAAACAACTGCTCCAACTCAGGCGTATCTGCCTTCAAAGCCAAAATCTTCGGCTCTGGCCGCACCATGGGCAGCGCATCATCGAGACTGAAGGCGTCTGGTGTCAGCTCAAGCATCACATCACCTGCCGGAAACGGCCCACTGAGCGTCTGCGTCTCTCCTGCGCGCAAAACAAGCTTCTGCGGAGGTGATTTGGTGCCAGCGGCGCTCGCACGCCACTGACGCTCTTGGTTCGCATCGCTGTAATTGCGCACCATGGCGCGCCAGAACCATTGGCCGTCCTTTTCCTCCACGGACATGCCCGCAAAGCCCACATTGGCCGTCGCTTCACCCACGGACACCAAGTGCGCCTCAAAACCAAGCTTCTCCGCTGGCACATGATCACTCACCAGGATCACCACGCCCTTCGCTCCGACCAGGCTGCGCGCCGTGCGCAGTGCCGGTGTGAAATCGTGCACACCCAGCAGCGGCTCCCATGCCTGCATCGACGCCATCATCTCCAGCGCGTAGGTGCCATGATACAAACCCGGCGCTTCCGCATCCGAACTCATTAACGTCAGCTCCGCACGCGTCACCGGCCCAAGGAGGCCATTCAGCGCGTCGCTCACCGCTTGGCGTGCAGGCTCACGAAAGGTCTGCATGCTTGCCGAATCGTCCAGAACGACCGCCACACGCTGCACGGCATCTTTTTTGAGCCATTGCGGCTCCACCAGCAGCCAGGTCAGCAGCAGCACCATCAGCAGTTGAAGCCAAAATGGGATGGAAGTGCGAAGTCGCTCCACCCGGCTGCCTGTCTCACTTTCTCGCCGCATTTGCTGCAGGAGGAAAAGAGTCGTCACCACCTCCCGGCGTGAGCGCCGCTGCAAAAAATGGATGATGACCACCGCTGGCAAACCCAGCAGCGCCCACAGTCCCAGCGGATTGGAAAGCGTGAAATTCAAAACACGAAGTGTTGCGACTTTGGCGTGCCATGCAGTATCGGCAAGCCGCAAGGAAGATCTTGGAGCCAATTTGCCTTTCAGGGCATTCTTGGCGCACAATCGCCCGACTCATCACCGTATCTAACCCAATGCCCATCACCCTCCCCATATTGAATCGTCGCGACTGGCTCAAGCACGCCATGGTCGGCTCGCTCGCCATCCATTCGCAAGCCTCCGAGACGCCGGAGCAGGTCTGGGTGCTTTTTTCTGACCCACACATTGATGCGGATGACAAAGCCATCGCCCACGAGGTTTGCGTGGCGGAGAACCTCACACGCTGCGTCAATCAAGTGCTCAAGATCGGACAAAAGCCGTTTGGCGTCATCGTGAACGGTGACTGTGCCCTACTCGATGGCAAAGTGGAGGACTATGTCACCTTCGTGAAGAAACTCGAGCCACTCACCGGCAACTCCATCCAAGTCCACTGCACGCTCGGTAATCACGATGCGCGCAGCAATTTCATCAACGCCGTCCTCCCCCCCGGCCCGCCGAATGCCGAGCGCCAGGTGCCTGTGGAAAACAAGCACGTCACCGTGGTCTCCAGCGCTCTCATGAACTGGGTGCTGCTCGACTCCCTGCATGACGTCAATCTCCCACCTGGGCTCATTGGCGATCTCCAACTCGGCTGGCTCGACCGCACCCTGCGCAGCCTTCCGGACAAGCCCACACTCGTCGTCGCACATCACAACCCCATGCTTCCCGGCATGGACGCCAGCAAGACCAAAGGCTGCCTGCAAGACAGCGACGGCCTCTTTAAGACCCTCGCCAACCACGACAAAGTCAAAGGCTACATCCACGGTCACGTTCACAACTGGGGCCGCTCCAAGCACCCCACCACCGGGCTTCCCATTCTCAGCCTGCCGCCCACAGGCTACACCTTCAGCAAAGCACGCCCGAACGGCTGGGTCATGGCCCGCGCCACCGCTGACCGCATCGAGTTTGAGCTGCGCAGTCTCAATCCCGCTCATGATGAGCATGGGCAAAAGCTTGTCATCAAATTCACCTAGATCGCCGAGTCATCCCCGGCCCGACTTTTGATGCGATAAACAGGACTTGCGCAGGATTCGCACGAATGAGTTGGAGTTTCAGCATCCAATCCGGCTAACCTGCGTTCGATCTCTTCATCCTCTCCAAAAAACAATCCATCTATGTCTCCAGCCTGGTTCCACATCGAAAACGAAGCCGAAATACCTTCTCCGGCACTCTTATTCTTCCGTGATCGCATCGAGCATAATCTTCAGCTCATGATCAAGATCGCGGGTGATGCCTCTCGCCTGCGTCCGCATGTGAAGACGCACAAGACGGCCCAAATCATCGAGTGGCAGCTCAAGCTTGGCATCACACGCTTCAAGGCCTCAACCATTGCCGAGACGGAGATGTGTGCTGCCGCCGGGGCCGCTGACGTCCTGCTCGCCATGCCATGTGTTGGCATCAATGCGCATCGTCTGGCCGAGCTCGCACTAAAATTTCCGAAGACAAGTTTTTCATCTATTGCCGATGCGGAAGAGACGATCCGCTCTCTCGCTGCAGCCGCTCAGCAGCACAATGTCACACTTGGTGTCTTCATTGAAATCGACTGTGGTATGGCTCGTACGGGCATCCTCCCTGGTGATCCAGCGGCTTACCTTTGCCACGTCATCAAAGACACGCCGCGTTTGCAATTCCGCGGCATTCACGCCTACGACGGCCACATTCACGATGAAAGCCTCGACGTCCGTCGCGAGCGCTGCGACGCCGCTTTCGCTCCAGTGCATCAGTTTCGTTGCCGCCTGCAAGGAGAGGGCATCATCGTGAAGGAATTCGTCGCGGGGGGCTCGCCAACGTTTGGCATCCACGCAAAGCATCAAGATCGCACCCTCAGCCCTGGCACCACAGTGCTCTGGGACTTTGGTTACGGCGATAAATACCCAACGGATCTGCCTTTCATGCCCGCTGCGGCACTCCTCGCCCGTGTCATCAGCAAGCCGGGCCAAAATCGCCTCACGCTCGATCTCGGTCACAAATCGGTCGCGCCAGAAAACCCGCATCCACGTGTCCGCTTCGAAGAATTGCCAGACGCCGTTGCTGTCATGCAGAGTGAGGAGCACCTCGTCCTCGAAACCGAGCGAGCGCATGAATTTTTTATCGGCCAGGCCCTTCACGGCATCCCCAAACACGTCTGCCCGTCAGTCTCGATGCATGGTGAGGCGTATCTCATCGAGCATGGCCGATTTACCGAGCGCTGGGCGATTACAGCGCGGAATCGACGCATCACGGTCTGATTCGAATGCTGCGATCACTGTGGTGGTCGGCGTGCAGCTTCTTCCGCCGCACGCTGTGCAGCCTCCGCAGCCTGACGTTGGGCTTCTTCTTGAGCTCGGCGAGCTGACTCCTCCGCCGCACGCTGCGCCGCTTCTGCGGCTTGGCGCTGGGCTTCTTGCTGCGCAGCACGCATTTGCTCCTCTTGAGCACGACGTGCCGCTTCTTCTGCCTGGCGCTGCTGCATGGCGACAGCCTCGGCTTGCTGCCGTGCGGCTTCTTGTTGCGCAGCGCGGATTTGCTCCTCCTGAGCACGCCGCGCGGCTTCTTCTGCCTGACGCTGTTGCATGGCCTCAGCTTGTTGGCGTGCGGCTTCCTGAGCAGCAGCTTGCTCGGCTTGGCGTTGTTGCATGGCGGCGTTCTCCGCTTGCTGACGTGCGGCTTCCTGAGCAGCAGCCTGCTCGGCTTGGCGTTGCTGCATGGCGGCGCTCTCCGCTTGCTGACGTGCGGCTTCTTGAGCACCAGCCTGCTCGGCTTGGCGTTGTTGCATGGCGGCCTCTTGAGCTGCCGCATTGGCAGCGGCTGTCTCATTTTGTCTTTGTTGTGCCAAAGCGGCGGCTTCGGCCTGTTGGCGCTGGGTATTCTCTGCTTCGGCATTGGCTACCGGCGCAGCGGTTTCCGTAACCGTCGGTTGTTGGAGCATTGGAACGACTGCTGCGGGTTGCTCGCCCAATGCAGGCAGTTGTGGGGACTGAAGCGAGGGCGCTGCAACTTGTTGCAACGGCGAGGACTCCGCGATGGCTGGTGCCGAAGTGATCACCGCTGGCTGCATCGCGGGCGCGCTTGGTGATGCGATGTTGCCCTCTAGAGCAAGGGGCGGCTGAGTTGCAGTTGTTGCTGGCAAATCGGCACTCACAACGCTTGGCGTGCTCATTGGCACTGGAGCTTGATTCCCAATAGGAGTGTTGATCGGCGTAATGGTGGGAGCCGTGCTCTCAAGAGCAAGGGTTGGCTGCGTGGGCACCGTTGCTGGCAAATCCCCAGCTACAACGTTTGGCGTGACGATTTGAGCAGGTGTTTGGCTGCCAACTTGAGCATCCGCTTGGGACGCAGAGGCTATAGCGGGCCTGATGCTCTCAGTCGGAAGCGGACCAACGATGGGCTGGCTCGCCACGATGGGTTTTGGCTGCTCCGCTTGGATGGCAGCGACCATCGCAGGACGGGCATTGAGTGGGACACCCTCAAAAGTGTCCACCAACTGCGGCCGCTCGATGCGATCCGCAGGTTTCACGGGTGGAAGGATCTGCTGCTGGCTGGCCACAGGTATCTCGACCATGGCGATCGGCAGTGCGCCATGTTGATTGTGCA
>JANOBP010000750.1:0-5223 GCA_031411715.1 Verrucomicrobiaceae bacterium | reverse complement strand
GAAAGCAGCGCAATGGCATTTTTCAGCGCTTGCACACGGAAATCACCCTCTTGACCCGCCCGCTGCACACGGTCGAGAAAAGCGGCGAGGTCGATGAGCTTCGAACGCGAGTCCATGAAGCCCAGATCGACCAGATTGACTAAGGTTGGTGGTGTCCAATCAGGCATAACCCGAGTTTAGGCATGCACTGCGTTGTCGCAACAGCTGGATCATTGCGCATGCGTTTCCTCATGCCATGATACGATTTCATGCCCGACCTCACCACAGATGAACTGCGCCGCTATGCACGGCACCTTGCCATTCCCGAATTTGGCATCGCAGGTCAGCGTAAGCTCAAGGCTGCGCGCGTTCTCTGCATCGGCGCAGGTGGCCTCGGCTCACCGATTTCCATGTATCTCGCGGCCGCTGGCGTCGGTGGTATTGGCCTGGTTGATCCCGATGTCGTCGAAATCACCAATCTCCAGCGGCAGCTGCTCTTTGGACAGAAAGACCTCGGACGACCCAAGCTCGAAGCCGCGCGTGATTGTCTGCTCGACATCAATCCACATCTCGACATCCAGCTCTTCCCGGAGCTTTTCACCGCTGCCAATGCCATGCGCATCGCTGCCGACTACGATGTCATCATTGATGGCACCGACAATTTCCCCACCCGCTACCTTAGCAACGACATCGCCGTCTGGCTGCGCAAGCCCAACGTTTATGGCAGCATTCTCCGCTTCGACGGCCAGGTAGGCGTCTTCGCTCCGCATCTCGGTGCCCCTTGTTACCGTTGCATGTGCCCTCAGCCGCCTCCGCCTGGCTTGGTGCCCTCTTGTGCAGAAGGTGGCGTACTCGGCGTGCTGCCGGGCATCATTGGCAGCATGCAGGCCCTGGAGGCCATCAAGCTCATCACAGGCATCGGCCAGCCACTTCTTGGCAAGCTCCTCCACGTCGATACCCTCAGCATGCGCTTCCGCTCCATCACCCTTCGGCGTGATCCCGACTGCGCCGTCTGCGGCGACTCACCCACCATCACCACCCCCATCGACTACCAGGGCTTTTGCGGCATCCGCACCGCCTCCACCATTCCCACCATGACCGTTCACGAACTCAAAAAACTCCGCGATGCCGGCGACGCGCACTTCCTCCTCGATGTACGCGAGCCGCACGAGCAGTCCATCTCCCGCATCACTGGTGCCACCTTGATCCCACTCGCAGAGCTTGAAAACCGCACCGGCGAGCTTCCGCGTGATCAGCGCATCCTGATTCATTGCAAAAGCGGCGGACGCAGCGCACGCGCCGTCAGTCAGCTCCGCACCCTTGGCTTTGAAAACGTCTGGAACATCTCCGGGGGCATCATTGCATGGGCGCGTGAGATCGACCCCACCATGGCTGAATACTGATGAAAACCGACACACCTTGGCTTGAAGACTTTCTTCCACTGATGCGCTGCCCAGACACGCACCAGGCCCTACGCCGCGCTACCACAGAGGAATGCACTCAGCATAAGGTAAGCGAAGCCATCGCCACTCAGGACGGCACTCGCCTCTTCATCATTGATGCGGGCATCCCCATTCTGCTCCCGGCATCAGCTCCGTAGCATCTCCACCACAGGCCAGTCCGCAGGAGCCAATTCATAACCGTTGATCTCCTCCAGCGTCACCCACGCCAGCTCCTCATGCTCATGCGCGTGCGGCTCAGCGCTCCCCGCCGCCAGCACACACACAAATGGCAGCAATCGGATCGCGCCCCATTCATATGCATGCTCACAGGCTGGCAGCGCCTCCGTCACCATCACCACGCAGCCTAATTCCTCCTGCAATTCGCGGTGCAGTGCCGCCTCCGCTACCTCACCCGGCTCCACCTTTCCGCCAGGGAACTCCCACAGTCCTTCCAGCCGCTTTCCCATCGGTCGCTTCGCGATCATGACTTTCTCTCCGCGTTTTAAAACAGCACACACAACAGCTACACTCATGCGCCGACACTGTCAGCATCACGCTCAAAAGCAATCCGACCATCGTTCCTGTAATTCAGCTTTCCCGTTGCCAGTCGCCATCGCTCTCGTCACACTGCGCCTCGCCATGTTTCACCGTCTGCCACTCCTCCTTGTCGCGCTCTTTCTCACCAGTTGTGCCTCTTCCAAATTCTCATCCGAGCAGGAAGCCACGCGTCGCGCAGCCATCGCTGCGGAGCCCCGTGGAGACCACTTTGTCGCCCGCCGTTTCTACATCGACCACACACACTTCTGGGGCTACGTGCGCCGCCCCGGTGAGTCTTGGGACCGTTCCAAGCTTGTCATCATGAACGAGCGCTACTGCAAAATCCCGGACCGCTATCAGGAACTGGCCTCTGGTGGCCTCCGCTACGGCTTCAACCACAACTACGAATACCAAGTCTGGGGCGAGTTCACCAACCGCAAAATCTTCGACCCCAACAGCAACATGGTCCTCCCTGAATTCATGCTGCGCAGCTACAAACTCGTCAATGAGCGTCCCGGCTACCTCTTTAAACCCAAAGAGCGCTTCAATGGGGCTCAACTCCTCCGCAGCGAGCCTGGTTCGGTTCCTTGATTTAAAAATCTTGTCCAATAGTCTGGCTGAAAGCCCTCATGGATCTGTTCCATCATGAAACAGACCACTTTCGCCTTCCTCTTCGCCATTTCGTCCATCAGCTTTGCTGGGGATGCCGCAGTCATTGAGAAAACACCCGGCCTCGTCGCTTTTTGGACCTTTGGTGAGGCGGTTGGAGAAAAGCGCAGTTCTCAAGGCACTCCAGAGGCCCACCCACTCTCCGAGGTGAACGGCCCTATCGCACGCGCGGAAGGCGGCCCCTTTTCCGGCTATTCAGCAGATCTCAATGGCCGTCAGTATTTCGAGATCAAGCACGCCGACACTGGCGACCTCAACATCTCTGGCAAGGACGCTCAACTCAGCATGTTTGCCGTCGTACGAATTGTGAATCTCAAACAGAGCCGCACCATCGCTGGCATGTGGAGTGAAGGGAAGGGGGCTAACGACGACACAGGCACCCGCCAGTATGCCCTGCTCATGAACATGCCCACGTATGGTGGTCCGAAGAACCTCGTCCCGCACATCTCCAGCGAAGGAGGCGTGACCATGCGTGCTGATGGTAGCAAATTTCCATGGTGTGCCGATTACGCAGCCACACGGCTCGAAGTGCCTGAGGGGCAATGGTGCTCACTAGCCTTCACTTACGACTCAAAATTCATTCGCGCCTACATCAACGGGGCCCTCGACCAGCGCCCACTTGATGCCGCTAAAGACAAGCGCAACGACCCCTACTTCACCCAGGAGGGGCCCGGAGGAAAAGATCGTGGAATGAATCCATATTTTCACGGGCGCGGCATCTTCAAATACGACACTGCATTGCACGCCAACACCAAGATCAAGCCCTCAGACTTTACCGTCGGCTCGCGCATGGCCGTAGGCTCATTGATCGGCGAAGCCACCATCGGCAAATTTGGCGGTCTCGCGGTTTTTAATCGTGCCTTGAGCGATGCCGAAATGAAAAAACTCCACGCAGCAGCACAGATCGAGTCACTTCATTAAGCTCAAAGAGAGGTCACAGATCCCTTCAGCAAGCTCCTAGCATGCACCCGCGCACTCTCAGCGCTGCCGCCAAGCATGCGTGCCAGTTCTTCGATTCGCTCATCCGCACTGACTTCCTGAATCTGTGAGCGCGTAGTGTTGCCAGTGATCTCCTTGGTCACCACAAAGTGACTCTTCGCCAGTGATGCTACCTGCGGGAAGTGGGTGATGGCGATAACCTGATGCGTCACGCCTAATGCCGCCATCTTGCGGCCCACCGCCTCGGCGATGTTGCCGCCGACATTGGCGTCGATTTCATCAAACACGAGCAAGGGCACTGCATCCTGCTTCGCCAGAGCACTCTTCACGGCCAGCAGCACGCGTGACATTTCACCGCTCGATGCCGTGAGGCGCAGCGGCTTCGAGGGCTCGCCGGGGTTTGGAGCAAAATGGAAATCCACCTCCTCCAGGCCGTTTTTTTCCGGCGCTGGCAATACCGCAAGCTGCGCTTCAAAAACACTGCGCTTGAAACCAAGGTCGATGAGATGCGACGCCACCTCCTTGGCCAGTTTCGGGGCTGAATCGGCTCGTTTCTTCGAAATTTGCTTCCCGAGCTTCATCACCTCCACCTCGCGCTCCTTCACCAGCTTTTGCAGCTTCGCGATCTCCTCGCCGCGATTTTCCATCTTCGCGAGTTTGCGCTCCGTTTCGGCCAGGAACTCCAAAATCTCCGCGATGCTGCGGCCATACTTCCGCTTCAGCGTTTGGATCGTGTGAATGCGTCCCTCGAGCTTGTCCAACTCAGCAGGATCGATCTCCAAATCGCCCGCATAATCCGCCACGCTGCTCTCCAGCTCCGTCAGTTCGATCTGCGCCGACTTAAAGCCTTCAAACATCGCCGCCGTGCCTGGATCAATCTTTTCCAGCTCGTGCATGCTGCGGCTGATCTCACGCAAGCCATCGATCACACTGCCTTCGCCCTCACTCAGGCGGCTCGTGATCGCTCCGCACAGCTCGGCAAGTCTCGCACCATTCGCGGCGATGCGATGACGTGATTCGATCTCCTCTTCCTCGCCAAGCTTCAAATGAGCCACAGCGATCTCATTCGCCTGAAACTTCAGCATGTCGATCTGCTGGCTCGACGCGCGCTCCGAGTTCTCCAGCTCATCCAGCTCCGTAACCACCGCACGCCACTGCTTCCACGCATCTTGATATTTGCCCAGCATCTCCTCAATGCCTGAAAATTTATCCAGCATCTCAAGCTGCCGCTCACGCGAGTTTAGCGACTGATGATCATGCGGCCCATGCAGGTCCACCAAAAACTCACCAAGACTCTTCAGCACCTGAATCGTCACCGCCGAGCAGTTCACGAACTGCTTATTCGCCCCGCTCGTGCTGATCGTGCGCTTGATTAGTAATTCCCCATCTTGGCAAGCCTCCAGCCCAGCCTCCTCCAGCACCGCATCGATCGCACGCGTGTCCTTCAGGTGAAAACTCGCCTCCACCGAGCACGCATCCTGCCCATTGCGAATCAACGACCGATCCGCCCGCTCACCGAGGATCAGCTTCAAAGCCCCCACAATGATCGACTTCCCCGCACCCGTCTCACCGGTCACACCCACCAGCCCCGCCGCCAGTTCCCACGTCACATCTTCGACGAGTGCCAGATTGCGGATTTTGAGGAAGGAAAGCATGG
>JANOBP010000749.1:0-6210 GCA_031411715.1 Verrucomicrobiaceae bacterium | reverse complement strand
TCGCGCAAATCAACCGCAGTCTTGGACGCCCGCAGGGTTCGCCCTAGAGCGCGACAAGCAGATTCAAGTTTTGTCGGACTGGTGCACCGATGAAAAAAGATGGTTTTCCGTCGCGAATCTCGGACAACGAAACTCTGGCCGCATGGAACATGCCGTCTTCGGCGAACGCATCGCAGGTAAAGATGTCTTTAAGGCAACCAAAGGCCCCAAATTTGGTTTTTGGCCGCAATTAGACTCCAGTGTCGTCTCCTCGCGCTTTGACGAATTTCTCGTCATGCGACCAGCAACACCGGCGCAATATATCAGCCGGCTTTTGCGGCTCGACATTCTTTCTCCAGGTTTGAACTGGATTGAAGGCTGCTCCATCCTCAATGGTCATTTTTCCATCATCACCTCACAGCCTTGGTATCACGCTCGGAATGCCACGTGGGCTGAAATTAAGGTCTGGATGAAGGAACGCGGCTTCATTCCTGTCCGCGCCGATATTTACGATGATCCCACCCGCTGGTATCATCCCGAGCAAAACCTCGCGCTCTTCGATGTCGGTGAGAGCAACGTCATTCATAGTGACGGGGAGCTTGTTCCCATCGACATCATCCCCATGCAGCCTGATGGTCCGTTGCTCGACTTTCTCATCGAGTTCGCCACCACACATCCATCCACATGAAACTCAAACTCGACCTCGACGACTTCCGCGTGCCTGACGGAAAGCCCTTCCGCATCCAGAAGGCCAAGACCAAGGTCAAAGACCTCTATCAAGATGATGCGCACTACGAGACACTCATCGCGGAGTTCCGCACGGAGATTGATGAACTCCAACAGAAGATGTATGCGCAGGACCGACAAGGCCTGCTGCTGATTTTCCAGGCCATGGATGCCGCCGGCAAGGACAGCACCATCAAGCATGTCATGAGCGGCGTGAACACACAAGGCGTCGAGTGCCACGCCTTCAAGCGGCCCACGGATGACGAACTGGACCACGATTTTCTCTGGCGCACCTCATGCGTGATGCCACCGCGCGGGCGTATCGGTATCTTCAATCGCAGCTACTTCGAGGAAGTGCTCGTCTGCCGAGTACATCCTGAGATCGTCACGAAGATCCAGCGCCTGCCTGCCAAGACCACGCAGAATGTGAGCAGGCTCTTTGCCGACCGCTTGAAGGACATCCGAAACTTTGAGTCCTACAGCGACCGCAATGGCATCCGCATCGTGAAATTCTTCCTCCACGTCTCGAAGGCTGAGCAAAAGAAACGCTTCCTGGCCCGCATCGACACGCCGAGCAAGAACTGGAAGTTCGAGGAAGGTGATGTGAAGGAGCGCGGGTATTGGAAGGACTACATGCACGCTTATGAGGACGCCATCCGCACCACCGGCACGGACGAGTGCCCCTGGTATGTCGTGCCTGCGGACGACAAGAAAAACATGCGCCTCATCGTCAGCGCGGCGATCCTGCATGAGATGAAGGCCATGAAACTGAAGTATCCTGAACTGCCCGCCGAGCAAAAAGCTGAGCTTGAGGCGGCCAAGAAATTTCTCCTCGCGGAATAGCCGAGAACGATGCGTCTGCTCAATCCTAGCTATTTACACCTCCTCTGGCTCGCGCTGATCCCGCTGGCCTTGTGGCTATTCCGCAGGCAGGCGAAGCGCGTACCGGTCTCCACGTTGTTGTTTTTCAAGTCGCTGGCTCGTGAGCATCAAGAGTCAGCATGGCTGCGGCGCATTAAAAAATGGCTCTCGTTGCTGCTGACATTGCTGGTGTTGCTATTTGCCATCTTCGCTCTTGCACGACCATCCAGTGGACCGAGCGGCGATGCTCTGGCGGCCGTCGTGCTGGTGGTTGATCGCTCTGCGTCGATGTCGGCTCATGATGCAGCGGGCCGCACGCGGCTGGATGAAGCTAAAGCAGCGCTCAAGAGCCGACTGAGTGCTCTGCCAGACCAGATGGTGCTTTCGTTGATCGCTTTTGACGAGAAGCCTCATGTGTTGCTCTCGCGCAGTCGGAATCGGCGTGAGTGCCTGCGCTTGTTGGAGGAATTAAAGCCACTGCCCATCGCTGGCCGCGTCGAGCCAACTCTTGCGGTGGCTCAGCAGCTTGCAGATTTGGAAAGTCGATCTCGCATCTGGCTGGCCAGTGATGCGAAGCCTGAGGAGGTGAAAGTCGAGTTCATCGACTGTGCTTTGAGTGAGGTGGTGAATGTGGGTGTCACCGGCTTTCAATTGAGGCCGAGTCCACTGTCGGGAGATCAGCATGAGCTGTTCGTCAAAGTTAGTGCTGCTGCTGCGAATGCCCGACAGGTCACCACCACACTTGAAGTCACACTCGCTGGCAGGCTGGTGCAGATCCGTGAGATCGAGCTGAAGCCCGGCACCAGCAGCGCGCTCATTTTGCCGCTCGAAGCCGTGCGTGGTCAGCGGCTGGAATTACGCCTCAGCACGCCGGGGGATGTCTTCGGCTGGGACGATGCCGTCACGGCACCGCTGCCACGCGCACGGTCATTGCAGGTGGCGTGGATCAGTGAGAAGCCAGATCCATTCACCGGCATCGCTCTGGCTTCGCTGGTGGAATCTCGGCGCATCGAAATGACCCGTGGTGAGCCCAAGGCGTGGCCGTTGAAGGAAAAACCGGACGTCTATATCTTCGAGCACTGGCTGCCAGATGCATGGCCGACCGATAGGCCTGTCATCGCGCTCAGTCCGCAGCGCAGTGCGGGACCGCTGAAGGTGCGCGTGCTTCCAGGTAATGGCATCCCGCATGATGCGGTGCGCAGCGTCCTGCCGGACCATCCGCTGCTCTTTCGTGCCTCCAGCAGCCGCATTGCACTCACGCAGAGCACCGTCATCGCCCTGCCGCCATCCATTGAGCCTCTCTGGATGGCGGGTGTTGAGCCTGTCCTCGCCGCGGGTGAGTTTGGCGGCCAGCGACTCGTCGTCACCGCTTATGAACCGGCTCAATCCGAGCAACTGGCGCTGCTGCCAGCCTTTCCGCTCATCCTCGGCAACGCGCTCTACTGGTGTGCCGAAAACAGCGCCGTCATGGCCGAGTGGAAGACGATGCATACGGGCGAACTGCTCAGCGCCAGCGGGTTGGTGAAATGGCGGGCGTGGACTGGCAAGCAGTTCATCGACACCACTGAGGAAAGCGCCAATGGCCTGCTGCCGCTCACCCAGATCGGCAGTTGGGAGACGGCGGATGGGCTTACCGGCACCAGCGTGCTTATATCCGCTACCGAGACGGATCTTCAGTCGCGCAGTGTGGCATCAAATCAGGCGCAGAATTCCAGCATGACGGCCATCATCACAGCCAGTGCTTTTAGCACCTGGCCGCAGCGCCTTCTTTGGCTCACACTCGGGCTGCTGCTACTTGAGAGCTTCCTGTTTCACCGCAAGGCGGTCTATTGAAGCTACTTCACCGTCGTGTTCACGATTTCATTGCGCTCGTTGAGCAGCAGTCGCTTGGGCACTAGGGGATGCTCACTCACGCCCCAGGACATGATGGTGACGATGTGGCCAGTGCTGATGAGATGCGCGGCAGCACCGTTAACAACGATATGACCCGAGCCACGCTTGCCTGGAATGACATAGGTTTCGAGGCGCTGACCACCGGTGATGGACGTCACCAGAACCTTCTCACCATCCCACAAATCGGCGGCCTCCATGAGGTCTAGAGGGATGCTGATGCTGCCCTCGTAGTTGATGTTACCATCGGTGATGTGAGCGCGGTGAAGTTTGGATTTGAGAAGTTGACGAAGCACAGCGCAGAGTGCCGCGCCGTGCCCTGCGGTCAAGTGTCTCAACAGTGCAGGTTACTTGGCTGCTTTCACAGCATCCCAGACCTTGGTGTACTTGGTCAAATCGGGACCGAGATCTTCGATAACCTCGCATTTAGCCAAAATGTCAGCGGGGATGCTGATGGCGGGGTTCTTGAGGAATTCGGCGCTGACTTTTTTGAGCGCAGGAAGATTCGGGCAGAGGTAGCCGATGGACTCCATGTTTTCAGCGGCGGTTTCGGCGTCGAGGACGAAGTCGATGAAGGCGTGAGCGAGGGCTGGTTGTTGACTGCCTTTTGGGATGACCATCTCGTCACAGCCAATGGTGACGCCTTCGCGCGGGATCACGATCTCGACTTTGGGATTTTCCATTTGGACTTGGAAGAGGTCGCCACTGTAGCCGTGGACGAGGTGAAACTCGGCGGAGTCGATACCGGCTTTGTAGCCTTCGTTATCAAAGCGGGCGATGTTCTTCTTCCAGCGGATGAGGACGTCGCGTGCGGCGGCGAGTTGGGACTCGTCACGGGTGTTGATGCTGTGACCGAGAGACTTCAGCGCTGCGCCGATGGCCTCGCGCATGTCATCCAGCAGGGTAATGCGGCGGGCCAGGGCAGGGCGGTCGAGCATGGCCCACGTGGGCTCGGGGTCTTTGACTTTGTCTTTACGGATGGCCAGCGTGGCATAAGCGAGCGTGTAGGGCACGCTGTGGTGCATCGTTTGATCCGGGAGCTTGCTGAGAGCGGCTGGGTCGATGTTTTTGAGGTTCGGCAGCTTGGAGTGATCGAGTGCGGTGAGCATGCCATCGGCCTGCATGACCTGAATCATGTAGGCGGTGGGGAAAACGATGTCGTAGCCAGCCGCGCCCGCTTTAAGCTTGGCGTACATCGATTCGTTGGAGTCGAAGGTGTCGATGACGACTTTGCAGCCGTGTTGCTTCTCGAATGCTTTGACCACCTCAGGGCTGATGTAGTCAGCCCAAGTGTAGAGATGGAGTGTCTCGGCCCGCGCAAAGCTGGTGAGAGCTGCGACGGCTAAAAAGGCGATCAGCTTCATGCTGCGACTGGACTGAGGAGCGGAATGCGCGGTGCACGGCGCAGCGCGGCTTCGCTATTGTGAGCCGCAAGGAGGAGGATCGAGAAGCTGAGGTCACTGAGGAGTGAATTGCGCAGGAACCAGAAGGTAGGCGGCAGGCCGGGGATGCCAGTGGTGAGCGCCTGGAGCCAACCGCTGATGTTTTTGGCATAGGCGGGATCAGAGAACCACGAGACGGTGTTGGTGACGAGATAAAAGGCGATGGCGCAACCCATCACGCCAAAGATGCTGCCGAGAATGCCGATTTGGCCACGATAACGACTGGCCACCCATGCAGCTAAGGCGAACAAGCCATAGACGGCGAGCGCCTCGACATGCATCACCGCTTGGAAGCCGCTGGCAGCGAGATCAATGGCGACGAGCAGCAACGGAATGATCAGGAACGGCACTCGGCGCGAGAAAATAAGCGTGCCGGTGAAGGCGATGGCCATCCACGGTGAAAAATTTTCCAGCGCAGGAATGGTGACGAGCCCACTGAGCTTCGCCCAGCGAAAAGCGGCGGCGGCAAGGATGAGGACAAGCGGAAGCAGGAGGGCGAGGCGCGGTTTGGTCATGGACGGAGAGTAGAGTTCAATGGCCAAGGTTCAAGGTTCAATCTTCCGAGCGTTTGTTCCATTTCGGTGCCCCACCGATGGCTTTACTTTTCAGCAGGCTTCTCCCTGTGCTCGAATGCCAGTCCGCTCACCAAAAATGATTGGCCCATTTTCCGCTTGAGCACCGCAATGAAGGATGATCGCGCGGTGGCCGCATCATCGGAGACTTCACTTTTGCTCGGACGCATTCACATCACTCGGAACGACCAGCACCGGACAATGGGCGCTTTTTAAGACATCCGCCGTCATACTGCCGACGAGCAGGTTATAAATCGTGCTATGGTGATGGGAACCGAGAATGATCAAGTCCGCGTGGCACTTCTGGGTTTCCGCAAGCACCGCATCCACGCTGGTGCATTCCAGTTGCTGGACAGAGGCGCGCACGCCGAATTTGATGAGGGAATCACGCATCTCCAACAGCTGCGCGTGGTGCTTTTCGGCCACTGCTGGAGTGGGGTCCTGCATGATCACAGGTGAGATGAGCCCCACATCGACGACCACCGGCACCTTTGTCACGATGTGGATGATGATCACCTCGCTGTTGAAGGCAGTGGCAAATGCATGCGCCTGTTTGAGGACTTTGAAGGTGAGGTCGGAGAGATCTACGAGAGCAGCGATGGTTTTCATGAGGGTGTGTTTTATGCGGATAGCTTGACCACGAGGAGCGAACAAGGCAGCTGTGTTAGTAAACGTTCCGCCGTCGATCCCAGCAGGACGTAGAGCAGATTGGTGCGCCCTTTGCCGCTGACCCAGCCGAC
>JANOBP010000748.1:0-9415 GCA_031411715.1 Verrucomicrobiaceae bacterium | reverse complement strand
TCCGTGTGCCTTACCTGATGCAGTGGAAGGGCCGCATCCCAGCGGGTCAGGTCGATGACCGCCCGGTGATCCAGCTCGACATTCATCCCACTGCACTCGCCGCTGCAGGTGTGAGTGTTGATTCTGCGTGGAAGCTCGATGGCGTGAATTTGATGCCCTACGCGACCGGTGAAAACAAAGCCGCACCCCATGAGTCACTCTACTGGCGCTTTGGCGAGCAGATTGCCCTGCGCCAAGGCGATTGGAAGATCGTCAAAGCCCGCGATATGGAAGGCGATGCTCTGAGCAAGCCAGGCACGGAGGGCGTGGCACTCTACAACCTCAAAGACGACATCGGCGAGAAGAACAACCTCGCCGCCAGCAAGCCAGAGAAGCTCAAGGAACTCAGCGACGCTTGGAATATCTGGAACTCGACCCTCATGGCTCCGCAATGGGGCAGCGTGAATAAAAAGGCGGGCAAGGGGAAGAAGAAAAAGAAGTGAGGCGCTGCGGCAGTTGCAGAAGCAGAAAGCGGCATCCACGATGAGAGATGCGCTGCATCTTCTGCTTCATTCTCTTCGCCATCCATTCACTTCACGCACTCGATCTGCCGCCGGGAGGCGTCGAGATCAGCGGTAGTGCGTTGCAGGCCTCGGCAAATCCTGAGGCAGGAAAGGTCGAGGTGTTAGCGCCAGGGAAGCGCATCACCATCACGCAAGCGAATGAGGCGAAGCCGTTCAGCGCTCAGTTCACGATGCCACTTCAGGAAGCCGTCGCCAAAGACGAGCGCGTGTTTGCCATCATCAAAGCACGTGTCGTAGGTGAGGCGAAGTATGGTGAGGTGCTGGCCAAGCTGCAGCTCAAAGCAGCCCCCTACACCTCGTTTGGCCCCATGATTGGCATCGCGATCCCGCGTGTGTGGACGGAGTTGCCGGTGACCTTTGCCGCGACGGAATCCATTGAAGCAGGCAAGGCGGCTGTCGTGTTTCTTTGTGGCCACAAAGGGCAGAGCATCGAGATCGAAAGCATCCGCGTGTTCAAATATCCCGCCAGCATCGACATCGCCAGCTTCCCGCGCGCCAAGCCGGTCAAACGCACTTACGAAGGCCGCGATGCGGATGCACCGTGGCGCAAAGCGGCACTGGAACGCATCGAGCAGCATCGCAAAGCTGACCTGGCGCTCACGCTGACGGATGCGGATGGCAAAGCGCTCGCTGATACCGAGGTGAAGCTTACGCTGCGCAAACACGAGTTCGGCTTCGGCTCCGCCATCGTGGCCAAACGCATGTCAAGCGACAGCGAAGACGATAAACGCTACCGAGACATCATTGATCGGCTCTTCAGCATCGTGGTGTTTGAAAACGACCTTAAAGACGGCAACTGGGCACCTGACTTCAACGAGGAGCGCCGCAGCAAGCGCAATGCAGAGATCGACAAGGCCTTCTCCTGGTTCGATGCGCATCACATCGGCGTGCGTGGGCATTATTTGATGCAAGTGGCCACGCCGTTCAATTTGCAGTCGATCAAAGACAACGCGGAGATTCAGAAGCGCACGTTGGATAGCATTCGTGAGCGCATGAGCTTCGTGAAGGATCGCGTCATCGAGTGGGACGTGATCAATCACCCCATCGCCTGGGGCGGCGCAGACATGCTGAACAAACGTGCTGGCTTGGAGCATCTCGACCGCGAGGTCTTTCAGCTCGCACGTTCACTGACGAAGCTACCGTTCTTCGTTAACGAAGATCAAGTCTTCCGCCCCGGCCCGCAGTGTGACGAGACCCTCACTTACATCCAGGCGCTGAACGCGGCGGGCATGAAGGTGGCAGGCTTGGGCAATCAGGCGCACTTTCATGAGAGCTACCTGCCATCGCCTGAGCACCTGCTCGCGGTGACGCGCCGCTTTGCACAGATCGTGCCGCATCAAGCCATCACCGAATATGACGTGGTCACCACAGATGACGAAGAGCTCGCCGCCGATTACACACGTGATGTGCTGATCACCGTCTTCAGTCATCCCGCATATAGCAGCTTCCTGCTCTGGGGCTTCTGGGAAGGCTCGCACTGGAAGCCTGAAGCCGCCTCCTGGAACAAAGACTGGACAGCTCGCGCGCGTGGCAAGGTTCTGGAAGAATGGATCGGCGAAAAATGGCACACCGAGGTGACACTGAAGACGGATGACAAAGGCCGAGTGAGCTGGCGTGGCTTTCCAGGTTGGTATGATGTGAGCGCGTCCGCCCAGTCCAAGGCGGTGCAGTTCACGAAGAGCAAGCCGGTGGCTGAAGTGAAACTGTAAACAAATTATCGCCGCAAGAGTTGACTTAGTGTTAAATACACACGATAAATCGTGTGTGAAAAACACTTACCAATACCCGCGTGCCGCCCTGACCGTTGATTGTGTCGTCTTCGGCTTCGATGGTGGCGATTTGCAGGTCCTGCTCATCAGGCGCGGCTTGGAGCCCTTCAAAGACAAGTGGGCGCTGCCCGGCGGCTTCGTCCGCGTCGAGGAAACGCTCGATGACGCCGCCCGCCGCGAGTTGGAGGAGGAAACTGGCCTCAAAGACGTCTTCCTGGAGCAACTCTACACCTTCGGCACCGTGGAGCGCGATCCGCGCGAGCGCGTCGTCAGCGTCGCCTACTTCGCGCTCGTGAAACCCGGTGGCGTCACTGCCGACACGGATGCCGCCGAGGCCAAATGGTTCTCCGTCAGCGCCATCCCACCTCTCGCCTTCGACCACGCCGATATCCTCACCACCGCCCTCAACCGCCTACGCGGTAAGCTCACCTACCAGCCTATCGGCTTCGAGCTTCTCCCGCCCAAATTCACCCTCACCCAGCTCCAACGCCTCTACGAAGCCGTCCTCGGCGAGCCCCTCGACAAACGCAACTTCCGTAAAAAAGTCCTCAGCTACGACCTCCTCCTCCCCCTCAAAGAAAAGCACCAAGACGGTGCCCACCGCCCCGCCCAGCTCTTCCGCTTTGATCCAGTGAAGTATGAGCGCCTGAAGAAAAAGGGCTTCCTGTTTGAGATATGATCCCAAACCCCAAAGGCAAAAACATGAGCAGGCAAAAATATCCCAGACATCTGAGCCACTGAATATTTTTGCCTCTCCATCTTTTTGCCAGCCAAACCGAACCACTCATGACACGCGAATCACTCATCACCGAAATGCAGAATGGCCTCGTCCCCAAGTGGGCGTTTTTCTGGGGACATACGCCATCGAAGGATGGTGCGATCTCCAAGTCCTGCTTCAGCCAGTGGTGGGAATGTCATCCGTTTCAAGTTGGCGGCGTCACCTTTGGCAGTGCCGAGCACTTCATGATGGCTGAAAAAGCCCGTCTCTTTGCCGACAAGGCAATGCTTGAAGAAATCGTCGCAGCCAAGAGCCCGGCCCTTGCCAAAAAGCTCGGGCGCTATGTCGCCAACTTCGATGACCAAATCTGGCTTCAGCACCGCTGGGACATCGTTGTTCGTGGCAACTTGGCCAAATTCTCCCAGCATGACGACTTGAAAGCCTTTCTCCTTCATACCGGTGAACGCATCCTAGTTGAGGCCAGTCCTTTCGACCGCATCTGGGGTATCGGCATGGCCATGAGCAATCCTGACGCCGAAAAGCCGGAAAACTGGAGCGGCCTCAATCTCCTCGGCTTCGCACTCATGGAGGTGCGCAACACGCTCAACACGCAATGAATCATACTCTCAAAACCCAATCTTACCTACAACAACTCCCCGCCTGGCCTCGCTCAGGTCGGCACATTATGGCGCAGTTCGATACCGACTCGATCATCGTTTACCAAGCGTATCGTCCCTCGATTGCTCAGTATGCAGTCGAGAACCAGCGATTTGGTGGCGACTTCAGCTTCTCCCGCATGAGCTGGATCAAACCCAACTTCCTCTGGATGATGTTCCGCTCCGGATGGGCGGCCAAGGAGGGCCAGGAGCACATTTTGGCTGTTCGTCTGCGCCGAGCATTCTTCGACGAAATCCTTGAAAAGGCCGTCGCATCCACATTCAGTGCCAGTGGCTTTCCCACAGAGGAAGCATGGCAGGCTGCGCTTCAATTTTCCGAAGTCCGTCTTCAATGGGACCCCGATCATGATCCTCTGGGCAATGCAGTCGAACGCCGCGCCGTGCAGCTTGGTCTTCGCGGTGACATGCTCCGACGCTACGGCGCCGAGCAACTGCTCGGCATTGAAGACATAACGCCGTTTGTCTGTGAACAGAGAGAGCATCTCTCAAATGGTTTCATTGAACTCCACACACCCGACGAGCACATTTACCAACCCTGCACCGAGGCGGCTGCCAAGGCAGTCGGAATCGACCGATGAATTCAGATAAGCCTACAACTGCTCCCCTCACGCGTGCCCTTATATCCCTCGACGGCCTTTCCGTTGGTGATGCGTTTGGTCAGAGCTTCTTCTTTGTGCCACCGATAACCGCCGAAAGCCGGTTGGAGGGACGCTTCATCCCACCACCGCCTTGGTTCTATACGGACGACACCGTCATGGCGAAGTCTATCGTGCGCAGCTTGCAGGCTCATCAGTCAATCCAGTGCGACTGGCTGGCTCACGCTTTCGCCGAGGAGTATCGGCGCGAGACAGATCGCGGATATGGAGGCACGGCACGGGGCATCTTGCAGGCCATTGGAGAAGGCATTCCTTGGCAGGAGGCGGCAGGGCGTGTTTTCGATGGTGAAGGCTCCTGCGGCAATGGCGGGGCGATGCGGGCGGCTCCTATTGGTGCCTACTTTGCGAATGACCTGCAAACGCTCACCGCCGAAGCCCGGAAATCTGCCGCCGTGACTCATGCCCACGAAGATGGGCAAACAGGAGCCATCGCAGTCGCCCTAGCGGCAGCCTGGATCGTGGATCAGTTCGATAGCTCAAAGCCGTCCGACATGCGCATGATTGAATTCGTCCTCGCGAATATGCCGCAAACGGAAACGTATTGGCGGCTCAAGAAGGCTCTCACACTTCCTCTCGAGCTGTCGCCGAAAACGGTGGCTCTTATCCTTGGTAACGGTTCTCAAGTGGTGTCATCCGACACGGTGCCGTTCTGCCTTTGGTGCGCCTGCCGCCATCTCAAGGACTATCCAGAAGCCCTTTGGCAGGCCGTCAGCGTCCATGGCGATATGGATACGAACTGCGCCATCGTCGGCAGCCTTGTAGCCCTGGCCACCGGACGCGAGGGGATTCCTGCCGAGTGGTTGGAATCACGCGAATCGCTCGACCTGGGCTTCACTCAATGACTCACCACTCCCAATGACTCCCTCCCAAACCACCAGCGCCAGCAAGTTCCTCAGCCTCGTGCTGAGGCATGAGCCGTCGGCGGCGCATGTCACGCTCGACTCTGCGGGATGGGTGGAGGTGGAGGCCCTGCTCGCCGGTTGTGCCAAGGCGGGCAGGGGACTCTCACGCGAGGATTTGGAGCACGTCGTCGTGACGAACGCGAAGAAGCGCTTTGAGTTCAGCGCGGATGGAATGCGCATCCGGGCGAGTCAGGGGCATTCGGTGGAGGTCGAGCTTGAGTATGAGCCGCAGGAGCCTCCCACGCTGCTCTACCACGGCACGGCGACACGTTTCCTCGACTCCATCCGCGTGCAGGGACTCCTGAAGATGCAACGGCATCATGTGCATCTCTCCGCCGAGACGAAGATGACACTGGAAGTCGGCGCACGACATGGAAAGCCAGTGCTGCTGACCATTCTCGCAGGCGAAATGCATGCCGCAGGTCATATGTTCTGGCGCAGCACCAACGGTGTGTGGCTCATGGAGCATGTGCCGGTGGAGTTTATCCGATTTCACGATGCCCAAACCACCGCACCGCAAGAGCATAGAAAGGCGCAAGAGTCTTGAATTCTGAACCTCTTGCGTCTTCATGATCTCTCGCGGTGGTCCCATTCTTATGAAACCCAACCTCCAAGTTCTCCAAGGCGACATCACCAAGCTCGATGTCGATGCCATCGTGAACGCGGCGAACACTTCGCTGATGGGCGGTGGTGGTGTGGATGGGGCGATTCATCGGGCTGCCGGGCATGAATTGGTCGCGGAATGCATGATGTTGAACGGTTGCCGCACCGGTGAGGCGAAGATCACCAAGGGCTACCGGCTCAAGGCGCGGCATGTCATTCATACGGTGGGGCCTGTCTGGCATGGCTGCGGCAACGGTGAGCCGGAGCTGTTGCGGTCGTGTTATCGAAACTCGCTCGAACTTGCCGCCAAGCATGGGCTGCAAAGCATCGCCTTCCCGTGCATCTCGACGGGCGTGTATCGATTTCCAGCGGATCAAGCGGCGGAGATCGCCGTAGAGGCTGTGAAAGCATTCTTGCAGACGCCGTCTTCCATTCAAACCGTGATCTTCTGCTGCTTCAGCGAGGCGGATCGTGTGCGGTATGAGCAACTTCTCACAGCATGAGAGACTCACACACAGCCATCCTCGGCTCCCTTCTCGGCACTGCGGTGGGCGATGCGCTGGGACTGCCATACGAAGGCATGTCGCGGCGGCGTGTGGCGGCATTGGGAGAGATTAGGCACCGGTTCCTGATGGGGCGCGGTATGTTCAGCGATGACACGGAGCACACGCTGATGCTTGCAGCGGCTTTGATCGAGAATCGAGACGATGCTGTGGCCTTTCAGCGTGCTCTTGGCCAAAAGCTCAGGTGGTGGCTATTGGGACTTCCTGCGGGAGTCGGTTTGAGCACGGGTAAGGCAATTCTTCGTCTATGGTTTGGTTTTCCGACCACGCGCTCAGGTGTGAGGTCCGCTGGAAATGGTGCGGCAATGCGCAGCGCCATTCTTGGAGTCGTCTGGCGTGATCTGGAATTGAAGCGGCGCGTTTACACGCTCGCGGCATGCCGCGTGACACACACTGACCCGAGAGCCGAGGAGTCGGCTGTTTTAGTCGCCGAGGCTGCGGTATTTGCTGCTCGTGCTGCGCCGACAGACGAAGCGCTGACGAAGCTCGAGTCGCTCGTGGTAAGCGAGGAGATGAGATCGCGTTTCGCTGTCCTGAAGATATCGTTGCTCGAGGCGAAGAGTGTTGCAGAGTTTGCGCAGGAGATCGGCTGCGGCCATGGCGTGAGCGGCTTCGCGCCGAATACCGTAGCTGTGGCACTTTACGCATGGCTCCGTCATCGTGGTCAATTTGAAGCGGCAATACTTTCCGTCATCCAATGCGGAGGCGATACCGATACCGTCGCAGCGATCACCGGAGGCATCTGCGGAGCTGAAGTGGGAGAAGAGGGTATTCCTCGTGAGTGGATCAATGGCATCTGTGACTGGCCGCGCTCAATTGGTCATATCAGGCTTGTTGCGGACGGTTTAACGACAGGTGCCACCAAAGCTCCCAAGGTGCCTTGGCCATCCGTGCTTCTGCGAAACTTGATCTTTTTCGTCGTGGTTCTTTTGCATGGCTTCCGGCGATTGCTCCCGCCCTATTAAATCCCAATGAACACCAACACTCCACTCCTCACCGATCTCTACCAACTCACCATGGCCGCAGGCTACTGGAAATGCGGGAAGGCGGAGCAGGAGGCGGTGTTTCATCTGTTTTTTCGGAAGCTGCCGTTTGCAGGCGGTTATGCCATCGCAGCGGGGCTGGGAGATGTGGTGGAGTGGTTGAAGGGGTTTCGTTTCTCGATGACGGAGTTGGAGTATCTGGCGACGCTGCCGGGGAGAGATGGGCAGCCGCTGTTTGAGCGCGGGTTTCTGGACTACCTCGGCGAAATGACTTGGAAATGTGATGTGGACGCGATCCCGGAGGGCACGGTGGTCTTTCCGCATGAGCCGCTGATTCGTGTGCGTGGACCATTGGTACAGGCGCAGTTGGTGGAGACGGCACTGCTCAATATCGTGAACTTCCAAACGTTGATCGCGACGAAGGCGGCAAGGGTGTGTGAGGCGGCGCAGGGTAAGCCGGTGCTGGAATTCGGTCTGCGGCGGGCCCAGGGGCCTGACGGTGCGGTGATGGCAAGCCGCGCGGCTTTCATCGGTGGCGCAGCGGCGACTTCGAACGTGCTGGCGGGCATGACGCATGGCATTCCGGTGCGCGGCACGCATGCGCATTCGTGGGTGATGGCATTCGACACGGAAATGGAGGCTTTTGAAGCTTACGCTGCGGCATTGCCGAATAACTGCGTCTTCCTCGTGGACACCTACGACACGCTGGAAGGCGTGAAGCATGCGGTGGAGGTCGGAAAGCAGCTGCGTGAGTGTGGACACGAACTGGCAGGTGTGCGGCTCGATTCAGGCGATCTCGCGTGGTTGAGCATTGAAGCTCGGCGCATTCTTGATGAAGGAGGTTTTCCAAAAGCGAGCATCGTGGCCAGCAATGATCTCGATGAGCACTTGATCGAGAGCCTGAAGCATCAAGGTGCCAAGATCAGCGTGTGGGGCGTGGGCACGCAAATGGTCACTGGTGGTGCGCAATCGGCACTGGGTGGCGTTTACAAGCTTGGCGCGATTCGCAATGCCACTGGCGAGTGGGAGCCGAAGCTCAAACTGAGCGAGCAGGCGGTGAAAGTTAGTAATCCAGGGATCCAACAAGTGCGCCGCTTCACGCTGAATGGCGAGTTCCGTGGAGATGCCATCTTTGACGAAGAAGTCGGCTGTGTGGAGCCGGTGGAGATCATTCATCCCAGCGATATGACTCGAGCCAAGTCCATGCCTGATGGTGCGTCGCATGAAGACCTTCTCCAACCAGTGTTTCGCGGTGGAAATTTGGTGATGGACATGCCGACATTGCCGGAGATTCAGACGCGATGCCGTGAGCAATTGAAAGGCCTTCACGCGACGGTAAAACGTCTGCAGCACCCGCATGAGTATCCAGCGGGCGTGGAGTGCACGCTTCATGAGCGGAAAGTGGAACTCATTCACAGGAGAAGATCATGAGCCAAAGCCTTCCACGTTTTTTGGCTATCGACGTTTGCTACCATAGCGAAGGCGCGACAGCCGCAGCCATTGGCTTTGACCAGTGGGCAGACGCTCTACCTTGTGGGAGCTGGAAGTGCCACATGCCTGAGGTGGCTGAGTATGAGGCTGGGAAGTTTTATCTTAGAGAGCTGCCATGCTTATTGGCTGTCTTAAAGCTGCTGCCAAAGAAGCCCGAGCTTGTCATCATCGACGGCCATGTCTGGCTCCGTCCTGGCGAGCCCGGATTGGGTATGCATCTGCATGAGGCAACCGGCATTCCAGTCATCGGAGTGGCAAAAACGCCCTTCGATTTATCCTCTCATGCTGTTCATGTGCGACGAGGAACAAGTCAGCGCCCACTTTATGTCACGTCCGTTGGCATCGATCAGACCCTAGCAGCGACGCACATTCGGGCCATGCACGGCGCATTTCGCCTGCCCTCACTTTTGAAACGAGTGGATCAGCTTTGCCGTGAAGGTCACTCGAGAAGTTCTATTTTAAGATCATGAAAACACTCATCCTCATCGAC
>JANOBP010000747.1:0-1085 GCA_031411715.1 Verrucomicrobiaceae bacterium | reverse complement strand
GCTCACACAAACCTCCAAAGTCATCCCGCAGCAGGTCCTCACCGTCGATATGGCCTCCAGCGTGCTCGAGCTCTGCGGCGCACCCGCTTTGCCGAAAACACATGGCCAATCCTGGGTCAAGTTGGTGCAAAGCGGCGATGTCAATTGGCGCACCAGTTGGTTCTACCACTACAACTACGAAAAGCAGTTCCCATACACGCCCAATGTCCGAGCCATCCGCACCGACGAATGGAAATACATTCATTACCCACACGGCGATGGCACTCCCGACAAACACATGGCCGAGCTTTACAACCTCAAAGATGATCCCGGTGAAACCAAGAATCTCATCAGCAAACCCGAACTTGCTGGCAAGTTGAAGGAACTGCAAAACGAACTCGCCAAGCTCATGCTCAGCACTGGCCTTGATGAAAAGACCGATCATATGCCCCTCGATGAAGGCGTGAAGAGTGCCCTGCCCGACGCGAAGATCCGATAGGGAAAGTCGCCGCCACAGCGCCAACGCTAAACCCAACTTCATGTATTGACATGCAGTGCCGAGAAGCTCAGCATGGCCATCAGCATGAAACGGGAACCCAACTCTGTCGGCATTCACCCTCGTTCTGACACCACACGCACCGGTCTCACGCCGGCCGAGATTGCCGATGCGTTTCGTGACAACCTTCATTACCTGCTTGGGCGCTTCCCTTCGATTGCCTCGCCCAACGACAACTATTTAGCACTGGCCTACACAGTCCGTGACCGCTTACTGCACCGCTGGATCGAAAGTGCCCAGACGTTTCTTGACCGTCAGAGCCGCACGGTGTGCTATCTCTCTGCGGAATTTCTGATGGGTCCTCAACTTGGCAACAATCTCATCAATCTCGGGATTCAAGATCAGGTGGAGGAAGCGATGAAGTCGCTCGGATTGAAGTTGGAAGACATGCTCGGGCAGGAGGAAGAGCCTGGACTCGGCAATGGAGGCCTCGGAAGGCTGGCAGCGTGCTATCTCGATTCATTAGCGACTCTGGAGGTTCCTTCCATCGGCTACGGCATCCGTTATGAGTTCGGCATCTTCGAACAACGCATCCGCAACGGCTGGCAGG
>JANOBP010000746.1:0-1301 GCA_031411715.1 Verrucomicrobiaceae bacterium | reverse complement strand
ACCGCTACCATGCCGCGTGGATGTCATTCTACATGCCCAGTCACCCGCGCCTCTACCGATGGGAGGCTAGTGGCATGCCAGAGTCTCAATACGAGATCTGGCCTGGCCCTGAGGAGCATCTAGGAGACGATGCCCTCATTCTCGACCCCACGCCAGGGCAGGGGATGCTACTCCCTCCCGCGGTGCGTGACGCTTTTCAGCACGTCGAGCGCATTGGCACCATCTCTGTGCCACTTGGGTCTGAAAAACGAGAGTTTGCTGTCTATCGCGGCGATAACCTCAAAAACTGGAAGCCCATCCGCCCGCAAGCCAGCCGTGTCGATCTTCCTCCGCCATTGCTGCCAACAGATGAAGACTTAAAATCGAGGTGATTAATACCAGAAGTGCGCTCAATCATTGTTCTCTTGGACACAGCTATCCCACGAGATTCTTACCTTTGATGGAGCTTTTCCGCTTGATGTCTCGCAATGATGAATCATCAGCGAGTAGTCGGCACCAACAAGAAACCCTTTCCACATGTCTTACCATCAAACTGCCTCCAAGCGCTTCTCAGTATTATTGGCATGCCGGCTCTTGATTATCCTCTTTATGCTTGCCGCTAATCCGCTCGCTAGGAGTTTCGACACGGTGATTCTTGATCCTGGTCATGGAGCACATGATCGAGGAGCCGCGATTGGGTACGTGTATGAAAAGCATCTCGCGCTTGATACCGCACGTCGGGTGGAACAGTTGCTAAAAAAGGAAGGCCTGAAAGTCATCATGACTCGCAGTCGGGATGTTTTTATACCATTACAAGATCGTTCCGCTTCTGGAAATAGGACCAACAATGCCATCTTTGTTAGCATTCACTACAACTACAACCGTGGCGGCAGCGGAGCAGGGGCTGAAACCTATTACCACTTCTCTTCTAGCTACACTCTAGCTGCTTACATCCAAGCATACTTGGTTCAACGCACGAAAATGACGAATCGAGGTGTCAAGAGTGCCAATTTTCATGTCATTCGCTCGACTACAAAGAATCCGGCCGTCCTCGTGGAGTGCGGTTTTGTCAGTAACCCCAGCGAGAGGGCTCGCATGCTTACTGGGGAGTTTCGCGCCCGAATAGCTGAAGGCATTGCCCAAGGAATCGTCGCCTATCGAAAAGCTGACTAAATACTTCAGCGTTTCAAGCCCTGTGGCTTTCCTTGCACCTTTTCGATTTCAGAAGCATTCAGGTTCACGTCTCGCTCAAACCGAGTCTTTTCACGTTTATATTCCCTCACGAGGTCAACGGTCCAAAAAAAGCCGCTAAAACTTGTCGC
>JANOBP010000745.1:0-3744 GCA_031411715.1 Verrucomicrobiaceae bacterium | reverse complement strand
ATCGTCGAGAAGCTGACGGAAAAAGACCATGTCTGCATCGCCGCGCGGGACATTGATGGAGACCGCAAATGCGAGATCGCCGTTGGGGCGGAGTGGAACCCCGGCGACACAGTAAACAGCGGTGCTGTGTTCTATTTGATCCCACCAGCAGACCGCACTCAGAAGTGGACTCCCGTGAAGCTCACCCATGAGCCCACCACACACCGCATGAAGTGGGTGCGCAACAGAGCCGGGCGCTATGACCTCGTCGTCGCTCCTTTGCATGGCCGTGGCAATGACAAGGACGCTCAAGGCATCGGCGTGCGCACGTTGGCCTACCACATGCCGGAAGATCCGCGTCAGGAATGGAACACCACCGTCGTGCAAAGCACCATGCACAAGACGCACAACCTCGACATCATCCCAGCGCAGCCCAATGAGGCGGAAAGCCTGCTGCTCTGTGGCCGGGAAGGCGTCGTACGCCTCGATCAAACGGACAACGGCTGGAAAGAACAATGGATCGCTCAACACCCAAAAGACAGCACCGAGCTGCAAGGCGCAGGTGAAGTGCGCTACGGCGCCTTTGCCGGCGGACAGCCCTATGTCACCACCATCGAGCCTATGCATGGTGACAAGCTCGTGCTCTACACACCACCGCCAGATGGGCCGAAAAACGGCCTTTGGCAGCGCCGCGTGCTCAGTGATCAACTCGTCGATGGCCATGCCATCGCCACGCATGATTTGCTCGGCTTGAACAATCGCCAAATCGTCGTCGGCTGGCGCGCTCAGCAAAAAATCGGCAAGGTTGCCGTGAAGCTTTTTTGGACGACCAAGGAGGATGGTAGTGGCTGGCAGGAGGCCTTTTTGGACGATGGCGGCATGGCCTGTGAAGATGCCGTATGCGCCGACCTTGATGGTGATCGTGATTTAGAAGTCATCGCCGCAGGTCGTCGTAGTAAGAATGTTAAGATTTACTGGAATCAACGAAGCCAGTAGAATGTAAATGTTTCCACAGGCTCCGGCGGATGGGTTGCAATGGATCGGTTTTTGCTGCTAAAATTGGCTTCGTTATGAAAGCTATTCGCATCACACTTTCTTGCTTCGGAGCATTGGCCCTGAGTCAGTGCACACTACCGACTTCGATGCCCTCTTTATTTTCATCGCAGCAGGAGGTCATTCGTCGTCCGCTCTTGATTCAGCCGGTGCAGGCTTCCAGTGCACCGCTTTATGTCTGGCACGGCGGTGGCAGGCCTGGGATCAGCAGTGTGAACATCGACCTCAGCGAGCAGAAGGCCTACATCTATCGTGACGGCCAAAACGTTGGCTGGAGTTACGTTGCCACAGGTCGCAGCGGCTACAGCACACCCACCGGCACCTTCCGCATCATGGAGAAGCAGGTGGACAAGCGCTCCAACCGTTATGGCAGCATCGTCAGTAGCAGCGGTCAGGTCCTGCGCAGCGGCGCTACGGCAGGAGTGCATTCGGTGCGTGGTGGTCACTTCGTTGGTGCCAAGATGCCTTATTGGATGCGCATCACCGGCTACGGCATCGGCTTGCATGCGGGCCAGATCCCCAATCCAGGCTCCCCTGCCTCCCACGGTTGCATTCGTCTGCCCTATGAGATGGCGCAGACGATTTATCAAAACGCACCCGTCGGTACACGCGTATCGATCATGCATTGATGCTCCGGCTCTCACTGCTTCTATGCCTCACGTGCATCTGCGGCCTCGCCGCTGATCCCAAGCCCGGCGTCCGCAGCACCATCACCTTCACGGAGTCGCCACCGCACTCCGACGCACTCGAGATCAAGCTACGCCTTCACGCCTCCGAGACGCCACCGGCTTATGATGTCGCCAAAGAGAGCTTCGACATCCTCCTGCCGAAAAACTACCGCGCCAGCGAGCCCCACGGCGTCTTCATCTGGATCAGCGCCAGTGATAAACCATCCATCCCCGCCGACTGGGAAGCCGCACTCGCCGAAAAGAAGCTCATCTTCATCGGCGCGCACAAATCTGGCAACCCGCGCAGCATCTTCGACCGCATGCGCCTCGCCATCGACGCCAACTACAACGTCCGCCGCATCGCCAGCATCGATCCCGCTCGCGTCTATCTCTCCGGCTTCTCCGGCGGTGCCCGCGTCGCCAGCATGCTCAGCGTTTGCTACGCCGATCTTTTTCCTGGCACCATCTGCTGCATGGGCGTGAATTTTTACACCGACATCACCTCACTGGACGGCAAACAACGCTTTCAGATGAGCTACATCCCTCACGACGACTTCACCAAAATCGCCAAGGCCCAATGCCGCTTCGTCCTCGTCACTGGCGAAAAAGATTTCAACCTCATCAACACCCAAGCCGTTTTCGAGAACGGCTTCAAAAAAGAAGGCTTTAAGTCCGTCGAACTGATGAACATCCCCGCCCAAGGCCACTCCCCACCGAATGCCGAGTGGCTCAAGAAGGCGATTGAGTTCCTAGATGCGGGGAAGAAAAAGCCTTGATCACACCTTCCGCTTCAACTGCGGGAAGAGCACCACATCTCGAATGCCTTCGGCTCCCGTAAGCATCATGATCAGGCGGTCAATGCCGATGCCGATGCCGCCGGCGGGAGGCATGCCGTGTTCGAGGGCGAGGATGAATTCTTCGTCGATTTTTTGCGTCTCTTCGCCGGCTTGGTGTTCAAGGCGCTGACGCTGGACGATGGGGTCGTTCAGTTCGGAGTAACCGGGGCTGATCTCCTGACCGTTGATGATGAGTTCATACACATCGACGATGGAATCATCCTGTGCGTTCTGCTTCGCTAGTGGCACGAGTTCCTTCGGGCAATGCGTGACGTAGAGCGGATCAAACTGCGGCGCTTCGACGAGGCGTTCAAACACATGCTGAGTGACCTCGTAGTCTTCAAAATTTGGCCCGATCTCGACGCCGAGTTCCTTAGCACGCGCCTTGCGCTGCTCCGGCGTGTATTCATACCACTTCGGATCAACGCCCTTCAGCAGGTCCGTGTAGCGTACGCGCTTCCATGGCCGCTCGAGATTGATCGTGCGCGTCACATTGCCTTCCTCGTCCTTGTGCTCGATTTTGAGGCCGCCGCAGAAGGTTTCCGCGAGGTGGCAGATCATGCCTTCGACGAGATCGGCCATTTTTTCGAAGTCCGCGTAAGCCCAGTAGGCCTCCAGCATCGTGAACTCTGGGTTGTGGCGACGGCTCATGCCTTCGTTGCGGAAATTGCGGTTCAACTCAAAGATCTGCGTGAACCCGGCCACCAGCAGCCGCTTCAAGAACAGCTCCGGCGCGATGCGCAGGAACATCGGCTGGTTCAGCGCATGGAAGAACGTCTCAAACGGCTTTGCCGCCGCACCACCGGGCACATCCTGCATCATGGGCGTTTCCACTTCGAGGAAGCCGCGCTCCTGCATGTAGTTGCGGATCGCCGCGACCATCTTGCTGCGCGTCACGAAGATCTCGCGGCTGCGGTCATTGGAAATGAGGTCCAGGTAGCGCTGACGGTATTTGATCTCCTTGTCCGCGATGCCATGCCACTTGTCCGGCAGCGGCCGCAGCGCCTTCGAGAGCGGCGTAAGTTTCTTGATGTGAATCGATTTCTCCCCGCGCTTCGTGATGAAGGTGAATCCCTCCACGCCGACGAAATCGCCGATGTCCACGAGCTGGATGAACTGAGCATACGCTTCATCACCCACGTCGCCCTTGCTCAAATAGCACTGCATGCGGCCGCTGATGTCACCGAGGTCAAAGAACGTCGCCTTGC
>JANOBP010000744.1:0-7720 GCA_031411715.1 Verrucomicrobiaceae bacterium | reverse complement strand
CCGTGCTCGCCTCAGCGCGTCGTGAGCGCGAGCATGAATCCTTGCTCGAAACGGCGATGGATCTGCATCTCACCGGTGTCGTGCTCGATTTCAAAGCGCTCACACCATCGCGTCGTCTTCTCACGCTCCCGACTTACTCATGGGACAAAGCCCGCTGGTGGAATGAATCCGCCGACATGCGCGAAGGCCGTCTCGCGCCCGGTGGTCGCGGCTTGCTCGACATCCGACTTGCCCGCGCCACGCCGACATGGATCACTCGACTCGACAATCGCCACATGGCGTTCCTGAAGGATCATCGTGTCGAAAATCTCATCATCTTCCCCGCCGCAGGCTTTGTCGAAATGGTGCTCGAAGCCGGTGTGCAGTTGTTTGAGGGCAAAGCCTTCGTCATTGAAGACTTTGAGATCCGTAAGCCGCTCATCCTGCCTGATCCACCGTCCGGCCTGCTGCTGGAGCTGACGTATGATCTCGCCGAGCGCACGTTCTCGATTCAGAGCAAATTTGAAGCCGGAGCCTCATGGTCCACTCATGTCGTCGGCTGCATGCGCGGCGAGCGTACCGAGTCATCCTTCGCCACATCGGCGTGGGAGACATCCACTTTGCCAAACGTCGGCCTCGACACCTTCTACGGGCACATGGCCGACATGGGCCTGCGCTACGGCGAGGAATTCCGCCCCATCCGCGAGCTTTCCGCAGGAACTGGCAAGTCCGCAGGTCGCGTTTCATTGGGCGCTGCGATTGCGCCGCGTGCCGCCGAGTATCCGCTGCATCCCGTGCTCTTTGATGGCGCGCTGCAAATCTTCTCTGCAGGTGCTGCGACGATTGAAGGCCGCACAGCCGGGCTTCGACTTCCCGTACGTTTTGCCCGCATCTTGTTCCTGCGTTCACCTGGAGCTTCGAGTCTTGTGCGTGCCGGTGTGAAGCAGGCTAACGACGAGTTCGTCGAAGGCGGCATTGAACTCTTTGACGAATCCGGCAAGCCCTGCGTGCGCATCGACGGCTTCCGCGCCATCAGCGTGGAAGGTGCCAAACGCACGGGTAAAACCGGCAAAGGCCGCGATGTGACTTACCATGTGGCTTGGGAAAAACATCCCACAAGCCCACGCGTTGCATCTCCTGCCCCCGTGGCATTGAGTCGCCTGTATGAAGCGGCTCAGCATGCATTGGATGAAGTGCTCGACATGCGCGGACGTGGTAATCTGGATGCCGCGAGTGCTGCAGGTGACAAACTCACCGCCGCGCAAGTCGCGAGCGGTTTGAGAGATATGGGTGCGGGCTGCACCGAGGACGAAATCTTCACCGCCGAGTCACTCAGCGTGGCACAGTCCATGCATCGTTCGTTTGAGCAACTCGCAGACAACTTGGTGTCTTTGAATCTGCTCACCAAAGAGCAAGGCGGCTACCAAACAACGCCTGAGTTCACCGAGGCAGCAGACAGCGCGTCTCAACTGCTTAGCGAGAGCCTCGGTAAGTATCCAGGCCATCTGCCGGAGGCTCTGATCTGCGGTGCTACCTGCGCGGAACTCGGTCCCATCATGCGTGGTGAAAAAGAGGCCGTGCAGGTCTTGTTCACCAGCGGCGGTGCTGATTTGCTTGATCAGTTTTATGGCGATGGTCTCGTCACGAGTCCCTGGCTTGCCGCCATCGGCAGCGCAGTGGCGGAGGCGGCGCGTCAGCTTCCAGAAGGGCGTGGACTGCGCATTCTGGAAATCGGCGCAGGCACCGGCGGCCTCGCCTCACAGGTGCTGCCGCTCATTGAGCGCGGCGTGCATTCGTATGTCTTCAGCGATGTCTCCGCTGCCTTCTTCCCGGCGGCGCGTCAAAAGCTGGCCGCTTATCCCGAAGTCGAGTTTCATACCTTCGATCTCGAAAAACCCGGCAACGAACAGGAGTTCGATCTCGGCTCCTTCGACATCATTCTCGGCACCAACGTCATCCATGCCGTCAGCGATGTGCGCGTCGCGCTGCGCCACATCCATGACCTGCTCGCTCCTGGTGGTAGCTTGCTCTTTGTCGATGTCGCCACGCCGCATTTGTGGCTGAACGCTGTCTTCGGTCTCACCAGCGGTTGGTGGCGCTTCACGGATCGCGATCTGCGCCCGCATCATCCGCTACTGGAGCGCGAGCAATGGCAAAAAGTGCTCAGCGAGACCGGATTTAGCGAAACCGCATCACTCTCCGGCCTGATCCGATCCCAAGGCGGCGAAAGCCTCATCGGCCTCATGGCCCGCAAATGGAGGGAGCCAATCACGATAGCACCAGTGATTGTCGAAGCGCCTGCCGAGAAGTCCTGGCTCGTATTCGCTGATTCGTCTGGTCTTGGCGAAAAACTCGCCATGCAGCTGCGCCACAGCGGTGTTCGCTGTCGCATCGCCTATCGTGGTGGTGCGTTCGAGTCCGAAGCAGCAGACGCATTCACCCTGCGGGCCGAAGCGTCCGAGGATTGGAAACAACTGTTGCAAGCGTGCTCAGATGAAGCCCCTGAGCGCTTCGTCTTCCTGTGGAGTCTCGATGAGTCCGATCCAGGCGACGCCATGCTCGGCACCGATGCCTTGTTCCATCTCACGCAGACGCTCGAAATTGCTCATCCTGCCGCCAAGCTGCATCTGGATGTCATCACACGTGGAGCTCAAGCAGTAGGTAGAAACTACGATGTCAGCCTGGCGCAAGCTCCCTCCATCGGCCTGATGCGCGTGATCGCCAATGAGCACAACAACTTCACCTGCCGTGGCATTGATCTTCCCGCTATGGCTTCAGCCACCGACAACACGCTGGTTTGGAACGAACTGCTGCTAGAAGACGCCGAACGCGAAATCGCCTTCCGAGGCGAAGCACGTTATGTGAGGCGCATCACACGCGGCTTGGAGCCGAGAGAGCAGGTCTTGGATCACGACGTGCCGTTGCGGCTTGAATCCCGCGAACGCGGCTTGCTCGATGCTCTGCGTCTCGTGCCATTCGCGCTGCCGCCCTGTGGCGCAGGCGAGGTGGTGATCGACGTGAAGGCCGCTGGCATGAACTTCCGCGACGTGCTCAAGGCGCTGGCGCTTTATCCCGCCGAGACAGCCGATGCGCGCATCTTTGGCGATGAAGTGGCCGGTGTGGTGAAAACCGTCGGCGCTGGTGTCACGCATGTGAAGGCTGGCGACCGTGTCTTTGGCCTCGCCGTGTTCGGGCTCGCCACGGACTCCATGGCTCGTGCTGGTGATGTGCGCATCATCCCGGATGGGCTTTCCTTTGAAGAAGCAGCGACGCTACCCGTGGTCTTCATGACTTCGTGGCATGCGCTAAAGACCGTGGCGCAGTTGCAGCCGGGCGAGCGCGTGCTCGTACATGCAGGCGCGGGCGGCGTGGGTATGGCGGCGATCCAAATCGCGCACCATCTCGGCGCGGAAGTCATCGCAAGTGCTGGTAGCGCGGCCAAACGCTCACTGCTCACCGTCCTCGGCGTGAAGCACGTCATTGATTCGCGTCGTGCCGACTTTGCGGAGGCCGTGATGGAAATCACGGATGGCAAAGGCGTGGATGTGGTGCTCAACGCACTCGCCGCCGAAGCTATCCCGATGGGCCTCTCCTGCCTTGCGCAGTTCGGTCGCTTCATCGAAATCGGCAAACGCGACATCTACCAAAACAGCCGCATCCCGCTCTGGCCCTTGCGGAAGAACGCCTCATTCCATGTTGTCGCGATGGATGCGATCTTCAGTGGCGATGAAAAGCGCACGCGCCAGATCTTGGAAACCATCGCTGAATTGGTTGAGAAGAAGGCGCTGCAACCGCTGCCCTTCCGTTCGTTCCCAGCCTGCCGCATCGACTCCGCCTTCCGCCTAATGGCGCAGGGCAAACACACCGGCAAAGTCATCGTGTCCTTCCCCGAGCCATTTGTGGCGAGGCGTGGCGAACCGCTGGTTCCTGCCTTTGAAGTGAACCCAGACGGTGCCTATCTGATCACTGGAGCCTTTGGTGGCTTCGGCAAAGTGATGGCCGAATGGTTGGCAGACGCTGGCGCGAAACATCTCGTGCTTACCAGCCGCAGCGGCGCTGCCACACCTGCGGCGGAAGCCTTCGTGACCAACTTGCGTGCCCGTGACGTCGATGTGCAGGTCATCAAGGCTGATGCTGGATCAGTAGATGATGTGAAGCGCGTGCTCGCTGGCATTTCAGCGGCAGGTCATCCTTTGAAGGGCGTGTTTCATCTCGCGATGGTTATCGACGATGCGCCCATGGCTTCGCTCACTCGTGATCGCATGATCAAGGTGATCGCCCCAAAAGCGAACGGAGCTTGGCTGCTGCATGAAGGCACTCTGGGTATGGAATTGGACTGCTTTGTGATGTTCTCCTCCCTGGCGAGTGTCTTTGGCAACTCCGCGCAGGCCAACTACGCCGCCGCGAATGCCTTCCTCGATGCACTCGCTCATCATCGTCATGCCCTCGGCCTGCCTGCGCTTGCGATCAACTGGGGCGCGCTCGGTGGCGAAGGCTATGTGGCCCGCAATGAACGCGTGGCCGAATATCTGGCCCTGCACGGCACCACGCCGCTTTCACCCGTCGAAGTCGTCACATTGGTCGAGTCCTTCCTCAATGCCGGAGCCACGCAAGCGCTGGCCATGCGTGTGGACTGGTCGAAGTGGCGTCAATCCTACCGTGGCGGCCAGGAAAGTCCGCTGCTGGAACGCATCTACGCCGCCGGTGTCGATGCACCGGAAACGAGCGGTGCCAAAAGCGATTGGCGGCTCAAGATCGAGTCCGCCGCACCTGCGGATCGCACCGAAGTCATCGGCCAGGCCGTGCGCGATGTCGTGGGCTCCGTCTTGCGCGTGAAACCCGAAGGTCTGCGTTTTGACCAACCTCTCACCGACCTCGGCCTCGATTCGCTGATGGCCGTCGAGATCGAAAACTCCATCGAAAGCTCCATCGGCGTCGCCTTGCCACCTGCGAGCCTGATGAAAGCCCGAACCATCGGCCAGATCGCGACCTTGATCGCTGAGCACATGGGCGCATCTAAAGGTGCCACGCCTGCTCCCACCGTGATCGTTGCGGAACCCGCAGCGGCTGAAGATGTGGATCTGGACGCTCTTTCCGATGATGATTTGGATCAGTTGCTTGGCGCGGACACCACCGTGAACCGCCCCATCCATGCCGAGGAGGCTGCCCTGCTGGAGGTGCGCGCGTGAGTGTTCCAGTGATCGAGGACAAGCGAACGCGGCTAAAGCGTTGGCTGGACAGCGGCAAGGCGTCGCTGCATCCGCTGACCTTTCCGCAGCGCGAACTATGGGAAACGTCGCCCGTGGCAGTTGCGGACAAGACGAACACGATTTGCTGCCTCATTGAGATCAAGGGCGCGATCACCGCGCAGGACTGCGCCGCCGCGATGCAGCGCGTGGTGAACCGGCATGAGGTGCTGAGATTGTCGTTCCTGCCGAGCAAAGGTCAGGCGGTGCAGATGATCCAGACGCAGAGCGAACCGGTGATGCAGTTCCGTGATCTGCCGTCGTCATCAGCGAGATCGGAAGCATTGGACGCTGTGGCGCAGGAAACTTTCGACGCGCCCTTCGATCTGGTGCAGGGCCCGTTATATCGTGTGGAGGTGCTGCGACGGTCGCCGACGGATCATGTGCTCGTCGTGGCGATCCATCATGCGATTGCCGATGGCTGGTCACTCGGTGTGCTGGTGCAGGACTTGTATGCGGCGTATGCGCAGGTGCTGTTAGGCGCGAGCGGCGGATTGCCGCCTGTTCCGCAGTCCTACATTGCCTGGGGTGCTTCTGAGCGCGCACTGTGGCAACCTGCGCTGCTGGAGCAACGAGCGGCGTTTTGGAAAACTTGTCTCGATGGCTCCAAAAGGCTTTGGGATGATCGCGCGGATGCGCTGGATGAATCGGATCAATTGCAGCGCCGGATTGCAGGTGTGTCTGCCGAGCTGGGTCTCGCGGTGCGTGAATTGGCACGGCGCACCAGCGCCACGTTGTTCAGCACTTTGCTCGCAGCGTTTCAAATCACACTGTCGCGCTGGACAGGCGTGGCTGACATCGTGGTGGGCACGCCGGTGGCGAATCGCGCACGTCAGGAAGTGCGCGAGACGATGGGCTACTTCTCCAGCATCGTGCCCTTGCGCGGGCAGGTGGATGACAGCCGCTCATTCTCCGACAGCCTCCGCACCGTGCATCAATCGACAATGGATTGCTTTGCCAATGCCATGCCGTTTGCCGAACTCGTGAGCGCACTCGGTCCACCGCGGATGCCAGGTCGCAATCCCATCTATGAAGTGCGGTTTGCGCTGCAAAACCAACCCGTGCCGGATCTGGCAGTGGCTGGGTTCTCGGTTCAACTCAAGATCCGCTCCACAGGCACGCCGCGATTTGATCTCGCCTGTGAAATCACTGAGGAAGGTGACGGCCTGGAGGTCGTCTGGCTGTTCCGCTGGACTCGTTTTTCACAATCTGAAATCGAGGAACTGCATCGCCTCTTTCTCACTGTCCTTACCGCCGTCTGCACTTCGCCAGACAGCCGCACTTTTATCTGAGCCATGATGAACCCACCTGAACCGCATTGGCTGAGCCGCTCGGCATTCCAGATATTGATCTTCCTCGTTCTTTTCACCGAGATCGCACTCGGCGTGGCCTTGTATCGTGAGGCATCGCTTTGGGTCATGGTGCCGTTGGTGCTGCTGGCAAGCCATTTCATGCATGGGGCGGCTGTGGGACTGCACGAGGCGACGCATGGGCTGCTGAGGAAGAACAGGCGCTTCAATGAGTTTGATGGTGTGCTGCTGGGCGTGTTCAGTTTCATGAGCTTCAGCCTCTACCGGGCGGCGCATCAGTCGCATCACGCTTACTTTGCCACGGAGCGGGATGAGGAGCTGTGGCCCTTCGTTTTCACTAGCAAGCCACGCTGGGTGCGAGTGCTGGCCGCCGTGCTGGAACTGACGATGGGGCTGTTTTACACGCCATTTTTGTTTCTGCGTTCCTTCCTGCGAAGTGGATCACCGATTCGCAGCAAGAAAGTGCGGCGGAGAATCTGGATGGAGCTTGCGCTGATGGTCGTGGTCTGGAGCGGTATCCTGGCTGCAGTCTCTTATGCGGGCGTGTGGCGCTATTTTCTGTGGATGTATCTGGCTCCGGCATTTCTGGCCGCGAACCTGCAAACGTGGCGGAAATACATCGAACATGTCGGTTTGACCGGCGGCACGGTGAACAGCGCGACGCGTCATATCATCTCGGAAGGATGGCTCGGGAGGATCGTGGCCTTCACACTGCTGCATGAGCCTTATCACGGCGTGCATCATCTGCATATGGGACTGGCGCATGCGGAACTGCCCCAGCGCGCCGCAGAGCTGCTGCCAACAACACCTGAAGAGCGGCCGCCATTCCCGAGTTATCGACATGCCATGCTGGATGTACTCCGCAGCCTTGCGGATCCACGCGTGGGTGCGCAATGGCACACGTCCTCCAAACAGTCATGAAGCGATTGCTCATCGTTATCTTTGCCTGCGTGCTTCCGGCCTGCCAAGGGCTGCGAACTGCCAGTTTGGAACAAGCTCACCAGGCGTGGCTGGTGATGCAGCAGGAAAAACCCGGCACGGCGACTGCGCAGAAAGCTTTGAAGAAGTATGATCGCATTGTGGCCAAAGTGGTGCAGTCCCTCCGTGCCAAGGAAGGCACAGCGGCATGGGGAAATGAAATTCAACTGGGTGGATCACACCCATGGCGGCTGACGTTCGATGCTC
>JANOBP010000743.1:0-10840 GCA_031411715.1 Verrucomicrobiaceae bacterium | reverse complement strand
GGAGCGATCGAGGTGGCACACTTCGGACCACCGTGGCTGGCGGTGGTGGCGGCAGTGATTGCCGTTGGTGAAATGCTCGCGGTGCTGGTGCTGCGGGCGCATTACACGCTGGATGTGGTGACGGGTGTCTTCGCAGCCTTCTTTGCTGCGGATGTGGCGGGCAGACTGGCACCGATCGTGGATGCGTGGCTCAAGTGATGGCTGATTTTCATCAGCTTGCAGCTTGTGAATGAAGCAGATGAGGGCATCGTCGCAGCCATGTCTCTTCAATTTTATCACTATCTGCATCTCATCGGTCTCATCTGCGTGTTCATTGGCTTTGGTGGCCTGTTGGCAACAGACCGGCCCAAATCAGCGATGATGTGGCACGGGATTGGTTTGCTGATCAGTTTCATCTCCGCCTTCGGGATGATGTCGAAATATGCCAAGCTACTGCCTGAAGGCGCGCCATCCTATTACACGCAAACATGGGTATTGCTGAAGATCGGCCTGTGGTTGGTGCTGGGCTTCCTGCCAGTGCTGGCCAAGCGTCGCGTGATCGCCGCACCGATGGTGGTGCTGCTGGCCGTGGTGACGGGAGCTGCTCTGGCATACCTGGGCTACTTCAAGCCGACGTTCTAGACGCGGTGATGGTGATGCCTGAACAAAGATGACTCCACGCTAGCGTGATGAGTGGTGTGTGGCACATTAGCCATCAGTACACCAACCTATGCACACAGCCACTGCAGAACCACCCATTATGACACGTTCAGCTCCGCCAAGCGTGGAGGACATTACGCGCATGATGCCGCTTGGGCGTTACTCGGTACAGGCGTGCGTAGGTGCGGGCGGTATGGGAACGGTTTTTCGCGGTACGCAGCTAAGTCTGGGCCGTCCAGTGGCGATCAAGGTGCTGCGAGTGAGTGACGGTTATGATTATGCGTTTGAAGACCGTTTCCGCCGCGAAGCCCGAGCCATGGCGCAGCTCAGCCACCCCAACATCGTGGCAATCTACGACTACGGCCATCTGGGCAGCGAGTTTCTATATTTTGTGATGGAACTCGTCGATGGCATGGACATGGGAGAGATCATGCGTCAAGGGCGTATGACGGAGGAGTTGGCACTTCAGTTTCTACCACAAATTTTCATTGCGCTGGAGTATGCGCACTCAAAAGGCATCGTGCATCGTGACATCAAACCCGCGAATATCATGCTCACGCGTCAAGGTGAGGTGAAAGTGACGGATTTCGGGCTAGCGAAGAACTTCATCATTGCACCGACCGTGGTGACTGAGACTCAAATGGTCATGGGTACGCCCGAATATGCCTCGCCGGAGCAATTCGAAGCACACCGTGAGGTGGACCACCGTGCTGACATTTATGCGCTGGGAGTGATGATGTATCAAATGCTGACCGGTGCGCTACCGCGCGGTTCCTGGCTGCCACCATCAAAATTGCGCCCCACTTTGGACCCACGGCTCGATGGCATCGTGACACGTGCGATGTTGCAGGATCGTGTCCAACGTTTTCAGTCCGTCACCGACATGCGTCGCCTGCTGGATGCAGTGACGACGCAACCAAACTCTCAGCCGTTAGTCCCGCCCAGTGCGCCAGCGAGGCCTAAAGCCGCAGCACAGCGCATTTTGCTATTGGAGGATGATCTGCTGGTGCGTGAGTTGTTGCGCCGAGTGCTGGAATCTCAGCGCTATGAGGTGCATGAGACCGGCGACGGCAAAGATACGCTGCGAATTTACCAGGAGGCGCTGCAGGCCGGACGCCCTTATGACTTGGTGATACTCGATCTCACCATCCCCGACGGCATGTGCGGTCGTGAAACCATGATGCATTTGCGGCGGATCGACCCCCAGCTTCTGGCCATCGTGTCTTCTGGCTATCGAGATGATCCGGTGATGAAAGACTGCACTGCCTATGGCTTCGCCTCCGCTTTGCCCAAGCCTTATCAGCGTGAAGCTTTGATCCAAATGGTGAACAGCGTCCTAGCCGTGGGTCGGCAGAAAGCAGCGTAATAATCCGTTCAAATCACCTCCACTGCTGAGCGAGCCTCCATGGCCTGCCAGATGGCGTGGACGACGCGCATGTAGCAGAGGCCTTCCAGGAAGCTCGGTGCCGGGCGCGGAGCGCGTGGGTCACGAATGGCGGCGATGAAGTCATGTTCGACGGTCCAAGTGCGTTCGAGCTCAGTTGGAATGGGCTGGAGTTCCATGGGGCCGCCGCGTTTGCCAAGCGAGAGCTCTTCCGTCGCGAAATCGTAGCTCAGGGTGCCTTCAGAGCCGAAAAGGTGCAGTTTGTCAGTCGGCGCATGTGCTGCGACGCCGCTGAACTGCATCGTTGCCTCGACGCCGCTGCGGAATTTTGCGAGAACGTTGATGAAATCAGGAATCTCGATGGCTTCGCCAGCACGCTCAGGGAAAACGATGTTACCGCGTGCTTCGACCTCGGTGATGTGGCCCAGCCAGCGCTGAAGAACCTCGATGTAGATTCCCAGGGTGAGAATTTGAATGCCGCTGACCTCACTCTGCTGCCGCCAGTGAGCCGGCTTGGAGGCATCAAGCCACGCATCGCTAAAACTATGAAGCGTGAGTTGATGTAGCGTGCCGATGGCACCTTCAGCCAGCAGTTTCTTCACCAGTTCCCCGCCGCGCATGCCATGTGGAGCCGGGCAGATGGAGGTGACGAGTTCCGGATATCGCACACTGGCTTCCCACATCTGATTGGCCTCCGCCATGCTGGAGGCCATGCGCGCCTGAGTGAAAACGTGCTTGCCGTGCTGGAGCGCGTAGCAAGCGGCCTCCGCGTGCAGATAAGGGTGCGCACCGATCCAGACGGCATCCACATCACGACTGGCGGCGAGTTCATACCAGTTCTCCACGGCTTGCGCTTCAGGCGCAAACCCGCTGCAAAAAGCCTGAGAGCTTTCCAGGCTGCGGTTGCACACCTGAGTGATGGTGACACCGGGAATGGCACGCAGTCCGGGCATGTGACGTGTTTTGACAATGCCACCGGCTCCAATGATGCCAATGCGGATGGGTTTTTCGAGATCGCTCATAAGCAGGTGGATCGTGGCACGTTTATGCTAAGATCCAAGCCTCACATGCAACTGCTGCACATCTACATCTCACCCGAACACAATTTCTTTGGCCACCATGGAAAGCCAGCGGGCACCGCACCGATGATCGAGGTGCCAGAGGTCGAATGCGTGACAGGCCAGGGGCTGCGTGGAGACCGCTTTTTTGGATGGAAAGAGGACTACAATGGCCAGGTCACTTTTTTCGAGCAGGAACAGTATGAGCGCCTGTGTGAGCAGTTTGGTGTCGCCGACGTGCCTGTATCCGCGTTCCGGCGCAACATCATCACACGCGGCATCGACCTCAACACCCTCATTGGCGTCGAGTTTGAGGTGCAGGGCGTCCGCTTCCTCGGCACGCAAGAAAGCGCCCCATGCCACTGGATGAATCAAGCCTTCGCCGAAGGTGCTGAATCAGCTCTCAAAGGCCACGGAGGCCTGCGCGCCAAGATTTTGACCGATGGTGTGCTGAGGTGCTGTTGAGTGCCCTTTAGACGCTGCGGCGGCGGCGACGCAGCATGAGGCCCAAGAGACCGAGCATGAGGAAGAGAGCGCGGGAGGGCTCAGGAACGACTACGATGACACCGCTGGTAGTGAAAAGGCTGACGTCCCAAAGGAGACCAGAGGAACTGATGTCTGGCAGGTTAAACTGATCACTGTTATCGCTAGAGCCATCCCGGAAATTAGTCCCGACACTGAAGCCTGTGAAAGTCGCCAAACCAGTCCAGTCGAGCAGATTGAAGATCTGACCCGCAGCAGCGCTAAAGGTGCCTGGGATGACCGAAACATTGCCTGCGAGGGTAATGCCACCATTAAGCACGAGGCGGTCATGGTCACCCACCGCTAAAGTACTCAAAGCCACCCAGTTATTGTAATCGGTGCTACCTACCACATTAGGTGTCCCGGGAGAGCCGCCAAAGAGGGGGTCGGCAACATTAGTTGAGCCGTTGATACCAAGTCGAATCTCAGAGCCAGCACTAGCTGTGACTGCCGCTGTGAAAGTCAAAGTGGCGTTGCCTGTGGTCGTCGTTGTTGAAGTGCCGATGGTGTTAACGTCGCCAGCTTGAAGGACAGCACCTGAGCCGAGGATGGTCGATCCCTGGACGATGCCGGAGCCTGCGAGAGTGGCCCCGGATGCCACAGAGACATTTCCACCGCCCGAATCTCCCGTGCCGGAGCCGCCAGCGGAACCGCCGCTACCGACTTGAAGGATGCCTGCATTGACGTTGGTCAAACCACCACTGAAGGTTGTGCCGTTGCCGACGTTGGTCAGTACGAGCAGGCCATCTCCGGACTTGGTGAGCGTATGGCAGGCATCGCCAATGAGGGCACCGGCGGCGGTAAGGGTATTCGTGCTGGTGACTTCGATGGTGGCTCCGGTGCCTGCCATGGTGATGCTGCGGTTGGCCGTGAGATCGACGTTGGCACCTGTGCTCTGCAAGGTGGCGTTGTTGGCGATACGGAGGGTGTTGGTGACGGAGGCATCTCCGAGGTTCGCGCTGGAACCGAAAATCAGCGTGCCTTGTTCAATGTTGGTCTGACCAGAGTAGCTGCTGGCACCGCCCAGAGTGACGGCACCGGCTCCAAGTTTGGTCACCCCACCGCTGCCTGTGATGACATTGTTGAAAGTCTGCGTGAGGGTGGTGCGGTTGATCGTGAGGTTGGCGTTGTTGGTGATGGCGCTTGTGGCCGAGAAGGCCGTGGCATCCGTCAACTGCAGCGTGCCGCCCGATATGGTGGTGGGTCCGGTGTAGGTAATCTGGGCTCCGCTGAGGGTCTGGGTGCCGGTGCCTTTCTTCTCAAAAACCAGCGTGCCACCCGTACCGGAATTACGGTCACGCAGGAATCCAGTGTAGCTGAAGTCGGCGCTGCTGTTGACGATCAGCGTGCCATTGCCAGCGACGGTGTCCGTGGCGCTTTCGTGGTTCTCGATGACGCCACGCGAGGCGGCGGAGATGCCAGCGACGGTTTCGGTGCGCCCCAACAGCTTGAAGTAGGCCTCAGCACCGCTGGCGCTGACGAAGCTGAGCACAGAGGCGTCCACGATCTGCTCGTCCGCTCCTAGAGCGACGACGACGTCCAGCGTGCCGCTGGTGACGTTGCCGATCTGAAGGTTGCCGTTGATGGCGGCGTTGGTGTTGCCGTTGAGGATGACGTTGCTTAGGTTGGCATTGTTGACCGATTGAGCGACGATGAGAGTGCCGGTGTACGATGAACTACCGCCGATGGTGAGCTGACCGGTTGTGCCTGAGGCGACGCTGCGAGTCAATAAGGTCAGCGTGTCGGCGGAACTCACGGTGGTGTCATCAATGCCGTTGGCAAAGGTGGTGCCGGCAGTGACGAGACTGACATCGAGCGTGCCACCACCGGTGCCGATGTTGATGGTCTTGGTGGAAAGGTCATCCGCAAATCCAGCGGCGAGAGTCAGCCGTCCGCCGAAGAAGCCCAGCGTGCCGGTCGTGTTGTTGACCTTGTCGAGGTCGTCGATGAGGAGCGTGCCTTGGTTAAGATAAATGTCGGTGAAGAGGTTGCCGGTGTTGGTCAGGGACAGCGTGCCTGCGCCGGATTTGACGAGTGGGACGGCGCTGGTTAACGCGGCATCCATTGCCAATGACTGGGCCGCTGCGGTCACATACACGGTGTAATCGCGACCGCCACCGGTGGTCAGGGCGTTGAAGCTGCTGTCGATGGTGTGATTGGCCGCGCCGGCGGCGAGGATAGCACCAGAGGTGACTTGCATCGCCCCGGCAGGGCTGGACGTGAGGTTGATGCCAGTACCGGAGTCCAAGACCAGGGAATTGATGGACGCCAGTGTGGTGACTGCGGTCGTCACAGTGTAGCGGGTATTGTTTCCGGCAGTCAATGTCACGGGGTCCTGGTCGTATTCCGCAGCGGCCAGCGGACGCACACCGTTGGTGGTGCCTGTGTTTGTCACAAAGGAGTTGCCGACACCGCCCGCGGTCACATCTCCCACGAAATAGGGGATGATTTGAAGGTTTTTGGTCGTGCCGATAATGCCACCTGCTGTGGTGCCGACGGGAGCATAGACCCCGCTTGGGGCGGCGGTGAAGACGATCTGCCCCTTTTGGGTGGCGACGTCAGAACCAAGGGCCAAGCCGCGCACGAGTGTCGTCGCGCGGTTAGGGTTCGAAGCGGCGATGGAGGCAAAGGTCCATTGGCCGGTTGTGGCAGCGACGGCGGAAGTAGCAGTGATGACATTGTGACCGGCACCCAGGGTGAGCGCGCCGACGGTTTCGGTCGCATTGCCGGTGGAAGCTGACTTGGACATGGCGAAGCCCGTGCCTCCTGCCGTGTTGTTCAACGTAATGGTGGCCGTGTTGAGGATTCGGTTATTGGCCGCAGTCTGGTCCTGATTGTTCTGGAGTGAACTTGTAGGTCCGTTCAGGATGATCGCTGTGGCGGTGGCAATGTTGGAAACGTTTCCGTTCAGAAGGAGCTGCCCCTGATCTACTCGAACGGTGCCTGTCATGGTGGAAGTGCCGGTCAACGTCAACGTCGAGGCACCGGATTTCACAAAGGTGCCGGCCCCGCTGATCACTGCCGAGACACTATTCGCGGCCGTTTGATTCACCGTCAGGGTGGACCCCGTGTTGAGGATGATGGCACCTCCCGCATCTCCTGCTAGGCTGCCGATGGTTTCAGTCTGGCTGGCGGCGAGTTCGAGAGTGGCTCCGGTCACGTTGCGGAGGTTGACGGTGGAGGTGTCACTGATGGCACTGCCACCGGAAAGGCGAAGCGTGCCTTCATCGATGTTGATGGTGCCCGTGAGATTGTTGGTGCCACTCAGGACGAGGACACCGGTTCCATTCTTGGTGATGGTACCACCACTGACGAGGCGGGAGGCAATGGTGAGGGTGTTGAGCGTGTTATTCTGGGTGAAGATGAATTCACTGCCCGCTGCGCCGCTCGTCATCGTGCCGCCAGTGATGGTGGAGGCGTTGTTACCGACGCTGAGGTTTTCCAGGATACCGCCGCTGGTGATGTGGAGGTTGCGGTCAACGGTGATGGTGGACACGCCCGCTGCGTCAAAGCGGAGGCTGTTGATGATGTTACACTCGCCCACGATGCCGGAGAAACCGGCGTTGTTGGTGATGTTCTGATTCAGCCCCCAGTTGGCGGCGTTGTTCGTCGTGGTGTAAGTGGCGGCGACGATCTGGCCGCCGGAGATGGTGGCGAAGTCGCGGTCATTGATCGTCATCCAGCCACCGACGATGCCATTGGCTCCGGTGATGTTGTTAGTGGTCCCGCCGGAATAGGAGAAGATCGTGTTCGCATTGGGCAGAGCGACATTCAGCGTGCCAGCCGTGCGGGTGAGCGCACCAGACACGGCGAAAGTGATATTCTGAGCGCCCGCGGAGGTCAGATTGATTTCCGAGGGACCACCAGCGACAGCGAGGCTGGCGACCGTTTGTGTGCTGGGTGCCGAAGCGTTGCCGATGAGGTTGGTGATGGCGCGGTTGTCGCCGTTGGCGGTGCTACCCACAGTGAAGGCTCCGGTGCCCATCTTGTTGTCGGTGCCGGCGTTTGTGGTGAAGTCGAGGGCGAGCGTGCCTTCGCGGTTCAATGTCGTGCCGGTGAGGCTGTTGTTGCCACTGAGTGTTAGGGTCAAGTTATTGTCCCGTGTGGCAGCGGCAGCACCGGCGAGGTTAGCGGAAACGGTGCCGTTGTTGTAAGTGAGCGTGGTGGACACACTGAGCGTGCCTGTGCCTGAAATATTGCCTTGCTCGCCAGCACTGTTGAAGCCGATTTGAAGGAGCGGGATGGCATTGGTCGTGGCGGCGGCGAGAACCAGATTCCCAATACCTTGATTGTCGTCACCCAGAATGATCTGCTCCATGGAGGTGCCAATGGCATTGGTGGCGTTCAGATTGATCGTGGAGCCGTCACGGGCAAAAATACGATTGGTGCCTGCGGTGACGCCACCAACGATCGAGTCGGCAACATTGAAGTTCACCACAGGAGCGCCTGTGGTATCCGCGACAAAGTCGCCCGCTGTGCCCAAGACAAGATTGCCCGCGCCTGAGACGGTGAGGACACCCGAATTCACGCTGACGTCGTCACCCACTGTCACGGTGTTCTGAATGGTCCAGGTGCCGACACCATTCTTGGTCACGTCGGCGTTGGCTCCGTCTGTCGTGCCGTTTGCCAGGGTGATGGCACTGGTGATCAGTCCGCTGCCCGTCCCATCCAAGACAAGGCCGATGCCATTCGCGCCCACACTGCCAGGTGTGGAGCTAATGGCACCCGTGAGGGTCAGATCCGTCGCGGCGGTGGTGGAGTTATTGGCGAAGAAGGTGCGTGAAGCAGCGCCGAGGACGATTGGTGCCGCAATGCTGCCTCCAAGCGGGTTATTTGCGGCTAGGTAGGTAACGTCACCACCGAGGGTGATGGAGCCTGTGCCGCCGGTGTTGATGATTTGTGGTGTGGCGGTGGTATCCGCCCCTCCGAGAGTGATGCCGCCGGTGAGCACGGTTGGACGGCTGTTGTTGTCGTAAATGGCCGTGACTCCCGCTGCGGCGCTGACCGTCAGTGCGCCAGTGATGGAGCCTGTCGTACCGAGTTTCAGCGTGCCGTTTGTGACGAATGTGCCGCCGGTGTAGGTATTGACGCCGTTAAGGGCAAGCTCTGCCGTGCCTGCTTTCGAGAGCGCCACGTTGTTTTCGTTTGCCCCGCCGCCGCCGATGACGCCGTCAAAGCTGCCGTTGGCTCCCTGGGTAACGGTGAGTGTCGAAACCACTGCGTCGCCGCCTACGATGGTGTTTCCTGCAAAGGCCCCGTTGGCGAGGTTGCCGATGGTAGTGTTGGAGGCACCCGCGCCATTGCCGAGTTGGAGCGTGGCGGCGGTGGTGGCCGTGCCAAGTGTCAGATCAGTGGCGGTTGGCAGGCGGTTGGTGCCATCGAGCACCAGTCGGCCTGCGGCAACGGAGGTAGCGCCCGTGTAGGTGGCGCTCGTGGTGCCGATACGGACAGTGCCGAGCGAGCCTACCGTATCATTGATCGTCAGGGCCTGGCCGCCGCTGATTCCGCCGGTGAAAACCAGAATGCTGGTGTTATCCACCACATTGATCGTCTGAGCGATGCCGAGGGCGACAGGAGCGCTGATGGTGATGGCTCCCGTGCCTGCACCGGTGGCGACTGTGATGCCGGCGGTGCTGGCTCCGTTGACGGTGTGGCCCACGGTGAGTGTGTTGGCTCCCCCCACGGTGACTCCACTGGTGATCGAACCGCTCTCAAAGGTGAGTTTCTTGATGGTGAGATTCGCCCCAAGCGTAGTGGTGAAATTGGCGGCGCTGTTGGCGCTGAAGTGGACGTGTGACCCCTGATCCGGCGGCACGAGAGCGTCGGCACCACCACTGATGGTCGTATCCCAGTTGGTTTCGTTGCCCGGATTGGTCGTGGATGCAGCCCAGACCCCCAAGCCGACTCCAGAGAGATCTCCCTTCCACCAAACATCCGCCGCAGCAGCCTGGGAGGAAGGTGTGATGATCCATTGGTCATTGGTGCCACCATTGGTCTCCCGGCGGAGGGCATAGGTGAAGCTGCCCCCATTGATAATGGTGGGCGACAGGCTGAATGTGCCAGTAAGACCGAGCGAGTTGGCATCCGTGCCATTGATCAAAATGTAGTCCTGGCTGGCGACGGGCGTGTTGATGATCTCAACTTTGGTCGTGAGTGTGCCGGTGAGAGACATGGTCTGCCCAGTGGCGAGGGAGAGCTGGCTGTTGAAGGCTCCGTCGAGTGCGAAGCCCAACGTGGCCCCGGTGGCGCTGCCGACGGTGATCTTGTTGCCGGTGCCGGAGAAACCATAGACCACATTGGCGGCTGGATTGGTGGCACGGAGGAAAAGCTCCGCGCCGTCGCCCACGGTGAGGCTGCTGGTGGTGGCGGGGAGGGCGGTCGTCGCGTTGATCAGCAGACGGCCCCCACTCACGGTGGTGGAGCCATTGTAAGTGCTGACACCAGTGAGGCTGAGCTCTCCGCTGCCTGACTTCACCAAGCTCAGGTTGTTTTCATTGGTGCCGACACCGCCCAGAGCACCCGCGAAGACGGTATTCGTGCTCTGATTGATGGTCAGGATCGAGTTCGTGGCACCGCCGCCGACAATGGCGTTGGTCGTGCCGCTGCCCGAGGTGGCCAGAGATGTGAAGGTCTGGTTTGATGCACCGCTGCCGTCACCGAGTTGGAGAATGCCGGAATTTGTGCTGTCGCCCACGGTGAGCGTGCCGGCAGTGCCGAGGCGGTCATTAACGGTGCCTGCGAGGATGATTCGTCCGTTCTGCACCGCCGTATTGCCGGAGAAGCTGGTCGTGATGCCGGTGAGGGCCATCACACCCGCTCCCGCCTTGGTCAAACCGCCCGCTGCCGTCAGAGCGCCGCTGTGGGTGAGTTCGATGGTCGCTCCAGCAGAGTCCTCAATATTGAAGACACGATTGGCGCTGCCCAGATCAAGGCTGTTCGAGAGAGTGGCACCCGCACCAGCACCGGTGTTTTCATAATGGATGTTGCTGGCTGTAGCGCCAGTAAGTGTGATCGGGGCGGAAATGGTGACATCGCGAATGATCAGCGCGTCCGCCGTGTTTCCAGTGCCGGTCGTCGTCGCGTGGGCATCGAGCGTGATGCCTGTGACATTGCTGAGTGTGCCAGAGCGGTAGGCGAGCTGGCTGCTGGTGATGGTGCCGTTGGTCATGTCGAGCGTTCCGCCCGCGAGGATGATGGTGCCCGTGCTGTTTGCGTTGGCTGTTTTGGTGATGTTCCC
>JANOBP010000742.1:0-4553 GCA_031411715.1 Verrucomicrobiaceae bacterium | reverse complement strand
TGCTGAAAAGTAGAACTGTTAGGTCTGAAAATTGGCGACCCGTAGTTTACAAATCCTTCAAAGTCGGTGAGTTCAGGTATGATGGTCAACTCCACGCTTTGGCCATCTTCCGAAATCACAGGTTCCACCTCCATAATGACTCCCGTTTTTCGCATTTCGAATGCCGTAGGTGTTGTCGGCGTTGCGATTAACGGCCCAATAAGTAATCCGTTGGGAGGAGGTTGGGGTAATTGCGGTGGATCAAATTCCGTGGGGTATATGAACTCGCGCGTGATTTCAGAAATCGCTTTGACACCGCTCTTGGTGGTCACGCTTGGCGATGCATTGATATCGATCCCCTTCTTTTGAGCCAACCCACGCAGCACGGTTTGAAACTGTGGATCTGTAAACACGCCTGCAACGGAAAGGACTCCAGGAGCTACCGATCGCTGTCCTTGCGCTGAACCTGTCTGCAAAAGTGCGTCAATAGCGTTGAGGTCGGTAGCGTAAGTTCCAGAGCGAAGCCCTGAAGAAATAGTTCCACCGCCTCCCCCTGGTGAAGGCGGTGCTACACCCAATGGAACCACCCCGCCAATAGCACTGGCTACTGGCTGTGCCGGGAAAACAGTCTGGCCATTGGAAGTTTGAGCAGGAATCACTGAGGCGCCGCCAAAGGGGTAGTCCGTAGCAGAAAAGGCATTTCCACTTCCAGTGCTGCCACCTCCAACAAAAAGTCCCTGTCCTTGAACGCCCGCGCCGCCTAGCAGCCAATCAAAGCCGAGTTCATCAAGGTTTTCCTGGTTCACCTCCAGCATGCGCACGGTGATCGTAGCCATTTTGGGGGCGGATTTGGAGGCTAACTCGACCAAAAGCTCAACCGTCTCCATGTTTGCCACACTGTTGCGCACAGTCAGTGTACTGCCTGCGGGATTGAAACTGGCGGAACTACCTTCAGGGAAGGTGACACCACGGCTCTCGAGGAATTCTTTGGCACCCATGCGGCGGATGCTGAGTCCACCACCAGCGCCGACGGCTCCAGGCGCGAATGGATCCGGTGCAGGGCCGCCAGCGGGTGCAGCAGGGCCATTCTGGATGAAATCTGGCGGCACACGGAAGCTGCGGGTGATGATGGCACTGTTTTTTTCTCCGAGTGAAGTGATCTGGACGGCAAAGTTTTCAACGCGGTAGGAGACTCCTGCCATCTCGGTGATATACCGGATCACTTCGTCCATCGGTGTGTCGGTCAAAGTGAGGCTGATGGGCTTCTGGCTGGCAACTTCATCGACATTGACGACAAAGTCGATTCCTTTGCCCTGTGGATCCAGGTCACGACTGCGGATGCGTAAAAGTTCAATGACTTCGTTGATGGTGGCGCTGACAAATTCCACCTTGGGCATGCGGTAGCTGCGCAACTTGTCTTGAATGATTTCACGTCCCGTAGCGGCGTTGGATTGCCCCAACATGGTGGCCCCAAAAAGCGCACTCACATCGGCTGAGGTGAGTGGCACAGGGTCCTCCCAAGTCTGATCCACCTTGGCAAGCATTTTGGCGCGTTGCTGGTCGGTGGCGGCTTTAAAGTACGTTGACCGTGCCCGCTCCACTCGCTCCATGCCGCGACGCGCGGCGGAATTGAATGGGTCGATGCGCAATACATCCTGATAGGTGCGGTTGGCGTTGTCAAAGTCACCGATTTCGAGGAATGAGTCTGCCTTGATCAGGGTTTCCTGAACCTTTCGGACTCTCTCAACATGCTGCGCAGTGAGTGCCGGTGGGTAGCGGTCGGGGTCGGCAAATCGTTTCTTACTTTCAATCACTCGCTTGTCACCTGGTGCAGCGGCCAGCAGCTTACCGATCAAGGCTTCTGCTTCCGTCCGCTTTCCTTCCACCATCAACTCTTGCGCATGGGTACAACCAGCATTGATGTAGCCAGAGAGAGCAGCCAGACGAAGCTCATGTGTGAGTGGCGTGTCGGGTATGGACTGGTAGGTACCCTCAAAGATTTCGAGCGCTTCCAGAGTTTTGCCTGCGAGCAAAAAGGTGTCTGCACGTTGTAATTCATCTCCAGCGTTGGCTAGCCGCTGCTGCCGCCTCGCGGCTTCTTGTTCAGCCAGCCGAGCCACACCACCAGGCGTTGCGGCTCGGGCTGCAAATTGGCTGATACACATCGAAACCAAACAGCATCCGACGATCCGGATGGAGCAGAAGGGCATTGGAACGTGTTTGGGAAGATGCTTTGGCATGTAAATGGCCTTTGCCGCCGGGAAAGGAATCCATTGAATAACAGAATGGCCAGAAATCCCCAAGCATTTTCTTCACTTTGGAAGACATTTTGACATTTATTCGTTTAAGCTGACCGAATTGAGAGGAAATCAAAGATTCCCGATGACTTACGACATCCTTGTGGCACTTACCACTACAACCAATTTTAATGCCCCAAACCGCTTCATCAGTTCATTTCAGAGGATTTAAGTGTCCGTTCACGCTCCAACATATCGGTGTTTTTTGGCTTGGCTTGATCACCTGCTCTCCTGCCCAGATCACCAAGCCGGAAGATCTAGGATTACTCATGGGAAATACAGCCAACGGTTCCGGCATCCTCATACAGCCGTCGATCCCCACCAGTGTCCCTGCCACTTCTGAGGAAGTGGAATCCAGTTTCCACGCCAATCCAGGGCCATGGGGCGAGCTCAATGGTGACTACATTTTCCTTGAGGCACCCAAGTCTTTGCTCGAAAACTTCCCTCTGCCAAGCATTCAGTCGCGTTGGACTTTTCCCCTCTCATTTCTACCGAATCTGCCCTCCTTCTTCAAAGAGGCAGGTTTGGCGGAACCACTGATATCGGCCCTCTTGGCAGATGACCGCCTTGTCAAAGAACCAGACCTCGTTCATCTCAAGCCTACTGCTGCGGAAGTGGAATCGCTATCTCCTCAAGCCAAATCGTTGATTTACACCGAACTAGGCAAGTATCCCCAAAACGAATATCACGCCGATCCAGTGCTGATCCTCGGCACCACCGTGCAGGAATGGTATCACCACAGCAAGCTGCGGCCTGATCTCGTGAAAAAAATCGAGCAACTCAGCTACACTCGCGGCGAGGCCATTGCATTTAGCGACATCCCTGTTTTGCTCTCCTATGCCCAATCTGACGCGGAGGCTCGTCTCATCTTCAAAGCATGCACAAGAACACGTTCACTGATGTTGCGGATCAATCTGAATGACAAAACCAATGTCGAGGAGCTCCTGCGCTATTGGTCCTTCGGTATTGGCGTCCGTCGTAAGGACATTGAGCCCATCATTCAGTCCATCATCGACTCCGACACTTTGCACGATCTGCCATTGTCTCACATGCTTCCTGCGTTACCTCGCAAGCTCATCTATACCTACCCAGGCATGGACATGGCAAAAGACGGCCTGCTCCCAGACTGTCACTGGACTTCGCTGAATTTTTATAACTTCGAACCTCACCAGTATCTTCTCGATTCACGACTCGCCACAAGTCAGGTCTTGGAGCAGTTCGATGCAATCAGTGCGCCCTATCAATTCGGCGACATTCTATTCTTCCTCGACAATGCCACCGGTGACGCATTCCATTCATGCGTCTATCTCGCCGATGATATCGTTTACACCAAAAACGGACGCAACGTCCTCTCTCCTTGGGTGCTTATGAAGGTCGATGATGTTAAAAAAATCTATCTCTATCGTGGCAACGGACGCCTCCAGGGCTTTCGCCGGAAAGACATCACCAGCAAATCGACCAGCGATTCCAGATAGGAGGCCGTGCCTCGGCTGAAGGAAAGCTCTTGCGCAAGCGCCTTGCGAGAACGAAATCGAAGCAAAAGCCAGCCAGCTTCGAGTCCCTGTTAAAGCATCGCATTCGATGCAGTCCGTTACCCATGCCCCAAGACCCAATCCCTAAGTCCGAAGAACGCGCCAGCAAGAAAATATGGGATCGCACCGCTTGGCGTGATGCAGCTTTCTTCCTGACCTACCTGCGTCCACATTTTCGCGTCTTCATCCCTGCACTCATCGCACTGGCCATCACGGGCGGTCTGACGATCGTCTTCATCAAAGAACTCGCCGCCATCGCCGGGAAGGGGCTTGGCGGTGCCTCTGGGCCAGCCTGGATGGCGGAGTTGCATGAAAAATGCTGGTTCCTCGTCGGCATCGTCGGCATTCAGGCTTTTATCGCTTTTTGGCGCATCATGCTTTTTGCCAAGGCCTCCGAGCGGGCTCTTGCAGCACTGCGGCTGGACACCTTCAGCAAGATCATCCGCCTGCCCATGGCCACGCTGAACGCCCGCCGCGTTGGCGAGCTGGCATCTCGCCTCGCCAACGATGTCGAAGCCATGCGCGAGACTTTGGTCGCCACCATCCCGATGCTGATCCGCCACACGGTCATGCTCAGTGCCTGCCTTGTGCTCATTTTGCAGATGTCCGTAAAGCTCTCGCTCTTCATGGTCGGCACCATTCCCGTTGTCATCGTGCTCATTGCCATTTTCGGTGCACGCATTCGCAAACTAACCCGCAAAGCCCAGGACAACCTCGCCGCCACGCAAGTCGTCGTCGATGAAAG
>JANOBP010000741.1:0-4902 GCA_031411715.1 Verrucomicrobiaceae bacterium | reverse complement strand
TGGTGACCAATGGCATGAGCAGCTACGAGCGTGCTGAATCAAACGCCAACAGCGGCTTTATGGTGGAAGTGCGAGAATCGGATTTCCCCGGCTCCGATGTGCTCGCTGGCATCGAATTGCAGCGCAATATCGAACGTGCGGCATTTGATCTCGGCGGTGGCGATTATCGAGCACCGGCGCAGCTTTTGGGCGATTTCATGTCCGGAATCGCCTCGACTGGCGGTGGCAGCGTCTTGCCTTCTTACAAGCCAGGTGTCGTATGGACCCATCTAGCGGAGTGCCTTCCTGACTATGTTACGGAAACCATTCGTGCGGCCATCCCACGCATTGAGAAGAGCCTACGCGGCTTCACACTCGAAGATGCCGTGCTAACAGGCGTGGAAACGCGAAGCTCATGCCCTGTGCGCATCCCCCGTGACCCGCAAACATTGGAATGCGTGGGCGTGCGACAATTTTATCCAGCGGGTGAAGGCGCCGGTTATGCAGGCGGCATCATCTCAGCAGCGGCTGATGGGATGAGGGTAGCAGAAGCAGTGCTACGTCGTTGAGCGCCGATCACTCGGCTGAAGTTTTGACTGCTTCGAGAGTAAGCTGCCACTGCTCAGCACCACGGAATGTGCTGCGCTGAAGTCGCATGGCGACGTCCCATGGAGCCGGTGGGAGGTTGTTAACGGGAGCATTGAACCAACGGGCCTCCATACTAGCCCCATCTTGAGTGAGGATGAAGCGCATGTGCTTTTCCTTCATGATGCGTCCTGGGAGTTTGGGTTTGACCCCTTTACACAAGAATAGAGGCTCTGGATTACGTTGGCCAAAAGGCTCAAGGAGCTTGTAGCTCTCCAGGAAGGAAAGGGAGAGATCGCGCAAGCTAACTTCGGCATCCAACTCGAGTATGGGCGTCATGGCCTCATCGCTGAGTGCACGACGTGAAGCTTCGGAGAATGCGATGCGGAAGCTGTCGATTTTTGACTCTTCAATATTGATGCCCGCTGCCATCGCGTGCCCACCACCACCGAGAAGGTGGTCTTTGCAGGTCTCAATCGCCTCCACAAGAGAAAAGCCTGGAATGCTACGACCACTCCCCTTCCCAATTCCGTTTTCATCAATCGAAATGAGAATGGTCGGACGATGGCAGAGGCGTGAGAGACGCGAGGCAACGATACCAATAACACCTGGATGCCAGTTGCGCGAGCCGAGCACGATGGCACTGAGATTTTCGATATCGCCGAGTTGAGCAAGCATCGTCTCAGCTTCAGCATGAACCGCTTGCTCGACGTTTTGGCGGTCTTTGTTATGGGCTTCGAGAACATTGGCGAGCTCGCTGGCGCGGATAGCATCCGTAGCGAGCAGGAGATCCAACGCCGTGGCGGCAGTATCGAGGCGACCTGCCGCATTGAGGCGCGGCCCGAGGCGGAAGCCGACGTGGTGTGTCTGCACAAGACCATCAACACCTGCGATTTGTTTGAGCGCTCGAATACCAAGTCGTTTCGTTTGTGCCAGAGCTTCAAGTCCGCGGCGGACGAGGAGTCGGTTTTCAGCCACAAGGGGAACGAGATCGGCAACGGTGCCGAGAGCGACGAGGTCGAGGGCTTCTTTGAGATCGAAGGACGGCAGCGTGCGCGTTTTGAGCAGCGCATGAGCAACTTTGAACACGAGGCCTGCAGTACAGAAATAGTGCCATTCGTCACCCAGCTTGGGATTAACGAGCGCGAGGCATTTTGGTTTACCGAGCGGTGAGAGTTCGTGATGGTCAATGATGACGCAATCCACCCCCTGCTCAGCGAGCCAGGCAGCCTCATTGAGCGACGTGGTGCCACAATCGAGTGCGAGCAGAAGGTCGGGCTTACCGTGGACTTCAAAGCATTTGGCGAGACCGTCTTTGCTGAGGCCATAGCCTTCCTCCATTCGGGAAGGCAGAAAAAGCGCCGTATCCAGACCATAGGCCTTCAAGATGAGGTGCATCAAGGCCATGGAGGTAACTCCATCGACGTCATAGTCGCCGTAGAGCACGACACGCTGCTTTTTATCAACCGCAATGAAGATGCGATCGACGGCGGCAAGCATTTCAGGCAACAAGCGCGGATCGCCTAAAGATGCGAGCTTTGGCACAAGAAAATCACGAGCCTGCTCGGGTGTGGCGATGCCACGCTGGAGCAAGAGATGAGTGAGTAAAGGCGGCAGGCCCGTATCCGCAGAAAGTTCCGCAGCACCATCGACGGCAGGCTTAACAAGCCAGCGCGGGGGTCGAACGACGATGATGGGTGAATCAGACATGCAGAAATTTGCGACGTGGCCGCTTCTCTGTATGGAGCACGCGTATCCTGTAGTCAAAGAATCGCTCAACATCGATATGAATGAACGCTTTGATCAATACAGGCAAAGAGCGGATGACTGAGACGAAATTAAAACGCAACGGAAACTGGTGGTTGGCGATCATGGGCTTGTTCCTTATCGCCGCAGGCTTGTTCTTTGCATGGCGAATGTGGTTATCATATCAAATGACAGCGGTTAGCCGGACATGGACAGCCATACCATGTCACATCGAAAGCTCACGTATTTTGAGTGAGCGTGCGACGGCGAACTCGGGACTCACACACCGTGTGGAAATCCGCTACAGCTATGACTTTGCTGGTGACCACTTTCAATCCACGCGCATTCAGCATGTGAATGCGGCACCGACAGCCCATCTAGATAAGGTAGAGGCTTTGCAGCAAAACTACCCACCAGGAGCGGAGAGGACATGCTATGTGAACCCCCAGGCTCCTATGGAGGCCGTTTTAAAGCAAGGCTCGCGCGGTGCCTTGTTCTCGATCTGGTTTCCGCTATTGTTCGCGATTGGCGGTAGCGGCATGCTCATCGGTGTAATCCGCGCGCGACGAAATAATTCCTCAACATGACCCTGCAACGCACTGTTTCTGAATCTACAACACTCTTACCTTACCTTTTCGCCAAGTGGCCTGAGGTGAAGAAGGTGAAAGTGAGGCAGTGGCTCAAATTTGGCAGCGTGCAGGTGAATGGTCGCAGTGTGACTCAATTCAATCATGCATTGAAAGCTGGCGATGTGATCGAAATCATCTCTCAAAAGCCTGTTTACCGTCAAACCGAGTTACCCTCTGGCCTGCGCATCGTGCATGAGGATGATGAAATCATTGTGCTCGAAAAGCCTGCCGGCTGGCTCACCATCGCCAAAGACAACGGCAAAGGTCGCAATGTTTACGCCGTGCTCACGGACTATGTGCGCTCGGCGAATTCGAAGCTCAAAGTGTGGATTGTGCACCGCTTGGATCGCGACACGTCAGGCTTGATCGTTTTTGCAAAGACTGAAGAAGCTAAACATGCCCTGCAGGGACAGTGGGGCGAGTTTGAGAAGAAATATTTCGCCATCGTCGAAGGCGCACCGCCTGCCGTCAGCGGAACCCTGCGCTCGTATTTAGATGAATCAAATCCGCTGCGAGTTTTCAGTGCGGCGCAGAGTGAGGACACTCGCGAGGCGATCACCCATTACCAAGTCATCAAGAGTTCGTCGTCGCTAGCTCTATTGGAACTCACACTGGAAACAGGTCGTCGGCATCAAATCCGCGTGCAACTTGCTGATGCTCGATGCCCCGTGGTCGGCGACGAACGTTACGGAGCCAAAACCAATCCAGCCGAGCGACTGGCTCTGCATGCGTGCCTGCTATCCTTCCAACACCCAGTCACTGGGGAGGAAATGCATTTCGAATCGAAACTGCCCGCAGAGCTAGCCAAGCTGGTTTGATTCAGCCCCAAAACAAAAGCGGCAGTGCATTGCTGCAACTGCCGCCACTGAATTGAATCTGTAAGTGCTTATGCCGCCAGAGTGGATGCCACTTCGAAGCCCTTATGACCGAGTTGTTTCACGGCAAGGTTAAGCTGATCGTACTCGATAGGCTTCTTGATCACCGTAACCGGACCGTGTGAGAGAATTCGGCTAAGAATCTCGCTATCAGGGTAACCAGTGATGACGATAATCGGCAAATCGGGATAAAGAGCCTTTAGCTGCGAGTAAACCTCGTCACCAGGAACGTCAGGCAGTTTGAGATCGAGAAACACGAAGTCGAACTTCTGCTTTTTCGCCATCGTAATGGCCTCAGCACCGGATCCGACGACCAAGCGTCCAAAACCGGCTTTCTTGAGGAACTGCTTAAAGAGCGCCTGCAAAGCTGGATCGTCATCGACCACCAAAACTGTTGGTTGTCCGCCATCTTGCTCTTTGCGGAGAACGTCTCGGTCTAGAAGGCTGCGCTTGATGCGCCAGCGGCCACCGATCTGAACAGCAGGTAGTTGGCCACGCTGAACGAGATAATAAACGGTCGGAAGGGGAATCCGAAGGTATTCGGCAGTCTCCTTGACCGTCATAAGTTCTGGGGCTGATGTGTCTGCCATATTGTTTGGTGGTTGTTTGACGTGAGTTAGTGTTTCAAAATTGAAGCCATGAGAATCAAGGAGGCGAGTTCACCAACCCTATCTTATAACGGTTATAATTACAAGGCATTAACCTCTAAATAGCTCGAAAGCGCCTTGGGGATAATTGATAGAATTGCGACAAATCCTCACAAGTGCAACTCTAAATTGCCAATTCAGACAAAACTTTGGAAAACCTGAACTCTTTCATACAAACCGACCCAGATCACAAGCAAACCAATGAATAGAGCCAGTCGAGAGCTCTGAATTCTTATGCGTAATCTCGTGTGCGAATCATAAATTCGAGATTCGCGGCTCTTTGCTTCGCTTTGATCAAGATTTGCCAGAACTCACACATGCCACAAAGCATTATCACCAAGGTGATTGCGCAACGCCCGCTACGCTTCAAAGTCCGCGCCCCATGTCTGACTCGATCCCTAATGTCCTCGCTGAACGTTACGCCACTGCCTCCATGCGCGC
>JANOBP010000740.1:0-12938 GCA_031411715.1 Verrucomicrobiaceae bacterium | reverse complement strand
AATAATCGTGGGCGGCGTGCCTTTTTTCACATGGTGTGCGGGCGAGATGTTTTTCGGTGCGGTGCCCAGGCGCGACTCCGGCACTTGCGTGCCGAAGCCCTTGAGTTCGAGGCCGGGCAGCTCGGCGAGGACGAGCGCGGGATTGTAGAGCGCGAGGGCGTTGGGCACGGCGCTGATCTTTGCATCTTCGCCTGGGGTATCGAAGCCGGGCACCGTCGCAATCGCGGCGGCGAGATGGCCGCCGGCGGAGGCACCGTTGGCGACGATTTTTTGTGGATCGATGCCCAACTCCGCCGCGTGTGATCGCACATAGCGCATTGCTGCACGTGCGTCCTTCACGCACTCGAACACGGTGATGTCGCTGCCCGCTTTGTAGAGCCGATACTGCACGCATACCGAGACCATGCCGAGCTTCGCGCAGTGATCGGCAAAGGTATACATGGAGCGCGGCGAACCAATGGTCCAGCCGCCGCCGTGGATGCTGACGAAGCACGGGCGCTTGTCGCTGGGCTTGAAGCCATCGGGTTCGAAGACGTCGAGACTCAACTCGCGATCACCGACCTTTTTGTAAACGACCTGGCGCGTCGGCTTCATGTCCGCCGCGAGTTGCGCGGCATAGACCGGTTGTTTCGTCTCAGTCTTCAGGGGACTCGCGATCGCGAGCTTCTTGATGAATGCCTGCGATGGCAGATGCGTGAGCGCGTCTTCTTTGAGCGTGAGATGCAGCACCTGCTGCCAACGATGCGGCATGAAGAGATGCAACACGCCGTCCTCGTTGAAGGCGTCGATGTAGGAGCACTGGGAGTTGAAGCCGGAGACCGCGTGAATCGGCGCGACGGCATTGGCGAGCACGAATCGAGGCGCGCTCCAGGTGTGACCTTCGTCGGTGGAAATCGAGGCCCACACCTCGCTGCGCATCTTCATCGTCTCGGCCTTGTCGCTGAGTTCGCCATACTTCGTCGATGGCACTTTGTTGTGATGAAACGCGACGAGCGTCTTCCCATCCGAGAGCGGGAACAGCATCGGCGGTGCGTCAGGATGCACGAGCGTGCTCGGCTCCGGCTTGGTCCACGTCTTGCCATCGTCCTGGCTCCAAGCGGTGAACAGATGCCCTTGCGGCGTGCGCGACATGAAGATCACACGTCCGCCACCGAGATTTAGCGGACGCCCTTCGTCCATGCGATTGAAGCCGTCTGCGATCCACCCCTTCGGACACTCGCCCGGCAACACTGTCCACGTCGCGCCCTTGTCTTCACTGCGCAAAAGATACTGCTGCGTCGTGAAAGGCTTCACCGACCAGTCGGCCAGATGCGAGCCGATCAGCCACGTTCCAGCATCCGTCTCCGTCATGCGCATGACCGACATGCCTTTGAACCCTGGATCATTCACCGGCGCGATGAGCTTCGTCTCCGACCACGTATGTCCATCATCGTCCGACCAACGAAAGCCGATAGGCGCATTCTCACGCTGCCCGTTTTCCCACGTCCACTTGCCCGGCACCGGTTGCGTGCCAAAGCAATAGATGCGCTGCGTGCCGCGCGGAATCAGCGGCACGAAGCCATGCTGCCCATACGGCAGATCGTAGGCGACCACCGGCTTGCTCCACGTCTTGCCATGATCCGACGAGCGACAGGCCATCATCGAGTTGATCTTCTCGCCCTTGCTCTTCGCGTAGTGATCACCTTCCGGGAACATCAACAAGTAATCGTCCTTCGGGGTGATCGTCGCCCGCGTTTCAAGGATGCGCGTCTGTGTGCGATGCACCACTTGGCCATTCACGGCAGCGGCAGTGATCAAACCAATGTCTTCACGCAACACGAAGCCTTTGGGCAAAATCTTGGCCTTCAATTCCGTGCTGCCAACGGTCACCGTGTCCATCAGCGGCAGCGGTTCGAGCGCCTGAAGAGACGTCACTATAAGTAACAGAAGGACGGGCGGTTTCATGGATTGGCAGGCTCTTGTTTTCCCAGCCACACCCAGCGCACACCATCAATAGCGATACGGCCGTCCGCTTCGTGATTGCTGAGTTCCACGAAGCCACTGTCGCCTGCTTTGAACTCGAACTTGCCGATGGGCACCCAGAGGAAGGGAGTGGACTCCTTGCGTTGATCCACGGTGAGTTTGGCGGTGCCGGTGGCGTGTTTGATGATGACGGCGGTGTTCGTGGCCTGTGTTTTCGACGGGCGAAAGCCGAGGCAGACCTCATAGCGGCCTGTTTGTGGCACCTCAGGCTTAAATCTCGCACGCGCAGGCGCGACCTTGCCACGCACGACTTGATCGCGATGGATGCCGGGGCCGAGGAAGACATCTGAGTAGCGTAGCGGCAGTCCGGCGATGTAGTCGGGAAAGGTGCCGTTCCAGCGACCGGCGAGTTCGGCTTCGAACTCATCCATCGTGACATCGCGTGTCTCAGCGATGCCCACAGGCACATCGGCGGTCAACAATCGACGGCGTCCGGCGACATCGGTCACGAGAAGGCTCACGGCATGCATTTTTTCGGCTTCGAAGACATGCACAATACGCTCGCCCTCGCCACTGACCGTCCCGTTACCGATGAAATCCCACTGGATTTGCTTTAGTGCGTCTTTGTTCTGTGCGGATGGGATAGCTTTGAAGATTACCTTGTCGCCGAGCTTTGGATGAGCAGGCGTCCAAGTGAGTTTGGCTTGCGGTTGATAACCCGCATCAAGCACCGCGCCTGCTTTGATCAAAAGCTCACGCAGTTTCTTCGTGTCCACCTTCTGCACGGTCTTTTTATCTGCGAGAGCAAGGTGCGCAGCACTGCCAGCGGCCTGACCGAGCATCATATAGACCGGCTCCATGCGCAGCGAGCAGTAGGCGACGTGCGTGGCGCTCACACAAACGGGCACGAGCAGGTTTTCGACATCCGAAGGTATGAGGCTGCGGTACGGAATATCGTAATTGTTCACCGCGACATGACGCGTGTGCTCCGGCACGAGACGACCATTTTCGCGCAACATCTGGATGGTGTGGCAGTCGATGCCGTAGCTGCCGGTGGCGACGCCGTCCGCCTTCCAGCGATCCTGCGTGAGATCCTGCTCCCTCAGCACATACGCACCAACCATGCGTCGCGCTTCACGGACGTAGAGTTGGAAAGGCCAGTGGCCGTTGTCAGTGAACTCATCCTTCGGCAAACCCCATTTGCATGATTCATCACGGAAGGCCTGCGGCAACTCGGGATCGTTCTGCACGTAATAGAGCAGGCTCTGCGCACGGTCGCGGATGCGTGCGGCGATGGCATCACGCGCCGCCCAGTCGCCATCCGCGTAGCCTTCGCTGTTGCCCGGCCAGTCAAACCAGTTCGCGTCGTATTTGTAGCCAGGGTGCCATTTGTCGATCGTGGTGAAAAAGTCGCCAAAGCCTTTGACGCGGCCTTCCTTCGCACGCTTGCCATGCGTTTCGATGAAGGGTGTGGGATCGTAATGCTCTGGCTTCGGAAACAGCACGCGGTTTGCGGTATTAGACGTCACAGAGACACGGTAGTTGTAGGCCATGGTGCGCTGATCTCCCATGCCGCGCTGTTCCTTTGGTCCCATGCTCACGCCTGCGAGTTGCTCGCCATAATCCGCCCGGCTCTCACGACCCACGCGATAGCACACATGCGCTCTCGCCATCAGATCGCCCTCATAGCTAGCATCGATGAACACATCACCCGTGAAGGTGCGCGTGGTCTGCGCCACCAAATCATCCACGACCAGCGCAGTGACGCGATTCCCCGCCTGCCCACGGTCAGCGTCGACCTGCGTGGCCTTGTAGCGATGCTTTTTCCACACCTTGATCTGCGGTTGCTCGGTCAGCATCTGCTCAAAGATGAGCTCCGCTACATGCGGCTCAAAGGTCGCCCCATTGCGCGCTGCTTTGAGCTCGGCGGAATCGGCACCGTATTTGTCCGAGTAGTATTTCACGATGCGATTGAAGAAATCATCCGCCAGTCCGCCCACGGTTGCGCGGTCTCCCATGTCCGTCGCCACGAGACCGCCGCTCACCATGCCGCCGACATGCGCATTCAGTTCCACCAGCGCCACGTCATGCCCCTGACGTGCAGCAGCGATGGCGGCCATGATTCCCGCTGGCGTGCCGCCATAGACGACGACTTCGCGATGGATGATCTCCTGGGCCACTGCGTGGCCGAGGAGAAGCAGAAAAGGTAGGACACGAGAGATCATGGCTAGGGCGTTTGGGCGTTTGTCAGCCACTCCAGATTGAAACGAGCAAAATGCAACTCGTCCCAATAGTGCGTGCTGCCTTTGTCACCACGCTCATAGACGCAGCCGATTGTGTGATCATCCAGCACCACCAAGTCTGAATACGAGCCTGGATGCGGCCAGATCGTCTTCCCCGCGCTCCATGTCTCACCCTCATCATGGCTCACACGGATCGTGAGGTTGTAGCGTCCATAAGGGTGTTCTTTCTGTCGAAAGGGCGATGCCGGGCTGGAGAACAGCAGCGTTTTGGCACCGTAGCGCTCCACGCAGCCGTGGCAGCGCGGCGTGATGAGTTCTTCGAGACGCCGCACCTCGCTCCATGTCTCGCCGCCGTCTTTGCTGATCGCCGTGAGGTGACGCAGATTGTCCGGAGCGTCCTCACTGCTCTCGTTACGCGAGATCACACGCACGCTGCCGTCGTTCAGCTCGACGAACTGACACTCACTGGTGTTCATACCCATGGTGCCTCCCAGCTTCCACGTCGCACCGTGATCGTCGCTGAAAAAACAGTGCGCGAAGCTGCGCAGGCGGCCTTTGCCCGTGTCTTCGCGATGTCGCGCTGGCACCAGCAGTCGGCCAGACTTGAGCTGGATCATCGCGTTTCCAGGACCACAACCGTAGCGCTGCATCCAGCTCTTCTCCCACTGCACGGCGTGGCTCTTCGGATTGCCGGCCGGTTTATCGTCATCGCCCTTACCCTTCAGCATCTGCCATTCGGGTTTGATGACTTGATCGTGGATGACCACCGGTCCGATCCACGTCAGGCCATTGTCCACGCTCGTCAGGTGCGCGTATTGCTTTTTGTCCTTCAGGAAAAACAACCACAGCTTCTTTGTTTCGCGATCCAGTCCGACGGTCAGGTCCGTGCAGACTCGATCTTCGTCATCCAAGATCACGATTTCATCGCTCCAGGTCTTGCCTTTGTCGGCGCTGCGTTTCATCACGATGTCGTGATTGCCAATGTCGCCGGGGCCGTCGTTGCGCTTCTCGCAGACGACGAGGATGTCTCCATTCGGCGCCTGGATGATCGCTGGGATGCGGTAGTTCGGCTTTTTCTTCGGCGTCAGAGCAAAGAGGCACTGCGTTTCAAGCAGCGGCTCGGCGGCGGTGAGGCAACCACAGAGCAAAAAGAGGAGAAGTGGCTTCATAAGAGTAGATTCGACTGGCAGTCGAATGGTTTGGGGCAGAAAACTTCGATTACCAATCGAAGCTACTGCTCCAGCCATTCGAGATTGAAGCGGGACAAGGTAAGACGACCGCCAGCGAAGTGAGCCAATGCTGAACCATCGCCGCTGCGGCCGTAGAAGCAGAGGATGGTACCGCTTTTCGTGACGGCGATGTCGGAATACATGCTGGGACCGGACTCGATGGTTTTATTCACGGGCCAGGTCTGGCCTTCGTCGCGGCTGATCTTCACGCTGACGTTTTTGCGATCGCGGTTTTTGCCTGGCTCAGCCTTGCCCTTTTCTTTCTCCAGGTTGTGAGGGTTGGAGAAGAGAATGAGGCTCTTGCCATTGTGATTGTAGCGAACGATGCCGCCCATGCAGATGGGTTCGAGCAATGCCTCGTCGAATTTCGGCGTGCTCCATTTCGTCGCGCCATCGGGGCTAGTCACCACGAGGCGGCGATGTGCTTTCGACTCACTGCGCACATTGAGCATCACACGACCGTCATTAAGTTCGACGGCGACGGTTTCATTCGGATTGATCCACGCGTCCGTGCAAGGCACGGCGATGTCGCCCGCCTTCCACGTTTTGCCCTGATCATCGCTGTAGATGGTGGCGGTGACGCTGGGGCGATGCGCATTGCCGCCCGTGCCAGTGGAAAGCCACACCGGCACCACGAGACGTCCGGTTTTGAGCTGGATGCTGTGATCCGGGCCGGTGGCGAGCACTTTCCAGTCGTAGTCTTTCTTGAAGGCTTCAAACGCACTCGTGATCTCGGTGGGCTTGCTCCAGGTCACGCCGTCATCTTCACTGCGCTGGTAAAAAGTGCGCATGTATTCGAGGCAGAAGAGCATGTGAACCGTGCCGTCCTTGTCGGCGATGAGCACGGGGTTGTTGTAGGTCACGTCGTTGGGATCGACGTTTTTCATCTTGAGCGCGAAGGGGTTCTTCGCCTTCGGTCCTTCCACATTCGCGATGCTTTTTGGAGTGCTCCACGTTTTGCCTTCGTCAGTGCTGCGGCGGAGCAGGATGCGGATATCATCCCAGTCGCTGACACCTGCGGCACGCTTGCGGGCCTCACACCATGTCAGCACGGTGCCCTTGGCCGTCACGACGACACCGGGGATGTGGTAGAGCGCATAGGCGGGATCTTCCCCGACGATGAAGAGGTCTTGTTTGTCGATGAACGGCTCGGCGGCATTGAGTAGGCCACTGAGGGCGATGATGAGGACTGCGATGTGTTTCATGGTTACCATTCTCCTTGGCGTTGAAATTGGGCTTTGGCGTTCTTGCCGAACTGAGCGCCAGCTTCGGCGAGATTGGCGAGGATTTGATCCGTGCTGAGTCCAACACAGCCACGGGCAGCAGGGATGACGGTCTGACATTCATTGGCATCCATGAAGCGCGCGGCTTCGAGAATGTGCGGCTGCGCTTCGGGCTCGATGGCGATGAAACCATGCTTGTCCGCGTGAATGAGATCGCCGGGCGAAACTCTGCGACCAAAGACCTCGACCTCGCAGTTCCAGCGCACGGGATGGACGTGCGCATGACCGACGCAGAGACGACGGGCGAGCGCTTTGAAGCCCGCGTTGGTCATTTCATCGACATCGCGGATCGCCCCATCGACAATCGTGCCCACGCAACCAAGAGCGCGGTGCATGTTGCTGTTTACCTCGCCCCAGAAGGAGCCAATGACGCGCGGTTTGTCCAGATCCTGCACGCAAACGATCTTCGGACCTGGAATGCTGGCGACGTAGCGGCGGTAGTCGTTCCACGCATTCGGATTGGCCTCGCGGTGCGCTTTGTTGCTCGGTTCGATGACGACGGTGACGGCATAACCCACCATGGGTCCCATCTGCGGCATGAAGTCGCGGGTTTCTTCGAGATTGAAGGCATCGGCGGCAGGATCGCGCTTGGTGATTTGCTCCCAGCCATTGTAGATGGTGGGCGTGTTCCAGCGCTTGAGTTGGAGGAGGTCGGAGTGGGAAAGCATGTGACGAGAGGTTAAGGTTTCACCCATTCAAAAAAGCCCAATTGCTCCAGTTCGGTGCGCAGGGCTTGGATTTGATCAGCGTCGAGATTTCCACAAGGCAGACGCGGTGGACCCACATCGACACCGAGCATTTTCATCACCGCCTTTGCCGCTCCCATGTATCCACGAGCGGCTAGTTTTTGGATCGTGCGGATAGATCGCATCTGCTCTTCGCGTGCGGCGATGAGGTCGCCACGTTGGAAGGCGGCGATGAGGCGATTATAGATCGGAGCGGCGAAGTTGAACGAACTGCCGACTGCACCCGTGGCTCCGAAAGCCAGAGCTCCGAGCATCATTTCATCAAACCCGAATGGGATGTCGAAACGTCCGGCATGCGAGGCGCGGCAAAGTTGATACTCCATGAGATTGTTACTGGTGAACTTGATGCCAGCGAGGTTCGGGATGCGATCCGCCGCTTGAGCGAGAAACTCCGAGGGCGAAAACGTGATGCCCGTCATCGTCGGAATCTCATAATAATAGAAAGGCAACTCCGGTGCGGAGGCGGCGATCTGCGCCATGCTTTCGACCAGTGCGGCGACATTGCCAGGTTTAAAATACGACGGCGCCAGCGCACTTACGGCCACGGCACCGAGTTCCTGAGCTTGCGCAGCGAGATTGCGCGAATCAGCGAGGCAATTCGAGCCCACGTGCACGATGACCTTCAGCTCAGCCCCCTGAGTGACTTCAAACCAGCGCGCTGCCAAAGCGCGGCGCTCTTCCAGCGTCAGCGAGCTACTCTCACCCGTGGTGCCCCCGATAAAGGCATGGCCAACACCCGAGTTCTGCAAATGAGCGGCCTGTTTTTCGACGATGGCTAGATTGAGTGATCCGTCTGCGTGAAACGGTGTGTGTGTGGCGGCAACGAGGCCTTGGATGCAGATTGTCTTCATGCGGTGAATGACTTTAACGCGAAACCCAACAAAACCTGCCAATGAACTACCTGTTCTTTATGGGAACAGGCGCACGCGCCATCGTCTCGCCTCGAACAAAGGTCGTCATGAGAAGATGCTGGGATTTCTTCGGTGGCACTCCATTTCCGAGCGCCGTGACAAGTTGCGCCAGTTTCTTAGCGAAGACAGCGGGCTGTCTTTCATAGCGTGCAGGTTCAGGAACGAGGTGTGTGAGGAAAGGCTCATGATCACGCGACAGGGGCGACATCTCTGTCGGCACTCGCACACCCTGTTGAGACAGATAGGTCACCGCCGTGGCGGCATGACCTGCTTGGATGACAAAGAGAGCCGTGGGTCGTTGGGCGGCAGACAAAATGCCTCGCAATACCTTGATCACACTCGCTTTTGTGTCGTTGCAGGGATGCACCTTTAAGACTGCATCGCCCGCGCCTTCCCGAAAACCTGCGAGACTTTCGTCATCACCCGCGAAAGAGACAGCAGGAGCTAAAACCGCCAAATGTCGATGCCCCAAACCCACCAGTCGTGCCGCCGCGTGACGCGAAGTCGCACGAAAATCCGTATCCGCCTGTGGTAGTCTTACACCTGCATGACAAGAGCCTGCCACCACCGTACACACCTGCCGCTTCTCAAACCAACGCTGCATCGCCAATGTGGACCGAAACAAGATCCACACAGCAGCTGTATGACGCTTCACCAGTGACTCAAGCGCCACTGTCGGAGCTCGACGAAACGCAACTGCATCCACCAGGATCTGCAACTGCCAGCCAGCAGCCTGCAATCTCGACCGCAGCGCATCCATTCAAAGCAGCGTAGATGGAGCCAGCGTGTGCCAGGGTAAGGGCATCAGCATCACCACCAGCTTCTCTGAATTTGGACGCACCTGTTTCACCGGCATCGTCAACTCACACCGCCGACCCGAGGTCGTGCGCAGCAGTCCATCCTTCTCCAAAACCGCCAGCGCCGCTCGAATCGTATTTCGCCCGACTTGAAGCTCTCGCGCAAGTTCCAACTCACCCGGTAGATGACGTGCCCAATTTCCTCGCAGCAACCGCTCCCTCAAAAACACCGCCACTTCCAACGGCAGTGACGCACGACGAGGAAGATGTGCAGAAGGCGGATTCATGGTGTTAGCAAACGCGGTTAAACCATGATGTTCACGACACTCTCCAAAGCTTGACCCGTAACAGCCGCAAGCGCGATACGTGCAGATGTGGATCGCATATCGATCTTGGGCTACACGCTGCAAAACGCCGCATGGCAGGTGGCGATGTTGGAGGTGGTGGACATATGCTGAGGCAATTTACTTTACCCAAAGCAGAATGGGAAGCGTTCCTGCGATGACAGTGGTGTGGTTTGTTTTCAGTTGAGGCTCGACGGCATTGCCAGCGGTCAGCGGCATGCGTTCGGAGCGAAGGATGGTGGCACCTTGGAGGTCGAGGGAGATATTTTCTCGAGTCGCATGCCATGCGGCGAGGATTTTGGGTGCATCGACTTTCTCCGGTGTGAACTCGAAGAGATAGCCATCCTTTTCGGACTTCAGAATGGCTTTGCTGAAGCGGTAGTCGGCGAGGTGCTTGAGCATCCATGCAATAGCGTGGTAGCTGGGCTTGGGCTGGAAGTTGCGGGTAATGCCGGAGCAGGCATGGAACGCGGGTTTGTCTTCATCATTGAAAAAATAGACGAATGCTTTGTCGATGCCCATTTCGGCAAAGAGGAGGTAACTGCGCACGAGCCACATGGCCTGCTCATCATCGGTACAGGTGATGAACTTCGCCATGTCGCCTTTCGGATCGGGTTTCTGCGTGCTGCAATCCCAACCGAACTCGCTGACCCACATTTCGCGGCCTTGCGCGTGCTTGTCGCGCCAGTCGATCATGTCCTGAATCTTGCTGAGGTAAGGAACGGTGGAGTCCTCCGGGTAACTGCGTTTCCAAGTGGGCCAGCCGTCTTTGATGGCATAGCGATGAATGCGCAACACGTCGATCATGGGCAGGTGCGGCGTGAAGATGTCGGCACCTTTCCAATAGCGATCACTGCCGCCAGCCTCGGTGTTGCACGTGGCGATCTTGAGCTTCGGATTTCCTTCACGAATGCCAGCGGCCATCGCTTTGAAAATGCGCAGGTAAGTCGCGTCGTCGATGTGGCCAGGTTCGTTGCCAATCTCCACGGTATCGACAAAAGGATACTTTCCGCCGGGCCCGAAGTGCTCCGAAAAGCCTTTGGCATAGGCCCGCGCATCGCGCTCAATGTCCTTCCAATCCTCAGCCTTCATGTCATCAAACTGAAGACACACGCTGATATTCAAACCCTTGTCATGCCACGAGCGATAGACCTTCTCCCACGACACGCGGTTCTTCGCAAAAGGCCACTCTGGCATGACGGAGGTGTCCTTGGCCAAATCCCACTTCACTGGATGGTAGTCGCGCACCACGCGGCACACTGGCTGATAGAGCTCCGGCTTAAACTGCACGGTATGCCCGCAGAGTCCGACGAATTCGCGAAACAACGGGCGCGCTGGTGATTGTGCGAAGACGCTCGTGCCTATCGCAACCAGAAGAGTTGTCAGAAAAAAATTCATCAAGGCTTCGCCTCGCCGCTGATCTTGAGGTTGCGGACTTTCACCGTCTGTGAGGCTGCGAGCCAACTGCGACTCTTTGCTGTGGCAAGGAAGGCGTGTTGGGCACGGAGCACGGAACCATCAAGACGCGCGGCCATTTGATCGCCTTTCCATTCCACGCGGAGCTTGTGCCACTCGCCCTGCTTCACGGCGAGCGGGAGTTGCGCGATGGTGTGAGATGGTTTCACCGAGTCTTCAGCGATGCTCAGGCCTTTGGCATTGATCACTACGCGGCCTACATGCTTGTCCGAATCACAGCCAACGAGGAACGAGCCAACTCCATCCCAACGGAACTCCAATTCGATCACGGCGCTGGCCAAGCCAATCTTGTGATGCAGCACCGGAATGTGTTTCTCCGCAGGGATGTCCACAACGCTGAGCACGCCTTCTGCAGGAACCCATCGGCCTTTTGCCGTCACAAACGGTGCCACCAACGGCTCTGCAAAACTCGGCGAAGCGATGACAGGCAGCACGCTTTCATTCAGCAGCGGTTTATCCGCCTGAGCGAGGACTGCTGTGGCGAATGTGATGCTGAAGAGGGCGATGGGCGTGATGAGTCGATTCATGAGTGCTGTTAGGGGGTCGGTGAAGTGGCCTGAACGTGAACGTCGTCGATCTCGATCCCTTTCTCGCCGCCGTTCTGCATCCACAGCAACTTGCGTTTACCTGCGTTGAAGTTCGCCCGACTCAGCGTCTTGCTCCACACTTTACCATCGATGCTCATGGCAACTTGCTCGCCCTGGAAGACGAGTTTCACCTCGCGCCAGTCGTTGTTTTTCAGGTCCACTTTCTCCAGAGGAAAGTGCTCATTCAGTCGGTAAACGCCGCTAACCTTATCCGCAGGCCGATTGTTCTGACGCAGCGGATGATGCTCGTCTTTGGAATGCGCATCTACCTCCAACTGCACACCGTCACGGAGCAACTTCACGCGCAGCATGTGATCCTCGCTGCCAAAGCCATCATCGCCATCGACGAAGAACCACAGCATGCCGCCATCGCCGAGATGCCGATAGCGAAACGAGATGGCAAGGTCCTTCCCCTCCACTGCCAGATAAACCATCGGCGGATACTTCCCGCCGCTGGACCCACGCGTCCAAAGCACACCATCACGCACTTCGGTGTTTTTGTTCGGGATCGGTGTGATGAACCGCTTGGCATCGAAATGAGCGTCGAAAGTCTCGTGGATTGAAACAGTCTTTGGACTATCTGCAGCTTGCAGCGCTGACAAAAGGAAGGCGATGATGACGATGGAAGATTTCACAGGTTCTTGAACGCCACAGGATGCAAAACCTTCCCTAGCGACTGTATGCGTGCCTCATCGGACTTCCCTGGCACAGTTTATTTCCAGCAGAACCAAAAAGGGACGCCTTGCGGCGTCCCTTCGTGGTTTGAGTTTTGTCTCAGCGAGTGGCTTATGAGCCGCCTGGACGCCATTCTTCGGTGGCGAATTTGAAGGCTTGCTCCAGGCCGACGAGGTCGGTGCTTGGGCGCAGGGCTTCGAAGGCTTGGCTTTCCTTTTGGATGTCGGCTTCGCTGTAGTTCATGGCTTTCACGGAGAGGCCGATGCGGCGCTCCACCTTGTCCACCTTGATGACGCGGGCTTCGACTTCGTCGCCGATATTGAGCTTGTCCTTGACCTTCTCGATGCGCTCCTCGCTGATCTGCGAGATGTGAACGAGGCCGTCGATGTCGTCTTCGAGTTCGACGAAGGCGCCAAAGCTGGCGATCTTGGCCACGCGGCCCTTCACGACGTCGCCAACCTTGAATCGGTTGTCGATTTCGCTCCATGGATCGGTCTCGAGCTGCTTCATGCCGAGAGAGATACGCTGATTGGCCTTGTCGATGCCGAGCACGGTGGCTTCGACTTCCTGGCCTTTCTTGAGCATCTCGGATGGATGGTTGATCTTGCGTGTCCAACTGAGGTCGGAGACGTGGATCATGCCGTCGATGCCTTCTTCCAGTTCCACAAAGGCACCGTAAGCGGTG